>NZ_JPON01000001.1:3772500-4072500 GCF_000733935.1 Methylomarinum vadi
ACACAAACGGCCGTAGTTGGCCGGATGGTCTTTATCGCCGCGTATCTTTATTTTGCGCGTTCCGGCATCTTCGATCTCGGCTTCCACGCCGCAGCCGACGCCGCAGTAGGGGCAAGTGGTTTTAATGCTATTTTCATTCATGTCTTCAATTCCGCATGTTTCATTGGGCTTCGGCTGGAGCCGATTTGCCGAAAATCAAACCGTCCCGCATGCGGGAAACATCCACATTATCCCGGATCAACTGTTGGAACCATGCGCTTTCGCTCGTGTCGCCGTACATTAGCATCCCGACAATCGTGTTATTCCGCAAGACGATCTTGCGGTAAATGCGCCGGGCATGGTCGATCAATAATTGAATCTCGGTATTTTCGTCTCCGCGATAATCGCCGATCGAAAACAGGTTGATGCCGCTCACTTTCAATGCGGTAGCCGGGGCGATCGACCTGAAGGCGGCCTGGTTTTCGCCGGCGAGATTTCGGGCGCATACCTTGGCTTGTTGATAGACCGGCGCGACCAAGCCGAACAATTCGCCTCTGTGCTGCACGCATTCGCCAATCGCATACACCCGCTCATCGCTGGTCAGCAAGCTATCTTTGACGATAATGCCGCGCTCGCAGCGCAAACCGGCCGATTGCGCCAGTTCGATATTCGGCACGATGCCTGTCGCCATGATTAAAAGGTTTGCCGGCAATTCGCTGCCGTCGTCGAGTACGACCCCGGTGATATGCTTGTCGTCATTGGTGACCGTGCTTATCGTCGTGCCGAGGCGGAATCGTACTCCTTTCGCTTCCAATTCCTTCTGCAGCATTGCCGCCGCGCATTCATCCAGTTGCTTGTTGAGAATATGTTTGGCGCGGTTGACGACCGTTACCCGCATGCCGCGTTGCAGCAAACCGTTGGCGGCTTCCAGCCCGAGCAGGCCGCCGCCCAACACGACGGCATGTTCATGCGTCCGCGACCGGTCGATCATGTATTCGACGTCGGCGATATCGCGGAAACCGATGACGCCTTCGACTCCCGCGCCGGGGATCGGCAGGATATGCGAGCGGGAGCCGGTGGCGATCAGCAGACGATCGTAATGTGTGCGGCTGCCGTCCCGCGCAATGACGAGGCGTTTGTCGCGATCGATCGCAATGATTTCTTGCTCGGGACCGCAACGCAATACGATTCGGTGCTCACGATACCAAGCCAGGTCGTGAATCATAATATCTTCGATCCGTTTGCCGCCATACAGGACCGGAGTCAACAGGATGCGATTGTAATTTCCGTAGGGCTCCGCTCCGAACACCGTAATCGCGAATTTATCCGCCGCGATACCCAGCAACTCTTCGATGCAGCGCATCCCGGCCATGCCGTTACCGATGACAACGAGTTTTTCTTTCATAACGTTTCACCCAAAAAAAAACGCCTTATCCCCCTTGCCGGGAGATAAGGCGCCATTGCCTAACACAGGAGCTTTCGTTAGCCTCAATGTTGATGCATTATCCAGGCCAGCGAACTATTCTTAAAAAAAGTATTGTTCGATTAGCCGCGCGGGCTATCGTACGCACAATGCAAGCCGGGCCGGTCATTCGCGGCGACAGGCCGGCCTCGCCTTGATGGTGCGCGTGCACCGTTATTGTGTGCTATTCTGGTGCAACAGGTCGGCCATCGCCAGCACGTTTTTCGCCATTTCGCCGATCGTCAGGCTCCGTTCCATGGCCAGTTTGCGTAACGCATGGTAAGCCTGTTCTTCCGAATAATCCTGGGTCTTGATCAACAAGGCCTTGGCCTTGTCGATATCCTTGCGTTCCTCGAGCCGGTTTTTGGTTTTTTCCAATTCCCGCTTCAATGCCTGCTGTTCCTTGAAGCGGGCCATGGCGATGTCCACGATCGCCTTGATGCGCTTGGCCTCGAAACCGTCGACGATATAGGCGCTGACGCCGGCCTTGATCACCTTGTTGATGGTATCGGTGCTCTGGTCCTCGGCGAACATGATGACCGGTACGGCCTGGCGATGCTGGTTGATGGCGATGACCTGCCGCAGGACGGTATTTTCGGGGCGGTATAGATTTAGGATCACGATGTCCGGGTTCAGGGTATTGACGACCTCGGACAATTCCAAGCCGTTCAGATTCAACACGGCGACCTCGTAACCGCATTTTTGCAGGATTTGCTGCAATACGTCGTCATCCTCCAACTCGTTGGCCACCAACACGTTCAACTTGCTCATGACTCAATCCAGTTCGATAACGGCCAGCGTTCCGTCGGGCATGATTTCGGTGATCACGCTTTTCGGCTCATCCAGAAACACGACGGCCCCCAGCGACAGCAAGCAGAACAAGGCCAGAATCAGGAAAAAACTCGAGGCCGGCACGAAGGTCAGGATCACCAGAAACAGAATGGTTCCGGCATTGCCATAGGCGCCGACGATGCCGGCGATTTGCCCCGTCATGGAACGCTTGACCAAGGGCACCACTGCGAATACCGCGCCTTCCGCGCCTTGCAGAAAGACCGAACAGAGCAACGTCACGGCAACTGCCAGAGCAATCGGCCAATTCGGCGAGATTTGCGACATCAAGACGTAGCTGAGGGTCAAGCCTGCACAATACAGGGTCAACGTCGATTTACGGCCAAACCTATCGCTCAACCAGCCGCCCACCGGCCGGGCGACCAGATTCAACAACACGAAACAGGCCGCCAATAGGCCGGCGTCGACCAGGGTGATCTGTTGCGTGGCGTTGAAGGTCTGATAGAAAAAAATCGGCAACATCGACACCACCGCCAGCTTGGAGCCGAATGTCGCCAAATACAGTAGGCCCAGCACCAACACCTGGTTGAATTTGAAACGGTGGACGATCGCCACCGGTTGGTTGAGACGTTCCGCATTCAAATCGACCGCTTTGTAGGCGTGGTAAAAGAACACGCTCCAAATCAGCAGATTGGTCGTGACGACCCAAAAGTCCGATAACAACGCCATTTCCGGGCGGGACAGTTTCCAGACCAGCAACGACAACGCCCCGTACAGGGGAGCGATGGCGAAGATATACAAGAACAAATCGCGAATACTGGAAACTTCGAGAATCGCCGTGGGGCCGCGCTGCAGAAAATGCTTTTCATCCGGCAGGTTGCTGACGTTGACATAATAAAGGCCGGCAAAACCCAACGATAACAAGCCGGTCAGGGCGATGGCGAAGCGCCAGCCGTTTTCGCCGCCGAAATACAAAGCCAGCCCCGGCAGCAGCATCGCGGCGACGGCCGAACCGCAGTTGCCCCAGCCGGCATAAATGCCCTCGGCGGTGCCCATTTGCCGCGAGGGGAACCAGTCGCCGATAATGCGTATGCCGACGACGAAGCCGGCCCCGATGCCGCCCAACAGAAAACGCGCCCAGGCCAATTGAGCGAAACTGTCGGCCAGCGCGAACAGGAAGCACGGCAGGCTGCAGACAGCCAGCAACACGCTGTAGCTGAGGCGGGCGCCATAGCGGTCGACCAGTACGCCCACCAGCAAGCGTGCCGGAATCGTCAACGCCACATTCAACAACAAGATGATGTTGACCTCCAATTGCGTCAAACCGACATCCTGCTGAATCATCAGCATCAACGGCGCATGATTGAACCAGACGATAAAACTGATCAAAAAAGCCAGCCAGCTCATGTGCAAAATTTTCATTTTGCCTCGCAGGCTGAACAGGTTGATTACGAATACGGGCATGACGCGTTCCTGAATAGCAATTGATTTGCTCGAAAGCAATATTCATTCCTATTGAAAATGGATCAAACAAATAGGGTGCCTTCGGCGAAAATCACCGCTTCCCCGCCCACGCGCAGCGGCAACAATGCCTCGCCTTTATTGTCCATTTCGATGTTCAACACGCTGCGCCGGCTTTCCGCATCGCCCCGGTCCACGGCAAAGGTGTAAGTCCCCTTACGGGTAAAGTCGAAAGAACAGAGGTAGGCGGCAAAGGCCGGGATGGCGTTACCCACGGGCGGGTCTTCATGCAGGCCGATGTTCGGCCCGAGCAGGCGCAGATTGAAGTCGGCGTCCGGATAGGGGGTTTTAGGCGCGAACAGCAAAATTTCCTGAGCCGCTGTCTGCGGCGCCACCGATTGGCTCCAGGTCGCGTAGTTGAACCGGGCCTTGCGCACGCTGGCGTAATTCCATACCGGCACGACCAGAAAGGGAAATCCGCACGAGACCAGCCTGGGCGCGTATTTTTTATGATCGAGATCCGAAACCAGCAATGACAGGAAACCGGCCAATTCCTGGTCGCTGGGGGCGAAGCGGTCGACCACCGAAGCGACTTTGCGGGTGAATTGCACCAATGTGGGCCGGCCGCCGCTGGCCGATATGTTGACATCGACCGGACCCGATTTTTGTTCGAAAACCCGATGCGTTACCGGTTCGTTGAGTTGGATGTCGCCGCAATGCCCGAGCACATAAGCCGTCGCGATAATCGGATGGCCGGCGAAATCGATCTCGCCATGAGGGGTGAAGGTGCGCATGAAGCGCCGTTCCGTATTGGTTTCGGGATGAAAGACGAACACCGTTTCGGTCAGCGCAAACTCCTTGGCGATCGCCGCCATTTGCTCGTCGGACAATCCGTCGGCCCGGGGAACTACGGCAATCTGCGCGCCCCCGAACAGCTCTCGGGTAAACACGTCTGTTATGAAGTATTTATAACGCATCAGTCGCTCCCCAGGGCAATTTGCACACGTCGGTTATCGATGCGGGCATCGTAAGTTTGCAGTTTGACCGAGGCGTCCTCGAGGCACGCGCCCGTCCGCAGGCTGAAATGTTGTTTATACATCGGCGAGGCCACCATCGGTTCGCCCTGCAAATCGCCGATCATGCCGCGCGACAGGACGTTGGCCCGGGAAAACGGGTCACGGTTGTCCAGCGCGAATACGGATTGCTCCTTGGGTAGATAAAAGAGGGCGATTTGCCGTTCGCCAACCAGGGCGCAGACGCCAGAATCGGGTTGCAGATCGTCCACGGCGCAAATATTGATCCATTCGGTCATGCCAGAGCCTCCTCGTTTGAACGATGTTGTTCGCGTTCGCTTTCGTTGGCCGGGCGAACCTGTCCGCGTTCCTCGACGAACAAAATGTTGTCGTCCGGCCGGTCGCTGTTGACGAAATGACGGAAGCGTTTGAGTTTCTGTTCGTCCTGCACGGTCGTTTTCCATTCGCATTGATAGGTGGCGACGACATGCCGCATCTGCGCTTCCAACTGCTCGCAAATACCCAATTTGTCGTCGATCACCACCGCGCGCAGATAATCCAGCCCGCCTTCCATGTTTTCCATCCACACCGAGGTGCGCTGCAAGCGGTCGGCGGTGCGCACGTAAAAGATCAGCACGCGGTCGATGTATTTGATCAGGGTTTCCTTATCCAGGTTGGTGGCGAACAAGTCCGCATGGCGCGGTTTCATGCCGCCATTGCCGCAGACATACAGGTTCCAGCCGCCCTCGGTGGCGATGACGCCGATGTCCTTGCCCTGCGCCTCGGCGCATTCCCGGGTGCAGCCCGACACGGCGAACTTGATTTTATGAGGCGCGCGCAGTCCCTTGTAACGGTTTTCCAGTTCGATCGCCAGGCCGACGCTGTCGTCGACGCCGAACCGGCACCAGGTACTGCCGACACAGGATTTGACCGTGCGCAGCGATTTGCCGTAGGCATGTCCGCTCTCGAACCCGGCGTCGATCAACTCCTGCCAGATCGCCGGCAATTGCTCGACCCGCGCGCCGAACAGGTCGACGCGCTGGCCGCCGGTGATCTTGCTGTACAGGCGGTATTTTTTCGCGACGCCGCCCAGGGCGATTAATTGATCCGGCGTGATCTCGCCGCCCGGTACCCGGGGAACGACGGAATAGGAGCCGTCCTTCTGCATGTTGGCGAGAAAAATGTCGTTGGTATCCTGCAGACCGATATGCTCTTTTTTCAAGATATACTCGTTCCAATAGGAGGCCAGAATCGAGCCGACCGCCTGGCGGCAGATTTCGCAGCCGCGTCCCCGGCCGTGCTTGTCGAGCAACTCGTGGAAGGTCTTGATTTCCTCGACGATGACCAGATTGTAAAGATCCTGGCGGGAATAGGGGAAATGCTCGCAAATATCGGTATTGACCTCGATCCCGGCTTTTTTCAGCTCGCAATCCAATACCGATTTTAACAACGGCACGCATCCGCCGCAGCCCGTGCCTGCCTTGGTGCCGTTTTTCAATGCGGGCACGCTGGTGCAGCCATTTTCGATCGCTTGGCAAATTTGGCCCTTGGAGACGTCGTGGCAGGAACAGATCTGCGCCGATGCCGGCAAGGCATCCGGGCCCAGTCCCGCCGATTCGCCGGATCGCGCAGGCAAGATTAACGAATCGGGATTGTCCGGCAACTCGATGCCGTTCAGGCAATATTGCAACAAGGTGCTATAGGCGGACGCATCGCCCACCAAAACGGCCCCCAACAAACGCTTCTTGTCCGCGCTGACCACCAGGCGTTTGTACACCTCGTCGGAGTCGTTTTGATAGGTATAAACCAAGGCGCCCTGGCTTTGCGCATGGGCATCGCCGATACTGGCGACATCGACCCCCATCAGTTTCAACTTGGTGCTCATGTCGGCGCCTTGAAAGCGCTCCGCTTTTCCGGTTAGATTGGCGACCACGGCGCGGGCCATCGTGTAACCGGGCGCGACCAGGCCGAATATGCGTCCGTTCCATAACGCGCATTCGCCGATGGCGTAAATATCCGGGTTCGACGTCTTGCATTCGTCGTCGATGACGATACCTCCGCGCGGACCGACTTCGAGGCCGCTGTGGCGGGCGATGTCGTCGCGCGGCCTGATGCCCGCGGAAAACAGGATCAAATCGGTCTCCAGAGTTTCGCCGTCCGCGAACTCCATTTTCAAAGCATGTCGTTCGCCTTCGGCAATATTGCCGGTGTTTTTGCTAGTATGCACCGTCACGCCCAAAGCCTCGATTTTCTTCCTCAGCATCGCGCCGCCGCCGTCGTCCAATTGCACCGCCATCAAACGCGGCGCGAATTCCACCACGTGAGTCTGCAGACCCAAGTCGGTCAACGCCTTGGCCGCTTCCAGTCCTAACAGCCCGCCGCCGACGACAACGCCAACCCGAGCATTTTTGGCGCATTCCGTAATCGCCTCCAAATCCTCGATGGTACGGTAAACCAAACATTGTTCCCGATCGTGACCGGGAATAGGCGGTACGAACGGATAAGAGCCGGTCGCCAACACGACTTTGTCGTAACGAATGGCCAGACCTTTCGCGGAATGAACCAGCCGCTGTACCTGGTCAATTTTGACCGCCCGGTCGCCCAGATGGATTTCGATGCCTTCCCGCTCGAAGAAGCCGTCTTCCACCAGTGAAAGATCCTTCGCGCTCTTGCCGCTGAAATATTCCGACAGATGCACCCGGTCGTAAGCCGGGCGGGTTTCCTCGCAGAAGGTCACGATGTCGTATTGGCGGCTTGCTCCGCTGTTGACCAGGGTAGTCAAAAAATGCTGGCCGACCATTCCGTTTCCTATCACTACCAGTGTTTGTTTCGCGTTCATAATACAAACCTCTCTATCAATCGCCAGGCATGGCATCCCGGTGCCGCGTGCTTTCAGAATCTTTGCAACACACTTATCGGTTCAAAACAAAGATGCCGTAAAACCATTTTCATGTTGCCGGGAAAGCGATCTCATCATTACCGGCTCAAGTCCCTCAATGCCGCGACCGGGACTTGCGCAAGTGCGTTCAAAAAAACCTTCGGGCAAAAAAAAAGCGCTTTAACCCCGCGAAGGGTTAAAGCGCCAGTGCTTTAATCAACAAATAAGTGTATGGAATCAATGTGCCCTAGCAAATGCAGTTATGATGCCAACATAAAGATTTTGTTCTATGTCTTTGTTAATATGTGACTTTTAACTATGTGGAAGTTTCGTTTTCATTTCGCTTAAGCATTCCGTGCGCGCTAAAATTGTGCTTATGCACAATTTTGGTTCGTTTATTACCGGTATTTTCCTTTATCACAAGTTTAAAATGCTTTCGTAGTCTTTTTGTCGATTGGAAAATCGCTGACCAAACCCTGAGACCCTGGTCTAGTAATAGTGAAGAATGCATGTGAGGGGATGGCGCCCCACCAATGGGACGATATTTCTCCTTCGGTCACTTCATGCCGAGCTTTACCCTTTATATTGATTGTTAGTATCAAGGCTTCCTGATCGAATCACGCTTAATCTGACTCTAATGTTAATGTTAAAAACACTTTAGCCATTCCATTTTTCGCCGATTTGCTCATCTAAATAAACAACCGCCTGTGGGGTGCGACTCGCAATACGTCTGCGCTGGTTGATTCAAACTCGATACAGTCAACAATTCAAATGCGCCAAATAATGTCGGCCGAAGAGGGCGGGAAAGAAATTGCGCGCGGCAATGGTTGGCATGGTTCTGCTGCAACATAGTGCCGGGCGCACCAAATTGGTTAGTGATGAGAAACAACCCGGTGTGCGCAAACCTTATTCTGTTTATTGGAATGACTGTAAGTAAAAACGTAAGATTCTGTTTATCAATGATTTTCTCGCTTTATTCGAACAGTTTTTCTTAATCTGGCATAGCTGCTGCATAACTTAAGGCAACCGCTTCATCGTCGAAGCTAAATTTGCAGTCCGTAGCAGGACAACCACGACAAAGGCGTCATCAGGATATCTCCCGGTATCCGATGACGCCTTTTTTTTTGGAAATCAACTGCGAGAGATTTATGAAAACATATCAAGGCAACCCAGCGACACAATGGTTATGCGCTTTAACGACGGCAGCCGCGATCTGCTGGTCGGGACAGGCCGGCGCGGTCGAGAACATCGAGAAGGAAGAACTGAAATTCGGCTTCATTAAACTGACCGACATGGCGCCGTTGGCCATCGCCTATGAAAAGGGCTTTTTCGAGGACGAAGGTTTGTATGTCCAGTTGGAGGCCCAGGCCAACTGGAAGGTGTTACTGGACCGGGTCATCAACGGCGAGCTGGACGGCGCGCATATGCTGGCGGGACAGCCGTTGGGCGCCACGATCGGCTTCGGCACCAAAGCGGATGTGATCACGGCCTTCAGCATGGATCTGAACGGCAACGGCATTACCGTTTCCAACGGCATTTGGCGACAGATGAAAGCGCATGTGTCGATGGCGGACGGTAAGCCGGTGCATCCCATCAAGGCCAGCGCCCTGAAGCCGGTGGTCGACAAATACAAGGCGGAGGGCAAGCCATTTAACATGGGCATGGTTTTCCCGGTATCGACCCACAACTACGAATTGCGCTATTGGCTGGCCGCCGGAGGCATTCAGCCGGGCTATTATGCGCCTCCGCAAGATATCAGCGGTCAAATAAACGCCGATGCCTTGCTGTCGGTGACGCCGCCGCCGCAAATGCCGGCGACCTTGGAGGCGGGGACGATTTACGGTTACTGCGTCGGCGAGCCCTGGAACCAACAGGCCGTGTTCAAGGGCATCGGCGTTCCAGTCGTGACCGACTACGAAATCTGGAAAGACAACCCGGAAAAAGTATTCGGCGTCAGCAAGGCATGGGCGGACAAATACCCCAACACCCATCTGGCCGTCGTCAAATCCCTGATCAGGGCGGCGATGTGGCTGGACGCGGACAACAATAAAAATCGTCCGGAGGCGGTCAAGATTCTGTCCGACAGCGCCTATGTCGGGGCCGATTACGAGGTCATCGCCAACAGTATGACCGGCACATTCGAATACGAAAAAGGCGACAAGCGTCCTTTGCCCGACTTCAACGTCTTCTTCCGCTATAACGCCACCTATCCCTATTACAGCGATGCGATCTGGTATCTGACGCAAATGCGCCGGTGGGGGCAAATCAACGAATACAAGCCGGACAGCTGGTATAGGAATATCGCGAAAAAAGTTTACCGTCCCGACATCTACATGGCCGCCGCGAAGGAGTTGATCGCCGAAGGCAAGGCCAAGGCCGCTGACTTTCCAGCGGATGACGAAAGCGGTTTCAAGCCGCCGCAAAGCGAATTCATCGACGGCATCGTCTATGACGGCAGCAAGCCGAACGAATACTTGGCCAAGTTTGCCATCGGTCTGAAGGGGAAGCAACGCGTTGTCGACGGCAAGGTGGTCGAGTAGTCCTTGTTTTAATAAATGATTTTTCGTTAGTGGTGTTCTCGGTAGTACAAGGAAGTCTTTTGGCACCTGGATGTGCCCTTTTTTCAGAAGCAACGCCAAACGGGTGAAAAGATGAATAATAAATTGATCAAGTTTTTTACTATCACGGGACTGACTTGGTTCGTGCCGGTCGTCAGAATCTGCAACGGGGACAATCCTCGGCAGCAAATCAAAGCGTTATGGATGGCAATGGGCGTTCCGGTCGTTGCATTTATCGGGTTTCTGATGTTGTGGAATGCCGTGGCGCAACAAATACAAACCAGCTTGGGCGCTTTGCCTGGGCCGGTCGCCGTCTGGGAGGAGGTCGATTCGTTAATCGAAGACCATTACGCCGAGCGGGAAAAAGAAGCCGCCTTCTATGAACGGCAGCATAAGCGGAACGAGAAAAAGCTGGCCAGGAATCCGAACGCGACAGTCAAAATCCGTTCTTATACGGGCAAGCCGACTTATCTGGATCAGATCGTCACCAGCCTGTATACCGTTTTTTCCGGATTTCTGCTGGCGATCTTCGTCGCCGTGCCGCTGGGTATCTTGTGCGGCATGAACCGGGTCTTCAATATCGCGCTGAATCCGCTGATCCAGGTGTTCAAGCCGGTCTCGCCGCTGGCCTGGCTGCCTATCGTGACATTGATCGTCAGCGCGGTGTACGTCACCAACGACGACTCCTGGTTCGAAAAAAGCTTTCTGACCTCGGCGATTACCGTCACTCTTTGTTCGTTGTGGCCCACACTGATCAATACGGCCGTAGGCGTATCCTCGGTCGAGCAGGACCTGGTCAATGTCGGCAGAGTGTTGCGTTTGAATTACAGCACCCAGATCAAGAAAATCATCTTGCCGTCGGCGTTGCCTTATATCTTTACCGGCATGCGTCTGTCGCTGGGGGTCGGCTGGATGGTGCTGATCGCCGCCGAGATGCTGGCGCAAAACCCCGGACTGGGGAAATTTGTCTGGGACGAATTCCAGAACGGCAGTTCTCATTCGTTGAGCAAAATCATGGTGGCCGTGTTCACGATCGGCATCATCGGTTTCATTCTCGACCGCATCATGCATTCGCTGGAAAACATCTTTTCTTTCGGTAAGGCAATCTAGGAGAACGCTATGGCTGCAGCCCGACATTTGATGATCGAAGAATTAAGAAAGGAAAAAGCCGCCGAGCCCGAAAATTCGCAGGCTTTGATCGAACTCAACAATGTTTCCAAGTGGTATGGGGAAGGGGCCGAATATCATTCCATACTCAAGGATATCGACCTGGAGATTCGCGAGGGTGAATTCGTCGCCATTGTCGGTTTTTCCGGCAGCGGAAAAACGACCTTGATTTCGCTGATCGCCGGTTTGATTCAAGCCGACCGGGGGCAACTCCTCAAGGCCGGCGAACCCATTTCCGGCCCCGCGCCGGATCGCGGCGTGGTATTCCAGAACTATTCCCTGATGCCTTGGCTGACCGTTTATGAAAATGTCGCGTTGGCCGTCGATCAGATATACGGCGAGTGGGACAAGGAAAGGCGCAAGGCGCATACGGAAAAATACATCGATATGGTCAATCTCGGCGCGGCGATGGGAAAACGGCCGGCCGAACTGTCCGGCGGCATGCGCCAGCGGGTCAATGTGGCCCGCGCGCTGGCGGCCAATCCCGAAATTCTCCTGCTGGATGAACCGTTGAGCGCGTTGGACGCGCTGACCCGCGGCAAATTGCAGGACGAGATTCTACAGATCTGGGAGCGGGAAAAGAAAACGGTCGTTTTGATCACCAATGACGTCGACGAGGCGATCTACATGGCGGACCGGGTCATTCCGCTCAATCCCGGACCCAACGCTACTTTCGGCCCTCATTTTGCTATCGATATCGAGCGCCCGCGCGACCGCACGGCCTTGAACCACGACGACAATTTCAAGCGTCTGCGCGCTGACATTACCGGCTATCTGATGGAAGTCGGCATGGAACGCGCGAAAGTGAGGGAAAGAGAAGATTTAGTGCTACCGGACGTGCGGCCCAATACGAGTAACGATTGGAAATTGGACACTTCGGCATTGAAGCCGGACCAGCAAGACGTCGGCAAGCCTCGTTATCTGGAATTTTCCCGCTTAGGCAAAATTTATCCGACGCCGGACGGCAACGGCACCGTCAAGGTAGTCGACGGCTTCGACCTGAAAATGAAGAAGGGGGAGTTCGTTTCCATCATCGGCCATTCGGGCTGCGGAAAATCGACCGTGTTGACGATGACGGCGGGCCTCAACGATATCTCGGAAGGCGGTATTATTCTGGACAACAAAGAAATCGACGGCGCCGGCCCCGACCGAGGAGTGGTATTCCAGGCGCCCAGTCTGTTTCCGTGGCTGACGGCGTTCGAAAACGTTTCGCTCGGCGTGGAGAAAGTCTACCCTCATGCCCTGCAATCCGAACGCGACGATATCGTCGAATATTATCTGACGCGGGTGGGGCTTGGCGATTCGCTGTACAAAAAAGCGGCGGATATGTCCAATGGCATGCGCCAACGGGTCGGCATCGCCCGCGCCTTTGCCCTGTCGCCGAAGCTGTTATTGCTGGACGAGCCATTTGGGATGTTAGATTCCCTGACCCGCTGGGAACTGCAAGAAGTATTGATGGAAGTCTGGGAACGTACCCATGTGACGGCCATCATGGTCACGCATGATGTCGACGAGGCCATCCTATTAGCCGATCGGGTCGTCATGATGACGAATGGACCGATGGCCAAGATCGGTAAGATCGAAGAAATCGATCTGCCGCGTCCCCGCAGCCGAAAGTCTTTGCTGCAACACCCGGATTATTACCGTTATCGCGAGAGTTTACTGACTTTTTTGAACGAGTGCGATCACGCTCATTAGATAACCGGTTCAATCGGGTTTCGCTTTAGCCACGGTCGTTCGGCTCTGACCGGATTGACGGTTAATTATCCATCATAAGGTTTAAACCACCGGCTTTAGCCGGTCAGCTTTAGCTGCGATAATTTGCCCAAGGAGGTGGCGATGGACTATAGATACGGCAGCCATACGGTTTACCAAATTGAGTATCATTTTGTTTGGGTTACGAAGTATCGTTATAAAGTGCTGAAGGATGAAATAGCCGAACGAGTGAGAGACTTGGTGCGGCAGACATGCGAAGCCTTTGAGATACGGATTATCAAAGGTGTCGTGAGCAAAGATCATGTGCACATTTTGGTGAGTGCGCCGCCGACTATGGCCCCAAGCGAAATCATGAGGCGAATCAAGGGACGAACTTCGAGCTATCTGTTCGAAGAGTTCCCGCACTTGAAAAAGCGATATTGGGGTCGACATTTTTGAGCCCGCGGTTATTTTTGCGCCACAGTGGGGCAAATGACTGATGAGATGATAAAGCAATATTTGGAGCATCACTTTGAACCTAATCCAAACGATAATTTCAAGATGGAGCCCGACTAAGACGCGTCGTTTAGTCGACGCGTATCCGGACTTTCAGTCCGTTATTGGAACCCACCCGCTTGAGCGGGTGGTTGTTTAGTGATTTCCCTTCTTTCCTTCCCGGCAGCGCGGTCGGGAAGGAAACGAATACTGACGCTTTCAACCCATCGTTTCATCTTTATTCACATGCCAATTATTTGGAGAATCGTCATGACTCTGCCCAAAAGAAAGACTATACCGCTTCATGCCTTAACGCCTCGAATCGCCGCGGCGTGTTTGTTTTCACTGGCCGTCATCCCATCCGCCAAGGCCGGACTCGACGAGAAGATCGAACAGGCCCTGAGGTTCGGTCAGGACACCGTTCAAGACTATGGTCAAATCAAACTGGATCTCAATTATCGTTATGAATACGCCGATACCGATAACACCGCTCCGGAACCCGCCCATGGCAACACATTCCGCCTACGCCTGGGATATTTGACGCCCGAGATTTTCGGCTTTCAGGCTTTCGCCGAATATGAAAACCTGTTCGCGGCGCAAAACGATTACCGGGGCGGAAGCGTTTACGGCGATCCCAATCACCATGTTATTGCCGATCCGGCGGATCGTCACGAATTGAACCGTTTATGGTTGAGCTACAAGGGGATTCCCGATACCGAGATCAAAGGCGGAAGGCAACGCATCAAGATCGACGACGACCGCTTTATCGGCAACGTCGGCTGGCGGCAAATGGAGCAAACCTACGATGCGGTAATGGTCACCAATGTGTCCATTACCGATTTGACGATCAAAGCGGGTTATATTGGCAGGGTCAGAAATATTCTCTCGCTGACGGACAATATCGACGCGCCGTTCGTCAACGTCAACTATCGCCTCGGTAACCTGGGCAACGCGATCGGTTACGGTTATTGGCTGGATTTCAGAGACGATCCGGCTAACTTCGCCAAATCCAGCGAAACCTATGGCGTCCGTTTCGTAGGGTCGCCGAAACTAAATGAAGATATCACCCTGCACTACACGGCGGAATACAGTTATCAACAAGATTACGGCACCAACAGCAGCGATTTCTCGCGAGACCGCTACAATTTGATGGGGGGAATCAGCGTGGCCGGAATCACCGTGAAGGGGGCCATGGAGCAATTGGACGGTCGCGACGGCGGTGTATTTACAACCCCGCTGGGAACCAATCACGCCTTTCAAGGCTGGGCGGACCGTTTTTTGAACGCCGCCCTATATCCGAACGGCGTGAGAGACGTCAATGCCACGGCGTCGACAGCGATTGCCGGCGCCAAGTTAATGTTCGTTTATCACAACTTCAAGGATGACGCGGGCAGTTTTACCTACGGCGACGAATACGACTTTCTGGTCACGAAAAAATTCGGCAAACATTATGCGTTATTGGCCAAGTACGCTTACTACGACGGTGATGATAATGCGCCGGGCGGGTTCAAAAACGATACCCAAAAAATTTGGGTCCAGGCCAATGTATCGTTCTGAGCGATGAATCGACAAGGTTTAGTCATCGCACTTCAAATTTCGGCACCTTAATACCTTTGCCCTCCGGGAGAAGGCTGGATGAGGGCATCAAAAAACCGGAATTTGCAGTTTGTAGCCTGGATGCAGCGTAGCGGAATCCGGGATGGCGCGGTTCCGAGGCCCCGTATTCCGCGATGCTTCATGCGGGTTACGAGGCTTCTTCGCTCATTGCATGATTTGTCCGATAAACCGCTCGTAATCCTGTTTCGATAAAACACCGCTGATTCCGCTTCTGTCATGGGCGGAATCGTAAAAATAGGTGCGGGGCAGCTCGCCGTACCAGGTCGGGTCGATCTGATAGCGGAGCTGGGCCGAATTGGCTTCGGTGAACAGCCAGTTGTTCATTTCTTCCAGCTGGTTATTCTTCAACACTTTCCGGACTTGCTCGGCGTCGCCGGAATCGTCGACCGAAACCAACACGATGGATAGGCCGGGATGGTTGTCGCCGATTGTTTTCAGCATCCTCATTTCCTTCATGCAGGATGAGCAGGTCAAGGACCAGAGTACCAGCATCAGCGGGTGGTTGTGTTGTTGTCTGAGTAAAGTCTGGTAGCTCCCTGGTCCGAAAGGCTTTAATAGGGCAGTTTCGGCACGTGTCGACGAAGCGAACAGCGCGCTGAGCAGACAAAGTGTTAACGACAGTTTTTTCATAGCTTGACGATTTGATGACCTTGTTCGGAGGACACCCAGGAAAGAAAAATGTCTTGGCCGTTGCTGATCAGGGCAGGATGGCCGTTGTCGCCGCGGGTCGTGAACACCGTTCTGGGTTCAGACCAATTGGCGCCCCGGTCGGCGGACTCTTGCACATGAATGCTGGTTTGTTTGCCGTCAAACTCTTTCCAGGTCAGGATTACGCGTTCTTTCAGCGCCAGGATGTCGGGATGACCGGGTAGGCGCTCTCGATTGCCCACTCTCATCGGTTCGCTGACGTTGGCGCCGAAATCGTCGGTTTGCGCGTAAAAGATACCCTGACGGACATTGCCGAGCGTAAACCAGGTCATGTGGGTGCGGCCGTGCTGGTCGATCGCCAACGCCGGACCGTGCTCGGGGCAGGCTTCGATGGTCCATTGATCGGCGGTGACGCGGATCGGTTTCGACCATTTGCCGTTTTTATCAAGGCGCATCAGCGCGTGTTCGCGAACGCCGTCGGGGAACACCATGCGCGCCAACAATACCGGCATGTTGTTCGGCGCCAGTGCGGTCGCGGTGCGGCAGCAAGAGCAGATGCCGTTGCTGATGAAACGGTTGTAAAATTCGGGATGTTGGTTGTCGGAGACCGCGTAATAGAGCGACAACACGCCCGAACCGAGTTTTTGGTCGAGCAATTCATGGCGGCGGTCGTGCCAGAATAGATACACCTTGTCTTCGTTGTCCAGTAGCATTCTGTCCATGTAATGCATGGCCGAATCGGCATGGTCGCTGACCAGCTTGGGCAGGCTGAAGGTCTTGCCGCGGTCGTCGGAATAACTGTAGAAGCTGGTGGAGCGTTGCGCTTCGTCGGCATAGTAAAGTACATGGATACGCCCGTTCCGGCCGATGGCGATGGCGGGCGGATTCTCCGGCCAGACGCTGATTTTCTGCGCGGCGGGATTGACTCGTCTAGGAGCGGAGAAGCTTCGGCCTTCGTCGTCGGAATAGTCGACGTAGACCGCCTCAGGCGTCGGAGTCAGGCGCCATAAACGTCCGTCGGGCGCGAAAGCGACGGCGACCGTGGAACGCAGTGCCGGTGTCGGAAGACTTTCGGCCTTGGCCACCGGATTCTGGGTTTGACAGGCGTTAAGCAGCAGTAAAAGGAAAAAGGCAAGGAAAGTCTTGGGTATTTGGTATTGACGCATTGACAGACTCTTCGGACAACAAAAACGGCTGAGACGGAAATTGATATAGTTTCGAGAAAACGCGTTTAGTTCATTGCGAAAGCCTTACCTTCAATTTCGACGCCCTATGTTAAGAGTTTCCATTATTTTTTGCCAGAAAGGTCGGGATGACAATCGCCGTCCACGACAAAAAGATGGGTTTCGCTATCGCTCTACCCTACAAGCCTGATTCGAGTTGTTAATTATCCATCATAAGGTTTAAACCACCGGCTTTAGCCGGTCAGCTTTAGCTGCGATAATTTGCCCAAGGAGGTGGCGATGGACTATAGATACGGCAGCCATACGGTTTACCAAATTGAGTATCATTTTGTTTGGGTTACGAAGTATCGTTATAAAGTGCTGAAGGATGAAATAGCCGAACGAGTGAGAGACTTGGTGCGGCAGACATGCGAAGCCTTTGAGATACGGATTATCAAAGGTGTCGTGAGCAAAGATCATGTGCACATTTTGGTGAGTGCGCCGCCGACTATGGCCCCAAGCGAAATCATGAGGCGAATCAAGGGACGAACTTCGAGCTATCTGTTCGAAGAGTTCCCGCACTTGAAAAAGCGATATTGGGGTCGACATTTTTGAGCCCGCGGTTATTTTTGCGCCACAGTGGGGCAAATGACTGATGAGATGATAAAGCAATATTTGGAGCATCACTTTGAACCTAATCCAAACGATAATTTCAAGATGGAGCCCGACTAAGACGCGTCGTTTAGTCGACGCGTATCCGGACTTTCAGTCCGTTATTGGAACCCACCCGCTTGAGCGGGTGGTTGTTTAGTATCCATCATAAGGTTTAAACCACCGGCTTTAGCCGGTCAGCTTTAGCTGCGATAATTTGCCCAAGGAGGTGGCGATGGACTATAGATACGGCAGCCATACGGTTTACCAAATTGAGTATCATTTTGTTTGGGTTACGAAGTATCGTTATAAAGTGCTGAAGGATGAAATAGCCGAACGAGTGAGAGACTTGGTGCGGCAGACATGCGAAGCCTTTGAGATACGGATTATCAAAGGTGTCGTGAGCAAAGATCATGTGCACATTTTGGTGAGTGCGCCGCCGACTATGGCCCCAAGCGAAATCATGAGGCGAATCAAGGGACGAACTTCGAGCTATCTGTTCGAAGAGTTCCCGCACTTGAAAAAGCGATATTGGGGTCGACATTTTTGAGCCCGCGGTTATTTTTGCGCCACAGTGGGGCAAATGACTGATGAGATGATAAAGCAATATTTGGAGCATCACTTTGAACCTAATCCAAACGATAATTTCAAGATGGAGCCCGACTAAGACGCGTCGTTTAGTCGACGCGTATCCGGACTTTCAGTCCGTTATTGGAACCCACCCGCTTGAGCGGGTGGTTGTTTAGTGAACAAGGCTAGGGCTTTTTGCAGCGTCGACCAGATGCCCCAGGCGAGAGGTACGGTCACGTAAAGCCAGAACAATACCAGCCAGGGGTTGAATCTTTTACGGGGAGTGTTATCGGTCATGTCGTTCCGTTAATGGTTGATTATCGGTGGTCGGGAATGCGGTGTTCCCATCGCATCATGTCGTCCAGCATTAAACGATCGGATCATCGATTTCATCGGCTTTCATGTGGTGTTTTTCATGCACCGGCCTGATCAGCAGGTTGCAGAAAAAGCCTAGGGCGAGTATGCCGGCCATGATGTACATCGTCACATTGTAGGCGTCGGCCTTGGCTACGCCTTGTTCAATCTGGAATTCGCGCAGGTAATTGACCAAGACCGGGCCGAAGATTCCGGCGCTGGCCCAGGCGGTCAGCAGCCTGCCATGAATGCCGCCGACGTATTTGGTGCCGAAGATATCGGCCAGATAGGCCGGAATGGTGGAAAAGCCGCCCCCGTACATGCTCAGGATGATGGCGTAGAGCAGCACGAACAGCGGCATGTTACCGGCCGCGCCGACCGACGGCACCGCCGCATACAAGGCGATGCCGAGGGCGAAGAAGATCAAATAGGTGTTTTTCCGGCCGAGATAATCGGAGGCGAAGGACCAGAAAAATCGGCCGCCCATATTGAACAGGCTGAGCAGGCCGACGAAGCCGGCCGCCGCGGCGGCGGTCACGCTGCCCTTGAATATCTCCTGGATCATGACCGAAGCCTGGCCCAGTACGCCGATGCCGGCGGTGACGTTCAGGCACAGCACCAGCCACAACAGATAAAATTGTGGCGTTTTCAGGGCCTGGTCGATGTGGACATGGTTTTGCGTGATCATCTTGTTAGTGACCGCCGGCGGCGTCCAGCCCTCCGGTTTCCAGTCGGCGGGCGGCGTGCGTATCGTCAATGAACCGATCAGCATGGACAGGAAATAGATGCCGCCCATCACCATAAAGGTTTCCATAACGCCCACCGACGTGGCGGATTGGAAATGATCCATCAACAGCACCGATAATGGCGCGCCGATCATCGCGCCGCCGCCGAAACCCATGATCGCCATGCCGGTCGCCAAGCCGCGGCGATCCGGGAACCATTTGATCAGCGTCGAAACCGGCGAGACGTATCCCAGGCCCAGGCCGATGCCGCCGATGACGCCATAGCCCAGGTAGACCAGCCAGATTTGGTGCAGGTACACGCCCAGCGCGGCCACCCAAAAACCGCCGCCGAAACAGCAGGCTGCGACAAACATGGTCAGGCGGGGGCCGACCTTTTCCAGCCATTTACCGCCGAACGCGGCCGATAAGCCTAAAAAAACAATCGCCAAACTGAATATCCAGCCCAGCGTGGTCAATTTCCAGTCCCCGGGAGCGGACGTATCGATGCCGATGACGCGGGTCAACGGTTCGTTAAAAACGCTGAAGGCGTAGGCCTGGCCTATGCATAGGTGAACGGACAGGGCGGCGGGCGGCGCCATCCAGCGGCTGTAACCGGACTTGGCCTGGGCGCGCCGGGGTGAAAAAAAACCAGACATCGGTGAGCTCCTCTTCTTGTAATTGTATGTCGTCGGTTTGCGGACAGTTCGGGTGCTTATCGGACAAATTGGTCATTTTACCCCACAAAAACGCTATGATCAGCTCGGTACTGTTCTCAGGATGGGCGTCAATTCATTACAGTATTTGGCTACTGCGGCTTACAAGCGCATGGAAAGTTAGGCGTTAAAGCGCTATCTCCCAACAGTTCGACAGGATTCGTAAAAGGGATAGCGCTCCGACGGGATAGGTGCGTAACCGCTTAGGGTTTTGCTAAGGACGTGAGAACCCGTCTAGGGGCGCTCCAGCGTCCTGAGCCGCAGGGCGGGGGAAAGATAGAGCGTTATTTACGACTATATCTTTAACGACGTTCACCAGGATTTATAGGGAAGAAATTTACCGTTCATTTTGATCACGACCCGGTCCCCGGCCGGATTTTCTTCCTTGTCGACGCTCATGCTGAAATCGATCGCGCTCATGATGCCGTCGCCGAATTTTTCATGGATGATTTCCTTCAACGTACCGCCGTAAACGCCGACGATCTCGTAAAGCCGGTAAATCAATGGGTCCTGAGGTATTTGGTAGGACCAGGTTTTGTTGGGGAACATTTCCAGCGCCGATTGGACGTCGGGGCCAAGTTCCAGCACGGCGCACAGTTTCTCGGCCAGTTCCGCTTTCATGCTGTTCATGCCCAGGCAGGCCGAGGCCAACCAAACTTCATCGACGCCGATTTGGTCGGCGATGGCTTGCCAGGTAAGTTGTTTCTTCACCTTGGCGGAAACAATCAGATCGGTCATTTGTTCCTTGCTCAGCATGGAATCGGCGTTGCTGGAGGATGGGGTTTGTGCGGGTTTTGTTTGCATGTCGATTACCTCGTGGAAAGTGAAGGGGGTTAAAAGTGGTCGTGCTAATTCATCCGTATCAATAAAGCGATGAGTAATATGGTTAGGAGTAACGAAAGGCCCTTCCAAAATGCCACCGGATCGTGTTGCATCAATGGCGGTCGGGTCTTGTTCAGAAAAGCTTGATTTGGATGGCGCAAATCATGGATGTATTCGGACATTTCCTGGTAGCGGTGGTAAGGATTCGGGTGGACTGCTTTGCCGATGGCATCGTCGATCCAGGCGGGGATTTCACCCTCGTCGGAAAGCAGGCTACGGTAGCGTAATTTGTTCTGGGCGGTCCGCGATCTGGCTTTGGCGACGTCGAGTCCGTAAGGCAATTTGCCTGATAGCATTTGATAGGTAATGACGCCCAGCGAAAACAAATCGGAGCGTGATGATCCTCCGTCGCCGAGAAAATATTCGGGAGCGGTATATTGCGCCGTGCCTAGTATGGGCTGTTGATCGATGGCCGTGGAAATTTCCGTCAGGCCCGCCACCCGAGTCGAACCAAAGTCGATGATTTTTACCGTCCCGGTGTTGTCGATCAGGATATTGTCGGGCCTGAGATCCTGGTGCAGCATTTCCAGCCGATGGAAGGCGCGCAGTCCCTTGGCGATTTGTTCGACGATTGCTCGCACGGTTTCCAAGTCGGGTTTCGGATGGTCGATCATCCATTGCGTTAAGGTTTGTCCCTGAACGTATTCCATGGCGAGATATAAAAACCGTCTTGTCCGGGTCGGTTTGCAGGGTTTCAGGACAAAGGGATTGTCGATACGACGGGCGATCCATTCTTCCAGCAAAAAACGTTCTATGTAGTCGCGGTCGTCGCGCAGATCGATAGAGGGCGTTTTAAGGATGGCTTGCATGCCTGTTTTGTCGTCTACAGCTAAATAAACATGGCTGCGACTACTGGCATGGGCCTCCCTGACGATGGTATAACCATCGAACTTCATTCGGGCTTGCAAAATAGGCGGGAAAGGCAGGGTGGTTAATTGTCTATAAGCCTCGCCGGCCTCCGGTTCGGGCAATTGTTCGATTCTGATCAATTGCACGGTCAGGTTATCGGTACTGCCGCGCCGGTAGGCTTCGTTGACGAGGTTGTGCGCGGCGGCATCGAGATCGTTTCCCTGTTGTTCGAGGACGGCTAGGATGAAATCGTCCGGGACGTGTTCGTAAACGCCGTCCGTTGCCAATAAAAAGAGATCGCCTTGTTCCAGGGGTAGCGTCCGATAATCTATTTCAAGATGAGGGGCTATGCCCAAGGCGCGGCTTAGATAGCTTTTATCCGACGAGACCCAAAGCCGGTGATCGTCGGTCAATTGTTCCAGTGTGGCGCCACCATGCACACGGTAGATGCGGCTGTCCCCCACATGAAAGAGATGCGCGGTAGTCGATTTGAAGATGATGGCACTGAACGTGCAGACATAACCCTTATTCTTGTCATAGGGATACAGGCTTTGCCGGGTTTGCGCATAAAGCCAGGAATTGGTTGCCAGCAAAATCCTGTGCGCCGACTTTTTGACCGACCAGGTTTCCGAAGTACAAAAATAATCGGCGAAAAAACCGCTGACGGCGGCTTCGCTGGCGATCTGGCTGACGTCGCTGCTGCTAATACCGTCGGCCAGCGCTACGGCAATTCCTTTCGAACTCAATAGTGGATCTTCGGGAATATAAATACCGTGAAAATCCTGATTGATTTCCTTGCGGCCCTTGTCGGAATATTGGCCGACGGCGATCGTTAATTGCGTGGGCATTGGTGGGTTATGATGACGCGGCCTTTTGTCAGGGAACGCAGTCGCGCACCCTGACCTTTAGCGTTTATTTCGCAGGCCTCCGTTGCTTTAGGCTAAAGCGCGTTTCGGAGCCGTTTTGGCGTGGGTTGCGTATAATGTAAGTCCGGTGAAGGCCAGTCCGCCAACCAGGTTGCCGAGAACGGTCGGAATCTCGTTCCAGATCAAATAATCCATGATCGAGAAGTTGCCCCCCATGATAAGGCCCGACGGAAAGAGGAACATATTGACGACGGAATGTTCGAAGGCCATGCCGAAGAAGAGCATGATCGGCATCCACATCGCGATGACCTTACCGCTGACCGTGGTGGAAATCATCGCGCCGACCACGCCGGTGGAGACCATCCAGTTACATAGCATACCCCTGATAAATAGCGTCAGCATGCCGGCCGCGCCGTATTTGGCGTAACCTACTGTACGCCCTTCGCCGATGGTGGCGATTTTCTGACCGACGGCGTTGGGTTCGGTCGAAAAACCATAAGTAAATACGATCGACATCATCACCGCCACCGTCAGCGCGCCCAGGAAATTGCCGACGAAAACCAATCCCCAGTTTCTGAACACGCCGCCTAGTGTCACACCTGGGCGTCTATCCAGCCAAGCCAGCGGCGTCAGGACAAACACGCCGGTAAGCAGGTCGCAGCCGAGTAGATACAGCATGCAAAAGCCCACGGGAAACAAAATAGCGCCGATGATCGGATAACCCGTTTGTACGGCGACGGATATCGCAAATACCGCGGCCAAGGCGAGAATCGCGCCGGCCATGTAAGCCCTGATCACCGTATCGCGGGTCGACATATAAATCTTGGATTCTCCGGCATCTACCATTTTTGTGACGAATTCTGCGGGAACTAGATAAGACATGTTTCACCTCTTTAGATTGTGTGTTTAATGCGGTTGCCGGATTTGAATACAGTGCCGAGTTACAGGCGTGGCCGGGTTATGAGAAACCATAAGAGGTCGATCCCTGTTCCGCCACAGAGTGATAGAGGAAATTAAGGCCAGGGTGTAGTCCCCTGAATTTCGTCGGCTGGTTGTATTGAATTCCGGCGCTGGAATTCGAGATTTTAGGAGAATTCCGACGTTGGAATTCATAAGTTAGTACAGCAGAAACCATGCCAGCCCACAATCGTGAAATAACGGGGTTGTTGGAATGTCATTGAAGCTATTCTGCACCGATTTGATTCAATTCGGCTGATTTTTGGTGCGAAACGGATAGATTTTGTAGGGCAATCGGATGGATCGTAATTCGCTTTTGTCACGAAAGAGACAGCGGCTTATAGATTGCGATAGAATACAAGTCATTTTACATTTGATTTTCAGACGGGCGGGATAGATTTTGCGCCGTCTGTTTGATGTGTAGCTTTAAATTTATTCAAGAGGGAAAGCGTGTGGCAGAAATAACAGAAGTGCCCAGTCCTTTTTGCGGCATCGGCACCGACGACCTGACGGTTCAGGTCGACGGTAATGCGGTGAAGGTGACTGAAAATGGTTGCGCCGTCAATACGCCGGCGTTCGAACAGGCCATTACCGATACCCAAGCCAGGGTCGATGGCCGGGAAGTCAGCCTGAAGCAGGCCGTCGCCAAGGCGGCGGAGATCCTTCGCGGCAGCAATCAACCGCTGATCGGCGGCTGCGCGACCGACGTCAACGGCATGCGTGCATTGCTGGCTGTTGCTGACCGTAGCGGTGCCGTGGTCGACAAGATGAATTTCAATGCCGCGCGGCGCAACATTCTGGCGATGCAGGATGCCGGCTGGGTGAACACGACACTGGCCGAGATTAAGAACCGCTGCGATGTGCTGCTGGTGGTCGGTTGCGATCTGGAAGCCTTCGCGCCGCGCTTCTATGAGCGCTACTTATGGAACAAGGTGGCGATGCATCTCCCGGACACCAGCGCCCGCGAGGTGATTTATTTGGGCAAGGCGCCTTCGGGTGAAGCTTCGACGTCGCCGGATGGGCGCAAGGCCAAGGTTCTGACTTGTGACGATCAGGATTTACCCGAAGTCGTCGCGGTGTTGTCGGCGCTAGTCAAAGGCAACAAGATTACGGCAGAAGAAGTGGCCGGCATTGCTATAACCGACTTGCAACAAGTCGCCGAGCAAATCAAGGCGGCGCAATACGGCGTCGTGACCTGGGCGGCTGGTGCCTTGAATTTCAGTCAGGCCGAACTGACCGTGCAAAAGCTTTGCGATCTGGTCAAGGACATCAACGACCAGGGCAGCCGCTGTTCCGGTTTCCCGTTGGGGGGTAAGGAAGGGGGGCAGACCGCCAACCAGGTTTGCGGGTGGACCACCGGTTATCCGGCGCGCGTGCGCTTTAGCCGTGGATTTCCCGAATATGACCCATTTTTATTTGAAGCCAATGTCATGTTGAACAACGGCGAAGCCGATGCACTAATTTGGGTTCAGGCGTTTAATAGTTCTGCCGTGCCGCCCAAGGCGCATGTGCCAACGGTCGTGATCGGGCGTTCAGGTATGGTCTTCGAACAGGAACCGGATGTGTTTATTCCCGTCGGTACTCCGGGCATCGATCATGCCGGCCATGCCTACCGGCTCGATAACGTAGTCGCGATCCGTTTGAAAAAATTACGGGATTCCGGTTTACCCAGCACCGCGGAAGTGTTGAATGCCATTGAACAAGCGTTGTAGGTGAGACATGCTGATTAAACTAACAGGTGGAACTGTCTACGATCCTGCGGGCGGGATCGATGGACAGCAACAGGACATTTATATCCAGGACGGCAAGATTGTCGCCAAACCCGGCGACGACGTCAAAATCGACAAAGAATACGATTTAAGCGGCAAGGTCGTGATGGCCGGCGCCATCGATATGCATACCCATATCGGCGGCGGCAAGGGCAACATCGCCCGGATTTTGCTGCCGGAAGATCATCGCGCCGACCCCGTCGTGCGCAGCCAGCTGACGCGTTCAGGCTGCGGCCATGCGATCCCCAGCACTTACGTGACCGGTTACCGTTATGCCGAGATGGGTTACACGACCGCGTTCGAGCCGGCAGTGTTGCCGATCAACGCGCGTCAGGCGCACATGGAAATGGGCGATATCCCGATCCTGGACAAGGGAGGGTATGTGATGCTCGGCAGCGACGATTATCTGTTGCGGATGATGACGGCGAAAAAAGACCAGAAGGCGATCAACGATTACGTCGCCTGGACCCTGCAGGCGACCAAGGCGATCGGCATCAAGGTAGTCAACGCCGGCGGCATCAGCGCCTTCAAATTCAACCAGCGGAAACTGGATCTGGACGAGAAAAACGCTTATTACAACGTCACGCCGCGCGATATCCTGCAAACGCTGGCCCGGGCGGTCAAGGAGCTGGGTGTGCCGCATCCGCTGCATGTGCACGGCTGTAATCTCGGCGTGCCGGGTAACGTCGAAACCACGCTGGATACGATTCAGGGTATCGAGGGGTTGCCGATGCACTTGACCCATATCCAGTTCCATAGCTACGGCACCGAGGGTGACTTCAAGTTCTCTTCCGGCGCCGCGCAAATCGCCGAGGCGATCAACAAGAACAAGAACATCACCACCGATGTTGGCCAGATTCTGTTCGGCCAGACCGTGACCGCCTCCGGCGATAACATGCACCAGCATGCCAACCACAAGTTCGCCAGTCCGAACAAATGGGTGTGCATGGACATCGAATGCGACGCCGGTTGCGGCGTGGTGCCGTTCAAATACCGCGACCAGAACTTCGTCAACGCGTTGCAATGGGCGATCGGCCTGGAGATATTCCTGTTGGTCGACGATCCGTGGCGGGTGTTCCTGACCACCGACCATCCGAATGGCGCGCCGTTCACCAGTTATCCGCATTTGATTCGGTTGTTGATGGACCGGAGTTTCCGTAACGACATGCTGGCGACGATCCATCCCGAAGCGCAGAAGATGACGACGCTGGCATCGATCGACCGTGAGTACAGCTTGCAGGAAATCGCGATCATGACCCGCGCCGGGGCGGCCAAACTGGTCGGTCTGCACGACAGGGGCGGCTTGGTGCCCGGCAACTGGGCCGATATCACCGTTTATACCGAGGACGGCGATCGGCAAAAAATGTTCGAGAAACCGGATTATGTCTTCAAGGACGGCGAGCTGGTCGTGCGCGATGGCCAGATCGTGCATGTGACGTGGGGTACGACCCATGTCGTGCGGCCGGATTATGACGCTTCCGTGGAAAAAGATCTGCAACCTTATTTCGACCGTTATCTGACCATGAAACTAGGCAACTTTAAAATCAGCGATGACGAAATCACCGAAGACGGCCGCGGCAGTCTGACCGTGCATCCGACCGTGGGAGGTGGCGAGTTATGATCATCAATGGCGTCACGATAGATAAAACTTTTGCCGAAGCCTTCCCGATGAAGGCGACTCGGGCGATCATCACCGCCCAGAACGAAAAATGGGCGATGATTTCCGCCCAGGCCATGACCGGTTTCGCGACCTCGGTGATCGCCTGCGGCTGTGAGGCCGGTATCGAGCGGGTGTTGTCGCCCGACGAAACGCCGGACGGCCGTCCCGGCGTAGCGATCATGATCTTCGCGATGGGCGGCAAGGGCCTGGCCAAACAATTGGAAACCCGCGCCGGCCAGTGCGTGCTGACGTCTCCTACCTCGGCCCTGTTCGCCGGCATCGACGAAGGCAAGCAAATTCCGTTGGGCAAGAACCTGCGTTATTTCGGCGACGGCTTCCAAATTTCGAAAAAAATCAACGGCAAGCGTTACTGGCGGGTGCCGGTCATGGACGGCGAGTTCCTGACCGAGGCTACCACCGGCCAGGTCGAGGCGGTCGGCGGCGGCAACTTCCTGGTGTTGGCTGAATCGCAACCGCAAGCCTTGGCGGCTTGCGAAGCGGCGATCGAGGAAATGCGCAAGATCCCCAATGTGATCATGCCGTTTCCGGGCGGCGTCGTGCGCTCCGGTTCCAAAGTCGGTTCCAAATATCCGGCGTTGGGCGCGTCGACCAACGATGCCTTTTGTCCGACCCTGAAAGGGGTGACCAAAACCGACCTGTCGCCGGAAGTCGAATCGGTCATGGAAATCGTCATCGACGGCCTCAGCAAGGAAGACATCGACAAGGCCATGCGCGTCGGCATCCAGGCGGTCTGCGATCTGGGCTCGGAAAATGGCATTCGCCGTATCAGCGCCGGTAACTACGGCGGCAAACTGGGACCGTTCCACTTTCATCTGCAGGAGATCATGGCATGAGTGCATTAACATTGACGATGAAACAGCGACTGGATCAGCGCGTCGATATGTCGCCATTGGTCTGCCAGAAACTGGAAGGCATGGAACCGAGCGAGATCGGTGCCATCGAGTTGCAGAACGGCAAGCGCACGATCAGGGTTGACGAGTTGTTCAAGATCAAAGGCGGCGACCCCCGGAATATCGTCATCGAAGGCAGTTACGGCAAGCTGGACTGTATCGGCAAGGAACTCGATGGCGGCAGCATCACCGTGCACGGCGACGCCGGCGCCTATCTGGCCCAGCAGATGAAGTCGGGCACGGTCCATGTGACCGGTAATGCCGGTTTGTATGCCGGCTGCGAAATGAAAAACGGCCTGCTGCAGATCGACGGCGATGCCGGCGATTTTGTCGGCGCGGCCTTGCCCGGTAACAAGCAAGGCATGAAAGGCGGTACGATCCTGGTCAAGGGCAATGTCGGCGAACGCGCCGGCGACCACATGCGCCGCGGCATGATTCTGGTCGAAGGCGATGCCGGCGATTATTGCGGCTCGCGCATGGTGGCCGGCACGATCGCCGTCATGGGGCGGACCGGACGCTATCTGGGCTATGCGATGCGCCGAGGCACGCTGTTGTTATGGAACCAACCGCAACTGTCTGCGACCTTCAACGATTGCGGGTCGCATACCTTGGCTTTTCTGCCGATGTTGTTCGCTTCGTTCAAGCAGTTGAACAGTAAGTTTGCCGATACTTCCGTCGCTTTCAATCGCGTGCGCCGTTACGGCGGCGACATGGCCGAAACCGGCAAGGGCGAAGTGTTGGTTAAGTTGTAGGCATAAGAGCGGCGGTGCAGGCGGTTTCGACCGCCGCCAAAGGTTTGACTTATAGCGCATTGGCCGTTTTTTGTCGGGTCTGAGAATGTCTCGAAAGGCTTTAGCTATACTGTGTATGGCTAAAGCTTTTTTATTGCGCATACCCTTTAATGGAAGATAGAACGTTCAAGTTAGCGAATTTGTCCGGCGATTTGTTCGGCGGGTTGACCGCCGGCGTCGTAGCGTTGCCGTTGGCGCTGGCATTCGGTGTGCAATCCGGGTTGGGCGCTATCGCCGGCCTCTACGGAGCGATCATGCTCGGCTTTATCGCCGCGTTATTCGGCGGAACGCCGACCCAGATCAGCGGGCCGACCGGGCCGATGACCGTGGTAGCCTCGACGGTGGTCGCTTCGGCGGTGGAAATCCATAGCGGTTCGTTGGAACAGGCGATGGGAAGCGTCGTAGCGATTTTCATGTTGGCAGGGTTATTTCAAATTCTACTGGGCATGCTGAAAGTGGGGGAATATATCCGTTATATTCCTTATCCGGTCATTTCGGGGTTCATGACCGGTATCGGCGTCATCATCATTAGCCTGGAACTTTTTCCCTTGCTGGGCCATGCCTCGCCCAAGCGAATTCCGGATGTGTTCGTTCATTTGCCGGAAATTATCGATCGAATCAATGTTGCCGCGATCGGTTTGGCTACAGCGACCATCGTGATCATTTATTTGATTCCCCGCCTGTTCAGCAAAATACCGAGTACATTAGCCGCATTGGTGCTTGGCACGTTGGCGACGGCGCTGCTGGAACTGGATGTACCCTGTATCGGGGAGATCCCGCAAGGGTTGCCCTCGCTGCATTTTGCCTCGCTCGCCAAGATTGATTTGGACCTGCCGATCCTGTTCGTCATGCCGGCATTGACGTTGGCCGCGTTAGGAACCCTGGATTCGTTGTTAACCTCCGTGGTCGCCGACAACATGACCAAGACTCAGCATGACAGCAACCGAGAATTGTTCGGGCAGGGGCTGGGTAATATCGCTTCGGCCTTGATCGGCGGCATACCGGGGGCCGGGGCGACCATGCGCACCGTGGTCAACATCAAATCCGGCGGGCGGACTCGGTTTTCCGGCATGGTGCACAGCATCGCCATGGTCTTGGTCTTGTTGGGGGCTGGCCAATATGCCGCGTTGGTGTCGCAACCGGTGTTGGCTGGCATCTTGATTACCGTGGGTATCGGGATCATCGATTACAAGGGACTCAAACATATTCGGCACGTGCCCAGAATCGATTCGATTGTCATGTTGACAGTGCTGGCCATTACGGTTTTTGCCGATTTGCTGGTGGCGATCGCCGTCGGCATGGTATTGGCTTCGGTATTGTTCATGAAAAAAATGAGCGATATCCTCGAGGCGCATTATATGGTTGGTCCGGTGGGTAGTTTTGCTCGGGAAGAATCCTGGTCCGATGAGCTGAATGTTTCGGAAAAAGTCAGCGAGCAAGTCTATATTAAACATTTCGGGGGGCCGATTTTCTTCGGTTTCGTCAATAAACTTCAGGCCATGACCCGGGCCCTGCCGCAAGTAGGCGTGGTGATCTTTCGTATGAAGAATGTACCTTATATCGATCAGTCGGGGATTTATGCGATCGAGGAAGCCGTGATGGCATTGCAGGCGAAAGGCGTGTTAGTGCTGATTACCGGCATTCAGGAACAACCTAGGGATATGCTGATGAGGATCGACCTGATTCCCGACTTGGTGCCGGAACAGCATATTTTTCAGGATTTCGCCGATTGCATCAAGGCTGTGGATGAAGGGACGGTTTGCCGGGATTCCGAAACCGGTCAATTATTGCGCAAGGACATGGATTTTTGTCAATGACGTTACTTGAAAATCGCTCCCAAACGCTTGGCGTATGTCAGACAGGATTTAGCTCGAGATGAAAAAACAGGTTATCGCGCACTATGAGCATCGGATGACGATCGATGAGATTCTGGAATGGATGTTGGCCGATAAACTGATCGATGAACAGGAACGTGGCGAACTGCATCGTTTTTCGCTGCACTGGGAAAACCGCGACAAGCAGCCGATAGAGATCATTTGCGATTACCAGGAGACGGATAATAAACGTTTGCGCAAGCGTTTTACCGAGGAAAAGCTGTCGCACTGGGTCGCCGCGCGGGTGGGACTGCCATACTTTTTCATCGACCCGCTGAAAATCGATGTCGTCACCGTCACGGCTATATGTTCCCAGCCCTACGCCGAACGCTTCGGTTTTTTGCCGGTCGCGGTGGATGAACATAGCGTCACGATTGCGACCAGCGAACCCTTTCTTCGCGAGTGGGAGAAGGATCTTGGGCACATGCTCAAGAAGCAAATCAAAAGAGTTTACGCCAACGGCAAGGATATAGCCCGTTACACTCAGGAATTGTACGCCTTCTCCAGGTCGGTCAAGGGCGCATCCAGCCGGCCCGATGCTTTCGGCAGTCAATTGACCAATCTGGAGCAACTGGTCGAGCTGGGTGAAAAAAGCGATCTGGAGGTCAACAATCAACACATCGTCAACCTGGTCAATTGGTTGTTCGAATATGCTTTCGACCAGCGCGCCAGCGACATCCACTTGGAGCCGCGACGGGACAAAGGCAATGTGCGTTTTCGTATCGATGGCGTGCTGCACCATGTCTACGAATTGCCGCCGGCGGTGATGGACGCCGTCACCAGTCGAATCAAAACGCTGGGGCGGATGAATATCGCCGAGAAACGGCGGCCCCAGGACGGGCGTTTGAAAACATTGAAAAATAGCAGCGAAGTCGAGTTGAGGCTGTCGACGATGCCCACCGCCTTCGGTGAAAAACTGGTTATGCGGATTTTCGATCCTGAAATTCTGTTGCGTGACTTTTCCGAGCTGGGTTTCAATAAGAAAGAACAACAAATCTGGCGCGAGATGAGCCAGCAGGCCCATGGAATCATTCTGGTGACCGGGCCGACCGGTTCGGGCAAAACCACGACCTTGTACTCGACTCTGAAGCAATTGGCGACGCCGGAGGTCAACGTTTGTACGGTCGAGGATCCGATCGAATTGATCGAGCCGACGTTCAATCAGATGCAGGTGCAACACAATATCGGTTTGAATTTCGCCTCCGGCATTCGCACATTGATGCGGCAAGATCCGGATATCATCATGGTTGGCGAGATTCGCGACTTGGAAACCGCGGAAATGGCGATACAAGCCTCGCTGACCGGGCACTTGGTCTTATCCACGTTGCATACCAATAATGCGCCTTCGGCCGTGACCCGTTTGCTGGAACTCGGCGTCAAGCCTTATTTGATCAAACTGACCCTGCTCGGCGTGATGGCGCAAAGGCTGATTAGAACCTTGTGTCCGAAATGCAAACAAAAAACGGCGGTGGATGAATCGGAGTGGCAGGTATTGGTGCGTCCGTTCAAGGTTAAAAAGCCGGAAACGATTTTTAGAGCGGTCGGCTGTAACGATTGCCGAAACACCGGTTATGCCGGGCGGATCGGTATTTACGAAGTCTTCAGAAACAGTCCGGCCATTCAAAAATTGATTGTGGACAATTGCGATGCGATGACGGTCCACAAACAGGCGTTGTTGGAAGGAATGCGGACCTTGCGTTTAAGCGGGGTCGAAAAAGTGTTGGCTGGCCTGACTTCGATCGAGGAAGTGCTAAGAGTCGCTCCGGAGTCTATGGAAGGAGAGTAAGGACTCGCCGTCTCATTATCGATGCATCAGTGTCATGCCGGTTTTACATCGAAGGCAACGCAAACACGCTCCTCGTCGGATTGGAAGGGTAAGGTGCGGTGGAATAAGGAGGAAGGGAACAGCACTAAATCGCCGACCTCGACATCGACAATTTCCTCAGGAAAATCATCATGCAGCCGGGGATAATCGTCGCCGTCGGTACTGTAGGCAAAACTACCCTCGTGATTGTGGGTTCGCTTCGGCAGTTTCAGATAAACGCAACCGCTGATCCAGCCTTCCTCATGGATGTGCGACGTCAAATAGCCTCCTTGTTTCATGCGTAAATACCAGGAACTGGTGAATTCGATTTGCCGAGGAAAATCGCTAATCAAATAATCGTTGTTTTTCGCATAATGTTGCCGATACTGGGCAATCTTTTGTTTGATCAATTTGGCAAGCTTTTGAAACGAGGGTTCGGATCGCAATAACAGGTTTCCGGCGGATTGAATGCCGTAATATAAGCGCCCTTGTTTTCTTTCGGCGATGGCCAGGTGTTGGATGTCGTGCAGCAGTTCTTGCAGCAGCGGACTATCGGGATCGGCCAATTCGTCTATCCGAGTGTGGCGAACATATTCCATCGGCGACGAGCAAAAACGGTAAGTAATGGGTTGGTGAAAATTGGTGGCATAATGCGTCGCCAGCGTGCCGAGCATGACCGATGTATGCCGCGAGTTGGCTGTCAAGCTATCGAGGCGTTGTTTGAAAGGTTCAAATTGTTTGCTCTTGTATAGACATTGCAGCGCGCGTTCCCGGCTGTCGGCAAAATCGGAGGAGTCGAAGTAGGCAACGGCTTCGTCGAGGCGGTCGGCAAGGTACAAATATTCGCCCATGTTGTAACGGGCGCGGCTATGCTTGGGTTGCAGCGTTATTGCTTTTCGATAACAACGGACGGCTTCGTCCATTTGCCCTTGGTCGCGGCGGGTTTCTCCCATGGAGTTCCAGGCATCGGCAAACTCCGGATCGAGTTTGATCGCCTCCTGAAAGGCCTCAATGGCCTCTTGGTGTTGTCCCAAGCCGTACAGCACGGTTCCGAGATTAAAGTAACCTCGGGCATCGGCATTGAGCGCCAGCGCCCTGCGGTAGTATTCTTCCGCCTGTTTAAGCAAGCCTTGCTGTTGCAGTACCGTTCCCAGGTTGCCCAATGCCTCGAAAAAAGTGGGATTGAGCTCCACCGCTTTGCGGTAATGCCCTGCGGCTTCCTCCAATAGTCCCTGTGCTTGCAGCAACGCGGCCAGATTATAGTGGGCGGCGGTGAGGTCCGGTTTGAGGCGGAGGGTTTTGCGGTAACTGAAAATCGCTTCCTTGATGTTATCCATCTCGGTATACAGCAATGCGAGATTGAAATGACCTTCCGCTATCCGAGGGTCGAGTGCGATTAATTTACGAAAACTAGAAAGCGCTTCCCGGTATTGCCCCTGGCCCTGCTGGCAGAGTCCGATGATGTTGTATAAAACAGGCGCCTTACGATAACGGGACTGTAATGATCGCGCCATCGTTTCCGCTTGCTGTAAACGACCGGCCTGAAACAGTTGGTGCAGCGACTGTAACTCGGCGGGAGAGGGTTGCTGTAGTTGTTTGCTTTTCGTTTTCATTAAAATACGCTCAATGATGGAAGCGAATGCAGTTCTGATAAAAAGATAAGCCGCGCGGGTTACGGCTGTTCACAATGCTTGATGGGAAAGCCATTGACTTTAAAAGACTCGTTTTCCTTGTCGAGATATTTTATCTGCTTTTAACAGCATTTAAATAGACATGAACTGAAAGCGGCGCTGATAGCGGTTGATTTTCAAATAAAGCCCCCTTTATACAAAGGGGGCTATCGATTGTTTCTAAAAGTTCTTAAGATTGAACCGAGTTTGTGGTCAAGAGTGTTTTAGCATTGTTTCCATCGCGTTTCTCTTGCGAGAGGAAAGGGCCGATCTGATATCGTCGCGAAGAAAACGTTTCAATCCGCGCCCCAGTTTTTTCGCTAAAAGCGGCAATGCTTGTTCTTTATCCAAAAATGCCATGGGAACGCGCCCTTTGCGGTATTTCGTTAATGCTTTTCTGACGGCGGAACAGAGATAACATTCCGTTCCTGCAGGTAGGGTTGCGTGCAAATCTCTCAAAAGATGTGGCGTTATTTTATTCATAACAACCTCCCTCCTTACGGAGCTTCAAGCTGAACTTCTATCAATCCGGAACGAAGGCCGGTTTCTTTCGTCCTGTTATTCGATAAATAACATTATAAAAAGTAGCAGAATTGTAAAACAATTGTCAACTGATTGTTTCTCAAACTACTTCTATTCGACCTTGGTCTCCGCTTAGAGTTCTCTAGTCGCTTTAAAGGTGATATCAGGCCAACGTTCTTCGGTCAGTTGCAGGTTGACTCGGCTGTTGGCCAGGTAAACTAAATAACCACCGCCGTCTTCGGCCAGGTTGTCAAAGGCCTTTTTCTTGAATTCCTCCAATTTTGCCGGGTTTTCGGCGCTGACCCAGCGAACCGTGTTGATGCCTATTGCATCGTAGACGCATTCGACATTGTATTCGGTCTTCAAACGGTGAGCGGTGACATCGAATTGCAGTACACCGACCGCGCCCAGGATCAGGTCGTTGTTTTTTAACGGTCTGAACAATTGAGTAGCGCCTTCTTCGGTTAATTGAGTCAGGCCTTTTTGCAAAGCCTTGGAACGCAAAGGATCTTTCAATACGACTCGCCGGAACAGTTCCGGAGCAAAGTAGGGGATGCCGCCGAATTTTAGATATTCACCCTGGGTGAAGGTGTCGCCGACCTGAATCGTGCCGTGGTTATGCAGGCCGATGATATCGCCAGGGTAGGCTTCTTCGACGTTTTTACGGCTATCGGCCTGAAAAGTGATGGCGTTGCCCACCTGGATGTTTTTGCCAATGCGGACATGATGTAGTTTCATGCCCCTATCGAATTTGCCGGAACAAATTCGCATGAAAGCGACACGGTCGCGGTGCGCCGGGTCCATGTTCGCCTGGATCTTGAAAACGAAACCGCTGAATTTATCCTCGTTGGGAGAAATTTCTCGTTGTTCGGCCTGTCTCGGCATCGGTCCCGGCGCATATTCGGCAAAGGCGTCCAATAACTCGATGATGCCGAAATTATTGATGGCCGAACCGAAGAAAACGGGTGTCAAATTTCCTGACAGGTATTCTTCCAGATTGAATTCGTGGCTGGCCCCTTTGACCAATTCGATTTCATCGCGCAACTCCTCGGCCTGGTATTTCAAGACTTCATCCAGTTTAGGGTTGTCCAGTCCCTTGATTACCTCCGCCTCAACAATTTTGCCTTCGTGATGCGGACTGAACAGCAATACTTCATCCTTGTACAGGTGATAAACCCCTTTGAAGCGCTTGCCCATGCCGATGGGCCAGGTCATTGGCGCGCAATTGATTTTTAGCACGCTTTCCACTTCATCGAGCAACTCGATCGGTTCGCGGCCTTCGCGGTCGAGTTTGTTGATGAAGGTCAGAATCGGCGTGGTGCGCAAACGGCAGACTTCCATCAATTTAATGGTTCTGTCCTCGACGCCCTTGGCGACATCGATCACCATCAAAGCCGAATCGACGGCCGTCAGCGTGCGGTAGGTATCTTCCGAGAAATCTTCGTGGCCCGGCGTGTCGAGCAGGTTGAGGATGCAGTTTTTATGCTCGAACTGCATGACCGACGTGGTGACGGAAATGCCCCGTTCCTTTTCCATTTCCATCCAGTCCGAGGTCGCATGGCGGGCGGCTTTACGTCCCTTGACCGAGCCGGCCAGCTGAATGGCGCCGCCGAACAACAGCAGCTTCTCGGTGATCGTGGTTTTACCGGCGTCGGGGTGGGAAATAATCGCGAAAGTTCTGCGTCTGTTGATTTCTGAGGACAATGCTGACATGCTTTGACGAAGATTCAAAAAAACATGCCATTATAACGCAAATTACTTTCTACTTCTTACTCGTATCCATGCGGGTTGTTTTTCTGCCAGCGCCAGGTGTCGACCATCATATCCTGTAATGTTTTCTCCGCTTTCCAGTTCAGAACCTGGGCGGCCAAGGCCGGATTGGCGAAACATTCGGCGATGTCTCCGGCGCGTCGCGGCGCGATTCGGTAATTGATCTTTTGTTCGGTGGCCTCGCTAAAGGCATGGATCATGTCGAGAACGCTGTAACCATTGCCGGTGCCCAGATTGAACGCCTCGCAAACGCTGGCCGATTCCTCTTTGGTCAATAGATATTCCAGCGCCTTGACATGGCCTTGGGCCAGATCGACCACATGAATGTAATCCCTGACCCCGGTGCCGTCCTTGGTCGGATAGTCGTCGCCGAAAACCGACAGGACTTCCAATTTGCCGATCGCGACTTGGGACAGATAGGGCATCAGGTTGTTGGGAATGCCGTTCGGGTCTTCGCCAATCAATCCGCTTTGGTGTGCGCCGACCGGGTTGAAATAACGCAATATGCCGATTTTCCAGGGAGCGTTCTCTTGGTTCAAACGGTCCGCCGCCGCAATGTCGCGCAGGATTTCCTCGATAAATAACTTGGTTCGCCCGTAGGGGTTGGTCGCGCTGAGAGGAAAATCCTCCGTGATCGGCACGCTCCGGGGATCGCCGTACACCGTTGCGGAAGAACTGAACACTAAGTGCTTGACCCGGTGTTCGGTCATGACTTCGGTCAAGACCAGGGTCGAATTGATATTGTTATCGTAATAGCTGACAGGGATTTGGCAGGATTCTCCGACGGCTTTCAGGCCGGCAAAATGGATGACGGCGTCGATGGCATGAGTCTGGAAAATGCTTTTCAGTACGGATTTATCCCTAACGTCGGCGCGATAATAAGGAATGTCTTTACCGCTGATCATTTTCAGCCGATTGATCGCTTCCGGTTTGCTGTTGGAAAAATTATCGACAATAACGACATTAAAGCCTGCCGCCAGTAATTCAACACAGGCATGGCTGCCAATATAGCCGGCTCCGCCGGTCACTAGTACGGTTTTATCCATTGTTCAATGCAGAAAGTGTTTAATCTGGAAGTTAATGAGGATTTTTGCCGGCATTCGGCGTAGGTGTGCGGTTTGTAATCGGTCCATTCAATCATTCAAAACACTGTTCCTTGACTTCGGAATACCAGCCGTCCACCCAGGGTTCCCCCAGCTCCGACCACCAAACCATGCCGTCGGCGTATTTTTTCACGAATTGGCATTGCCGGTTGATCAGTTCGCTGGGTAATATTTCTCGTTCCACCGAGTCCTGCAACATCCCTCTTTGCCAAAGAATGGGGTAGACCGGCTTGTCGAAACTTTTGGCAATGTAGAGCTGGATGCTCATGGTGTAGAACAAATGTTCCGAGTCGCCGTATTGCACGAAAAAGGTTGGATAGAGGCTGTCGGAAGCCTTGAAAACCGGTGTCAGTCTGGCCAGGATTTTTTGGTAATCGCGCATGCGAATATTGGGTTTTTGCAGTGCGAACCAGGGAGAGTAGGGCATGCCGAAGAATCCCAAATTCGCGCCAGGCAATACTTCCCGTGCCCATTCCAAAACTTGTAGATACCAGTAAATATGGAGTTCGGCCAGTTCGTCCTCTTCGCTGTCGGTAGTGATTTTCCAGCTGTCGATCTGGAAAATGATGCGTTTCTTACCCTGGTGTTTCAGCAGCAATTCCTTGATTCTGAATTCGTCCGGCGGTTGGTTGACATTGTCCCCTTCGCCAAGCAGTTGGTCTTCGTACAGAATAGTGACGGGGTAACCCAGCCAGGGATAAATTTTGCCTTTATATTGACTGCCGTCGAGAACGGTAAAGATCTCGCTAGGGCCCGCGGCGGAAGGATGTAAGGCGATGTCTTTGTTTATTTTGTCGACAAGATCGTATTTTCCAGGGCCTTTTATGGCAAGCCAAAAGGGTATGCCCATTAAAATAATCCCTAAAAGGAAAATACCTTTTTTAATCATGCCCAAACCGTAGGTGGAAAATCATTAGATATGAAAACTACATAAATTCAATGATTTTGTTTGAAGAATTAAATTGAAAGATAGATTACTCTAAAAAATATGCAATTTTTATTCTCAAAAATCTATATCATTAATTATTAAAGAAGTTTGATTTTCCGAGCCTAGTGTCATAAAGGAAATTGTAAAAGAATCTGACAATTATGCCGATGAATTTAGAAGTGGTAACTGAGTTCGACTCGAACGTGGTCGTCCTGCCTCAAAAAATAAAGGCTGTCATAGGCAGGCGAGCCGGCATAAATGCGCATTTCCGCCTCGATTTTCCAGCTATCGCCGATGCGGCGACTGGCCTCGATATTGTAGAATTTACTGTTACTGGTCCGGTCGAACAATACCCCGGCCAGAATTTCGGTGCTTTGCACGTCGTTAAAGCCGAAGCGCAGCGCCGTTAAGAAATCGTCCTGAAAGGGGGCGTAGAAATTTCTCGAACCGCGGGTATCGTACATATATTCGAGCACAAATCCCAGGTCCAGGCCGGTTTCGTAGAGATCGAACAAGGTATATTCCAGGCCGCCGACGGCGGCAAAATAAGTCTTACCCATGCCGGAGCGCACCATGGCTTCCAATTTCCATAACCAGCTTTCATGGGTCATTTGCAGGTCCAGGCTGGTTTGGTTGATCGTTTCATAAAAAGGGCGGAGTTTTACCAGACGGCCCTGGCTGTCAAAGGAAGGGATAAAACGCGGTTCGCGATTCATGCCGTAAAAATGCGAGATGCCGATGTCCCAATTGCCGATATAGTGCGACCAGCGCGCGGCATAGGACATGTGCTTTTCCAGGCCGTGGCGGTCGAAAAGCGCATCGCCGACGGCAATTTGGGGGATCAAGCGAAAACGCCCTTCGACGCCGGAAAACGTTCGCTCCCTGAAGCCCGGCATGACGAATAAATCGACGGTACCCCAATCGTTGATCAAGGCCAGGTTGATCATCGGTTGCCCCAACTTGTCTTCGGTGTCGGGGTTTTCCACCAGATCGGTTTGATTAATGATGTCGATTAAATGTAGGCCTTCCGCGACCCCCCAAAACACCTTGCGAAAACCGGTGCGAAGCTCCCATTTTTCCTCGACCATAACCCAGGTTAGTTCGCGAATATCGAAGTGGGTGCGGCGATTGTCGTATTGCGAATAACGGTAAAACGGCACAAAAGCGAAGCTTTGCCTGCCGTCATCCCATTGTTTGTAGAAATTTCCTTGAAAGACCCCTGATACGTAATTCTTATGCTGTTCCGGAGCCAGGCCTTTATGCCAAAAAGTCAGGTTTTCCACGCCGACGTAACCATAGATATCCCAATCCTCGAGGATTTCCGGCATGGTGTCTTCCTCCGGTGATTCCATGGCGTCTGTTTGTATCATGCCGCTGTCTGCCACGGTGAGCGGTGCGCTGGATCTCGGCGCGGTGGTCAAAACCACCGTTAATTTCCGCGAGCCGTCGATTCGTTCGGTGCTGCCGCTATACCCGGCAATGGTCGCCGAATCCTTCAGGTCGACCACCAGCCGGGCGGAATCCTTGCCTCGTTTTGCGGCACGAATAGCGGCGAGATGAATAATGCTGGAAGAGGGTTGAATTGGTTGCGCGACGATTTTGGCCCGACTGAAATCGACCACCAGGCGTTGCGGAGAGGGCAGGGTGAACAACGTGTATTGACTGTTCTCCGGTAACTTGAAATGAAAAGCCGTTTGGTTTTTCGCGATAGGCTCAAGCCGAAGCAATTCGACTTCTTGTACCTCGGCCATTACCGACAATGGCAGTAAGCACAGTAACTTGAACAGCAGCGCGTTGAGATTTCGCATGGTTAGGTTGCAGTCATGTTTATAGCAATATTGAGTGTAAGTTTGACACATGGCGCCAGAGGTGTCAGCAGCCCACTTCATCTCCCAACTTTAAATTCAACACGGTTCGCGCATCGTCCTGATTGGCGGCAATTTCTATCAAGCCCGAGGAATTCTTATACCAGAATAACTGCCCCTGGCTAACCTCGCAGAAAGTATTGGCCTGTTCGATGCGAAGGCCCTTGACCTCAATGGTTTTATCCTGCCAATCGGCATGGTAACGTAGCCCCGTCATCGCGTTACCGTAATGGTCGAAATAAATGATCCGCGGCAGATCCTCGGCCCAACCCGCCAACGGTTTGTCGAGCGGTCGCAGCCGGTCTTCGGCCGTATTGTTCGCCAGTCTGGCGGCGATCGGGGCAAAAATATCCCGGCCGTGAAAGCTGGCCGAGCAATCCTGCGGACGCCAGATGATTTCGAACCAGGCGCGCTGTCCGGCGTGGGCCGCGACCGTATTCAACAAGCCGTTATCCGGACCGACAAACCATTGCTCGTCGGCCTTCAATGCTACGGCGGCGCGTTCACCGCCGACACTGGGGTCGACCACGCAGAGAAAAATCGTTCCTGCTGGAAAACTGTGCCGCAGTGCCGCCAATAAATAGGCGCTCAACAGCGGATCGGCCGTCGGCGCGTTGCTGACGAGATTGATGACTTTGCAGTTGGGGACGATTTGTTCGATTGCCGCTTCCATTTGCCCCAGATAGGGGCCTTCCCTGCCGAAATCGGTGAACAGCGCGATCGCCATAATTAGCGTTCCAGGATGTCCAAGCTGTTGTCCTGCCAATTGAGCAGCTTGGAAACCACGATCTGGTTGCTTTCGTATTCGTAAGGCGGCCGCTCGCCCGATCGGTCGATCTGCAGATTCTTGAAGTCGAACAAGTCGGTGTCGCCCAGCTGAGAAGGCGCGATATTCTTTAACGCGGTGAAGATCGCTTCGGTGCGGCCGCCGCCTTTTTTATCCCATTCCGTCAGCATGGCCTTGATATTCTGGCGTTGCAGATTCTCTTGCGAGCCGCACAGGTTGCAAGGGATGATCGGGAATTCCATTAAATCGGAATAGCGTTTGATATCCTTTTCGCGGCAGTAGGCCAATGGCCGGATGACGATATTCCGCTTGTCGTCGGACAATAATTTCGGCGGCATCGCCGAAATGCGGGAACCGTAGAACATGTTCAGGAACAAGGTTTCGACGATATCGTCCTTGTGATGGCCCAAGGCGATCTTGGTCGCGCCGATGTCCTCGGCGAACGAATATAACGTGCCGCGGCGCAGGCGGGAACACAAGCCGCAGGTGGTCTTGCCTTCCGGAATCTTTTCCTTGACGATCGAGTAGGTGTCGCGGTTGATGATATGGTAATCGATGCCGAGTTTATCCAAATATTCCGGCAAGATGTGTTCGGGAAAGCCCGGCTGCTTCTGGTCCAGATTGACCGCCACCAGATCGAAGTCGATCGGGGCGCTTTTTTGCAGACTCATCAGGACGCTCAACATGGTGTAGCTGTCCGCGCCGCCGGATAGGCACACCATGACCCGGTCGCCCGCTTCGATCATGTTGTAATCCTTGATCGCCTGGCCGGTTTGCCGCCGCAAGCGTTTTTGCAACTTGTTGAAGTTGTATTTCGCCGATCCCGTTAACGTTTTCATGCAAAAACTGTAATGCCTGTAAAAAAACCGGCCATTATGAATGATTTGCTTTTTAAATTAAAGGGTTAAAATTTTTCCGAGGAGGAAGGCAAAAGGGCAGGGCGGGTTAAACGGCTTGCGCTTCGGCCCGCAGTTTGTCTCGATGAATATACAGCCACTGGATCGCGATGATCGGAATGGCCGATTCGATCTTGCCATCCTCCAGCATCCGGTAAACCTCGTCGAACTTGACCGCGCTGACCTTGATATCTTCGTCCTCGTGATCGAGGCCGTGTATGCCGCCGACGCCGCGGGTATCGACTCGGCCATAAAACAGGCTCAGCCACTCGGAGGCGCCGCCCGGCGTCGTGTAGAAGGCCTGGATCAACTGCAACTGCTGCACTTCGCAGCCGGCTTCCTCCTTGGCCTCGCGCAGCGCGACTTCCTCAGGGCTTTCGCCTTCCTCGATCGCGCCGGCGACGATTTCCAGCAGCCAGGCCCGCTGCGGTTGCAGGATCGCGCCGACGCGGAATTGTTCGATCAGAACGACCTCGTCCCGGACCGGGTCGTACAGCAACACCGCGACGCAATTGCCGCGGCGGAACAGTTCCCGGTCCAGTTCCTGACTCCAGCCGCCCTGGAACAAGGTATGTTTGAGCCGGTATTTTTCCAGCCGGAAAAAACCGTTGTAAATGGTTTCCTTGTTGACGATTTCGAATCGCTTTTCCGTCATTTTTTGTACTCGACCCGGTAAACCACGCCCAAGGTGTCGTCGGCGATCAACAGGCTGCCGTCCGGCATTTGCAGAATATCGGTCGGCCTTCCCAAGACCTCGCCGTCCTCCGTCAGCCAGCCGCTGATGAAAACCTGTTCCTTATAGGGTTTACCGTCCTTGAAGTTGACCAATGCCACTCGGTAGCCGTGAGGCTTGCTGCGGTTCCAGGAACCGTGTTGGGCGACGAACAATTGATTGCGAAAACGTTCCGGAAATTGTTTACCGGTATAAAAGCGTATGCCCAACGGCGCCATGTGCGCCTTGAATTTCCATTCCGGCGCGACGAACTCGTCGCAGCGGCGGTTGCCGGCCAATTCCGGATCGGTAATCGTGCCGCCATGGCAAAAAGGGTAACCGAAGTGCTGCCCTTTCTTGATCCAGCGGTTCAACTCGTCCGGCGGAAAATCGTCGCCCAGGTAATCGCGGCCGTTCTCGGTGAAAAACAAGGCTCCCGTTCCGGGCTGCCAGTCGAAGCCGACCGTATTGCGAATGCCATGGGCCAGAATCTCGAAGTCGCTGCCGTTGGTGTTCAAGCGCACCAAGGTGGCGTAGATGTCCTTTTCCGGATTGCAGATGTTGCAGGGCGCACCGACGGCGGTATACAGCTTGCCGTCCGGACCGAAGCGCAGATATTTCCAGCCATGGTGCTTGTCGCTGGGGAGGCGATCGTCATAAACCACGACCGGTTTCGGCGGTTTGGCCAGTCTCTGAGTGATCCGGTTGAAGCGGATGATGCGATTGGTTTCGGCGACGTACAGTTGATTATTGCGATAGGCCACGCCGTTCGGCATATACAAGTCCTTGGCCAGTTCGTAGCGATGCTCGGCGACACCGTCCTTGTCGGCGTCTTGCAGGGCGTAAACGCTGCCTTGCTGGCGGGTCCCGACATAAACCACGCCTTTGTCCCCCAATGCCAGGGTTCTGGCGTTCGGCACGTCATCGGCAAACAGCGAAATGCGAAAACCCGGCGGCAACTGCAATTGCCGAAGCACTTCTTGTTTGTCCTCCCCGGCCGCTATGGCAAGCTGGGTCACGGACAGCAGCGACAATAAATAAGCAAGGATTTTCATTTTTTTACCTCGTGCAATAAACTTTCCCGCATCTTAACACTCTATCGATTGAATTTAATATTTCGCATCCCCATATTTTAAACAACTCAAATAACCAAAGGTTCTACACCATGATGAGAATATTGCTTTTCTTGGCGACCAACGCAGCCATCCTGGTTGTCATCAGCGTCATCTTTAACTTGCTGGGGTTGAAAAGCACGCTCGATGCCCAGGGCGTCAACCTGAATCTGGAGGCCCTGTTGATCATGTCCGCCATTATCGGCATGACCGGTTCCGCCATCTCGTTGGCCATGTCGAAGTGGTCGGCGAAACGGGCGATGGGCGTGCATGTCATCGAGCGCCCCAGCAATCAAACCGAACAATGGCTGGTCAACATCGTTGCCCAACATGCCAAACATGCCGGCATCGGCATGCCGGAAGTCGGTGTTTTTCAGGCACCTGAACCGAACGCCTTCGCCACCGGCATGAGCCGGAACAATGCCTTGGTCGCGGTCAGTACCGGATTGTTGCAAAGCATGAACGCCGATGAAGTCGAAGCGGTGGTCGGCCATGAGATCAGCCACGTCGCCAACGGCGACATGGTGACGATGGCCCTGATGCAAGGGGTCGTCAACACCTTCGTCTATTTCTTCGCCACCGTCATCGGCCACGTGGTCGATCGCGTCGTGTTCAAGACCGAACGCGGTTACGGTCCGGCCTATTACATCACCCAAATCGTCATGCAGATCGTTTTGTCGATTCTGGCTTCGATGCTGGTCATGTGGTTCTCGCGTTATCGGGAATTCCGTGCCGACGCCGGCGGCGCCAAGTTGGCGGGGCGGGAGAAGATGATTAGCGCGTTGCGCGCCTTGCAAAGAGCGCACAATCCGGAAGATTTACCCGGCCAACTGGCTGCTTTCGGTATCAACGGCGGCGGCATGAGCAGGCTGTTCATGAGCCACCCGCCCTTGGAGGAACGCATCGCCGCATTGCAAAACCAACGTTAATCTGTCCCAAAACGCCGGCTCAGGCCGGCGTTTTTGCGTCATGAACCAAATTATCCGCTTCTACCTGAGCATCAGTTACGACCGTTACTTGAGCGTTTACCAGGGCATTAGTAAAACGGTGCGGGTCAAGGCCGAAGACGGCCGAATCATCGATTTTCCGGCCGGCAAGATCCAACCCTTTCTGACCAAGGAAGGCATACAGGGGCGTTTTGAAATGGAGCTGTCCCCGCGGCATAAATTTCTCGGCATCAGGAAAATCGGCTGACCGGCGCCGAGCTATATTCTGACGGATGCAAACACCGAAAACAGAAATAACACGACACTGGCGATGATGATCATCGGCCCGGCCGCTATGCCGGAAAAGGCGTAGACGATGATACCGAGCAAACTGGCCAAGCCTCCGGCAAGGGTGCTGATCAGCGCATAACTATTCAGGCTGGCGCTGATATTTTTCGCGGTACACGCCGGAATTGCCAGTAGCGCGGCGGTCATCAAGCCGCCGACGATGCGAACGCCCAGGGCGACGGTAATCGCGATACAGACCAGGTAAATGACGTTATTGCGCTTCAGGTCGATACCGCTGGTCTTGGCCAGATCGGGGGAAATTCCGGCCAATATCAGTTCCGGGTAAATGGCTTTGATGGCCAGATAAAGGCCTCCGGAAATGAGGACCGTCACCAACAGAGTAATATAGGAAATGTTTGAAATATCGCCCAACAAGGCGATATCGGTTTCCTCCTTGGGTAAGAACAGAAACGCGGTCGCCAGCGAGGCGGAAAAAACCACCGCGGTCAATGCTTCCAAATGCAACGAGGTCTTACGTTCCAGCACGCCTATCAGCAACACGCCGAAACCGAGGAACAGAATCGCTCCCAGCGAGACATCGAAGTCGTAAAGCAAGGCCAAGGCAACGCCCGGCAAGGTCAAGTGGCCCAGCGCCCCCCCCATCAGCGTCATGCGTTTGGTCAGCATCAAAGAACCGAGATAGCCGGAAACCGCGCCGACCGCCACGCCCATGATCAGGGCAAGAACAATTTGTACCACCATGACTGTTATCCGTGTTGATGTTTGTAAAATTTGATGCCGGTGCCGTAAAGTTGTTTAAGTTGTTCCGGCGTCAACACCTCGTCGGGTTTGCCCATGCAGGTTTGTTGCTTGTTCAAGCAAATAACCTGGGTCGCGTATTCCCAAACGACGTTCAGGTCGTGGGTGACCAGCATTATGGTCAGATTCTGTTTGTGCCAGAAGCGGTACAACAGGCTGTAAATCGTCTCCTCGCCGCCGACGTCGATGCCGGAGGTCGGTTCGTCCAATATCAGTACATCGGGATTGTCCACTAGCGACCAACCGATCAGCATGCGTTGGAATTGGCCGGTCGACAATTGGCCGAACTGATGGGCCAGCAAGGACTCGTCGAGCCCCACTTCCTGGAAAATCGACAGAACCGCTTGACGGTCAGTGGTCTTGATGGCAAAGAATTCCTCGATCGTCAGCGGCGGCAGATTTTGCCGTTGCAGAAATTCCTGCGGCGGCAGGTAACTGATTTTGCGGGCATTCCACTCGACATCGCCTTGATAAGGCAACAAGTCGAGCAAGCCCCTAAGCAGCGTCGTCTTGCCGGCGCCGTTCGGGCCCAGGAAAATCAAGATATCCCCTTGCGACACGGTAAAGGATAGACCGCTGATTATCGGTTCCGCGCCATAATTTATCCGCAGGTCGCGCACCGTTAATAGTGTGTTTTTTTCATTCATCGTCTTATTCCTGTGGTGGCAATAATATTCAAGTACGCTATGCCGTAATCGATCGACAGTCGATGCAGAAATCCAATAGCGGCGGACCAATATCCTGTTAACCGATTTTAGTTGACTACTAGGCGTATTGCCGACTTGGTTTTATTATTGTACAGCGCCTTCAAACTGAACAGCTTTATCGCCGAGATTAACAAAATTTCGTCCGTTATCCGAGTTTGCCCGACAACAACGGATAAACTTTGCAAACTCAAGCGAAATTGTTTTAGCATTAATCATAAGATAAAGCTAATTTTCTAATTCTTGCGATGATGGTTTGGCGATAGCAGGTCATTATCCAATGGGACCATAAAAGGACAGCTAAACATGTTGGTAAGCTTGCGGGAGATGAAGGTCGGCGAGCGCGGACGCGTTGCCGATTACGACAAAAGCTTTTTGCCTTACCGGCAAAAAATGTTGGCCATGGGGCTGACGATTGGCGCTGAATTCGAGGTCATCCGCAGCGCCCCACTTGGCGATCCGGTCGAGATCAGGGTGCGCGGCACCGACCTCAGTTTGCGCCGGAACGAAGTGGCCGGCCTGAAAGTGGAAAAATTGCCGGATGATGCAACGACTAACAAACCCCTTCCTTCCGACCGCCGTTTCACCGTCGCCGTCATCGGCAATCCCAATTGCGGCAAGACCACCTTATTCAACGGCCTGACCGGCGCCCGCCAGCATGTCGGCAACTGGGCGGGAGTGACGGTGGAACGCAAGAGCGGTTTTTACCGCTACGACGACAAGCTGGTCGAAGTGGTCGATTTGCCCGGCATCTATGCCCTGGACGTCAGCGCCATGGCGACCTCGCTGGATGAAAAAATCGCCAGGGACTACATTCTGTCGCGCCAGGCCGACCTGATTATCAATATCGTCGACACATCCCATCTGGAACACAACCTGTATCTGACCACTCAATTGCTGGAAATGCGTCTGCCGTTGCTGGTGGTGCTGAATAACATGGACGATGCCAGCGGCCGCGACCTCGTCATCGATAGCGATGAAATCGCCCGCCGCCTGGCTTGTCCGTTGGAGTCGTTGATGGCGACCCGCACCGACCAGGTCTGGACCCTGAAGTCGACTATCAACCGTTTGGCCGAACAGGCCCCGTTGTCGCAGGCGCCGTTCGTTTATCCCCCGGTTGTCGGCGAGGCGCTGGATCAATTACAGCCGCGGGTCGAACGGCAACTCGCGGGGCAACAGGGCGATGCGCGCTGGTTTGCCGCTAAATTGCTGGAACAGGACGGTTTCGCCCTCGACCATGCCGATGCCGAGACGGTCGAGCTGGCGGCACGGCTTTGCCGGGAAATCGAGGACAAAACGGGCGAGGAGGCCGATATTCTGATCGTCGACAGTCGTTACGGCTTTATCGGTAATCTGGTGCGGGAGACGCTTAGACGGAAATCGGCCGCCAACCGGACACTGTCCGATAAGATCGACAACATCATGCTGCACCGGTTTTTGGCGATACCGATCTTCTTCGCCGTAATGTACCTGATGTTCACGTTCACGATCAAACTCGGACGCGCCTTCAAGCCGTTCTTCAACGATGTCGCCCAAGCGCTGTTTATCGACGGCACGGCGCATGTGCTGGCTTTATTGGACAGTCCGCAATGGTTGATTATGGTATTGTCCGCCGGCGTCGGAAACGGCATACGCGAAGTGGCCGCGTTCGTGCCGATTCTCGGTTTTTTGTACCTGTTCATTTCCTTGCTGGAGGAGTCGGGCTACATGGCGCGGGCGACCTTCGCGATGGACCGCTTCATGCGTGTGCTGGGTCTGCCCGGCAAGGCCTTTGTGCCGATGATTCTGGGCTTCGGCTGTAACGTCCCGGCGATGATGGCGACCCGCACCCTGGAGCAACCCCGCGACCGCCTGCTGAGCATCCTGCTCAATCCCTTCATGACCTGCGGCGCGCGGCTGGCGGTGTTCACGCTGTTCGCCGCGGCGTTTTTTCCCGACAACGGCGAAATCGTCGTCTTTACCTTGTATGCGATCGGGGTGGGTTTCGCCGTGTTGACGGCATTATTGTTGAAACACACGTTTCTGCGCGAGGAGTTCTCGCTGGTGATGATGGAAATTCCCAGTTACCATGTGCCGAAATTGAAAAACGTCTGGCTCAACAGCTGGACCCGGGTCAGGGCTTTCGTCGTCCGGGTCGGCAAAATCATTATCATGATGGTCGTGATCTTGAACCTGCTCGGATCATTGGGCACCGATGGTTCGTTCAAACCGAACAACATCGAACGTTCGGTGCTGAGCGCGGCCGGCCGCGTCGTGACGCCGGCATTGGCGCCTTTGGGGGTCGCCGAGGACAACTGGCCGGCAACCGTGGCCTTGTTCACCGGCATCCTGCACAAGGTCGTCGTCATCAGCACCTTGAAAACGATTTATAGCGAGAACGCTCCCGCATCGGGGATGCACAAGCAAGATTACGATCTGGTCGAGGCTCTGCGGCGGGCCGTGCTGACCATACCGGCCGGGTTGAGCAAGATGTTCGGGTTGTCAGGCACGCCGCAGGCGCCTGGTGCGACGCCGTTTGCCGTCTCGCTGCAGCAACATTTCCAAGGACAAATCGGCGCCTTCGCCTATCTGCTGTTCGTGCTGTTGTATTTTCCTTGTATCGCCACGACCTCCGCCGCCTATGGCGAGTCGGGCCGGGCTTGGACAGTATTTATGGTATTGTGGGCGACGGCGCTGGCCTATCTGACCGCAACGGCGTTTTATCAATTGGCGACCTTTAGCCGACATCCGCTCGCTGCGACGCTCTGGCTGACGGGTATCGCCGTGTTCGTGGTTGCCGTAGTGCTATCATTTCGCTATTGGGGGAGACAGCGGGCTCAGTCTTCCGACTCCGTTTAACATTCGACCAAGGGATTTCATGCCATGTCTTATAAAGCTTATTTCGACAAAATCGATGCCGAACTACTGAAAGTCAGTCCGCGCGGCGACATCATGTTGCTGCGGGTCATCGCGGCGGTCATCCCGGTCCTGTTTTTCGGCCTGGACGCGCTTTACCGTATCCCCGTACTTTACTGGCTGGGCATGCCGTTTTATTTGTTTTGTCTGGCCTTGTATCTGGAAGGATTGCTGAAAAGCGTGTTGTTGATGCACAAGGTTTCGGCCGAGCTGCTGATCGTCTTGGTCATGACCATCACGCTGATCGACGGCGCTCCGTTGAGCGGGGCGATGGTCGCTTGGTTTATCGGTTTCGGCCTGTATATTTCCTTTACGATCATCAGAAAGAACCGGGAAAAAATCGAAAGCCTGATCGGGGAAGGGAAGAAAACCGCCAAAGTGTTGCAAGGCGCGGAAGTCAAGGAAATACCGATCAAGCAAATCCGCAAGCACAATATCGTCATCGTGCCCAAGGGGGCGATGATTCCGGTGGACGGCAACATCAGCGACGGCGCCTCGTCGATTGACGAGGCGGTAATCACCGGCGAACCGTTTCCTGTGTATAAGGAACGCGGCGCCGCCGTGGTTTCCGGTACGCTTAACCTGACCGCGCCGTTGCAAGTACAGGCGACCAAAGACGGCGACGAATCGTTTCTGTCCGTCATCAGCCGGGAGATCGAAAACAGCCTGCAGAACAAATCGGAGCTGCAGCGCCGCGCCGATACCACGGTGCAGGTCCTGCTGCTCTCGGTCACCGCTTACGCCTTTTTGCTGTTGTTCATAACCGGCAGTCTGCATCTGATGGCGACCGCGCTGGCGGTCGTTTGCCCCTGCGCCTGGGCCTTGGCGACGCCGACCGCCTTCGCCGCCAATATCGGCCGCATGGCGCGTTCGAATATTCTGGCTCGCGGCGGCGAACCGCTGGAAAACATGCAGGACATCAAAACCTTGATACTCGACAAGACCGGCACGGTGACGATGGCCGAACCCGAGGTCAGCCAGACCATCACCATCGATATCGCGGAACCGGATTTGTTGCGCCTGGCCGCGTCGGTCGAAGAACGTTTCGACCATCCGATCGCCCGCTCGATCGTCAATTTCGCCGCTAAACGGCAAATAACCGACTTGTTACCGGTCGAACAGGCCGAGGACCTGCCGGGCAGAGGCATCAAGGCCCGGATAGAGGGGCAGGAAGTCCTGCTCGGCAGTGCCGAAACCCTGGCCAGCCGCGATATCGAACTGCCCGCTATCGAATATACCGGCCGGGCCATTTGGGTGGCGGTGGATAACCGCGTCAGAGGCGTGATCGTGATCCGCGACATCATGCAAGCGGAAATGCAGGGAATGGCGAACACGATTCGCGCGTGCGGCATCGAAAACGTCGTGTTGGCGACCGGCGACAACGAAGAGCAAGAAGCGAAACGGGTCGCCGATTACATCGGCGCCGACGAATATTTCTTCAATTGCACGCCGGCGGATAAAACCGCTCTGGTCAAGCGATTTCAGCAACGAGGCCGGGTAGCGATGGTCGGCGACGGCGTAAACGACGCGCCGGCCCTGGCGGCGGCCAATGTCGGCATCGCCATCGGCGGGCATAAGAACGTCAATCTGGCGATCACGTCGGCGGACGTCGTCATCCTCGGCCAGGACGCCCAGGATTTGGTGACTATCCTTAAGCTGAGCCACAAAATGGGCGGCATCATTCGGCAGAATTATTTGTGGGCCGTCGGTTTCAACAGCGTGGGCCTGGCGCTGGCGACATTCGGCCTGCTCAATCCGATTTTCGCCGCGCTGCTGCATCATGTCAGTTCGGTCTTCGTCGTCGTCAATGCGGGCCGCCTGTATTTTTCCGCGATCGAACGCTCCCTCGTCGGCCCCTTGTTCCAGAAAATGGACGATTACACCAACCGCCGGCAATTGTGCCGACTGGAACAAGCGGCAGACAAACCCGAAACGCTGGCGGAACAAGAGAGTTGAGGCGATGGCGCTATTAGACATCCGCCATCTGGTTTACACGGCAGGGCAGAAACGGATACTCGATGATTTGAACCTGGCCATCGATGCCGGTGAAATACACGCCCTGATCGGCACCAACGGCACCGGCAAGAGCACCTTGGCGCGGATGATCATGGGCAGCGAAGGCTACCGCCCCGCCGGCGGGCAACTTATTTTCGCCGGACAGGATATCGCTTCCTGGTCGATGCAACGGCGGGCCAAGGCCGGGATTACCCTGGCCTGGCAGGAACCGGCCTTGTTCGAGGGCATCACGGTAGGCGATTATCTGAGCCTGGGCCGGAGTCAAGACGTTGCCGCCGCTAGTCTGGAGCTGGTCGGACTCGATCCTGCCGTATATCTGCACCGCATGTTGGACAAAACGATGAGCGGCGGCGAAAGAAAGCGTATCGAACTGGCTTCGATGTGGGTTCTGCGCGCCAAGCTCTGCATTCTGGACGAGCCGGTTTCCGGCATCGATTTGGTCTCGATAAAAAGCATCCTGGCGGTCATCCGGCGGATCAAACAACAGGGGTCGGCGATACTCTTGATCAGCCACCGCGAGGAAGCCGCCGAAATCGCCGATAAGGCTTCGCTGCTTTGCGGCGGAAAAATCGTTTCGAGCGGACAGCCCGAAACCATTATCGACCAATACAAGGCCCGAAACTGCCTGGTCTGCGACGGAAAGGAGTGTAGCCATGCAAGCCATTGAACAATATTCGGCTTGGTTAAACAGCGCCGGGGCGGACGGCAATGTTCTGAACGATCGCGATACCGCGCATCTGGTCGCCGACGGCCAACGCCTGTTGAGCCGGCAAACCATTCCCGGCGTGACCATGCAGATTGAGCAACAGGCCGAGTCGACGACGGCCAGGATTTGTATTGCAGAAAATATGCAGGTGCTTAAGCCGATCCATTTATGTTTCGGCCTGCTGCAACGGACAGGCGAGCAGCATTTCAGCATCGAAATCAAACTGGAGGCCGGCGCCAGGGTTCACTTTATCGCCCATGGTTTGTTCGCCAACGCCGAAATCCTCAGACACAGCATGGACAAACGAATCGACGTCGGCGCCGGCGCCGACATGCGTTTCACCGACGGCCATATCCACGGCCTTTCCGCCGGCATCGACGTAAAAACGACGGGTCAGGTGACGGTCGCACGCAAGGGCAGGTATGCGGCGGATTTTTCCCTGACCAGCGGCTTGGTCGGTCGGCTCGATTTGAACGAAACGGTACAGGCCGAGGAATATGCCATGGTCGAACTCAGTTCCCGCGTATTCGGCCACGCCGACGACCTGATCAACATCAATGAAACGGTCAGCCTGAACGGTAAATTTTCCCGCGGCATGATCAAGAGCCGGGTCGCCTTGGAGGATGACGCGCGGGCGGAAGTTTTCGGCACGACCGAAGGCCGCGCCGAGGGCGCCAGAGGCCACATGGACTGCCTGGAAATCATCAAGGATAGGGCAGTCGGGCAATCGACGCCGCTGGTCAAGGTGTGCCACCCCCAGGCCAAAATCACCCATGAAGCGGCCATCGGCACCGTCGACAAGAAACAAATGGAAACCCTGATCGCCCACGGCCTGTCTCCGGAGCAGGCGACCGACATGATCGTGCTGGGGATGTTGCGCTGAGCGTTCGACGGACGGGAGGCGAACATCGGACAGTGAACGTATTCAGCTGTAGTAACCGCTTTCATCCCATTCTCTGGGAAGTTTCCTCGAAGGCAGGTAGGAACGCCGCCCTCGGCGCGATGCGAGGGCGTTGTCCTTTACTATGAAAGTCGCAAAGCGTACATTAATCTCCCCTCTGGGAGGGTCGGGGAGAGGGAACGATCAGGCGCTTGACACTTCCATCGGCTGGGGTGGCGCCCAAGCGCCATGATCGTTAGGATATGGAAAAATATTAACCCGATTTCTTCTATCCTCATCGTTTCCATGCTTTAGCGTGGAAACGCATCTAGGGGACGCTGCGCGTACCGCGCCGCGAAGCGACGCAGACGGGTCCCCACGCAGCAGGAGCATGGGGTCCAGAAGATAAGTTGGCTAGGAGCGCCTCCCCGGCGCGATGTTTTTAAGGCTGCTGCTTCAGATCCTCGGCGGTCAAATCCGCGAGCGGCACGCCCTTGTATTCACCGGTCAGAGTCTTCAAAAAGGCGACGATGTTGCCGATTTCATCGCCGGTGAAGGTCTTGCCGAGCTGAACTTCGGCCATGATGCGCACCGCCTCGGGCAGCGTGTCGACCGAACCGTCGTGGAAATAGGGATAGGTCAGTTCTATGTTACGCAGGACCGGCACCTTGAAGAAATGGCGGTCTTTTTCGTCATGGGTGACGTTGAAACGGCCGTTGTCGACCTCGGTCAACGGGCCGCCGCGCAATTCGAAATAGTCTCGCTTCACGCCCATTTTTTCATAAGATCTTCCGCCCAGGGCCGGGCCGAAGTGACAGGAGGCGCAATTGGATTTGAACAATTGATAGCCCGCCTGTTCGTCGACGCTCAAAACATTCGGTTCGCCGCGTAAATAACGGTCGAAACGCGAGTTGGGCGTGACCAACGACTCCTCGAAAACGGCAATCGCATCGGTGACGGTTTCCTTGTTCAAGCCTTGTTCCGGATACAATTCGGCGAAGGCTTGTTGATAGTCGGGGACTTGTTTCAGTTTTTCGACGACATCGTCCCAGATCGCGCCCATTTCGATCGGGTTGGCGACCGGGCCGGCGGCCTGGGCCTGCAGATCCTTGGCGCGGCCGTCCCAGAATTGGGCGATGTTGTACATGGCGTTATAAACGGTCGGCGAATTGATCGGCCCCTGTTGGCCACGGATGCCGGTTGCGACCTTCGCCTGGTCGGTGCCGCCGCGGGTCAGGTCATGGCACGAGGCGCAATTTAGCGTGTCGTCGCCGGACAGCAGACGATCGTGAAACAGCTTGTCGCCCAGGGCCACTTTTTGTTCGTTCAGTTCCACCGTCAACGGCAAGGGCTGTACCGGTTCGCCCTTGAAAACGTCCGCCGAATCCTTGCTCCAGGCCAGTTTGCTTCGCTCTTCGGAGATCCAGGATAAAATCCGGTCTCTTTCATCGGGCGTCAGCTTGCCTTCCCAATGCATCAGCAGATATAGCGGCGGCGGCATGCTGGCGTTGGCGACGACATGCTCCATGCGAGCTAACAACAGCGGACTAAAGGATTCCTCGCCGCTGTAGAGTTTTTTCGACAGAACCATGCGCGCCGAAGCTTGTTCGATATCCTGCTCCATTAACTGTTTGGCGATCGGCAAATCGGCATAAATCGGCATCCGAGTCATGCCGGGCGAATGACAATCGACGCACTTTTCCTGCAAGATACCCGATACTTCGGCGAAACTGGCGGAGCTGCCCGCAACAGTGGGAATCGGTTCGTTTTTACCCTGCAGCCCGATCAGGTTGGAAATTGGAAAGAATAACAAGACGGCCACGAGTATAAGTAATAACCATTGTATTTTTTTCATTGTTGATTCCCATTAGTTTGAGGGGATTAACGTCCCTAATCGCTTACTCCGTTGGTGCGGCATCAGGAATGATGAAGGACGGTTCTATCGCAATAGTTTCTATGTCCGATGCTGATGTTTGTGCTCGTGCTCATGCGGCTCCAGGGGTTCAGTCTTTAGCGTACCGTCGAGATAGGCATGGACCGCACTGTCCGGTTCCGTTTCAAGCGTCACCAAGGCCTCGATATTCTTTTCCTGCAACCGGCGCGCCAAACCGCTCCCCATGCCGCCAGAAATCAAAACCTGTACGTCGTCCAAAGGAGAGGGCGCTAATGGCGAACTTTCATGAAAGGATTGTTCCTTGGGAAATTCGAGCAAGATTTTATCGGTCACCCTATTGTTTTCGACCGAATAGATCCAGAACTTCCTACAACGTCCGGTGTGTCCGGTGATTTGCTTACGATTTTGGCTGGCAACGGCTATTTTCATAAACGAGTCATATCCTCTTTCTCCGTTAAGAATATAAAAATAAAGCTATTTCGAGCGTCTTTGCTTGCCGTCCGCAATGTCAAACGGCTCATTCCCTAAACAGTCTGGGCTAAACCGGCGCGGACCGGCTACCCAGTGCATGGCACTATTAAACGGTTACTTATAACCCGGCGGTAAAATAGGTTCGATGCCTTCAAATTCCGCTTTAGGGTGATGCTTGGTGATCGATTGACTGATTTCCTCTATGCGTTCCTTGGGGATGTCGACCATGACCAAGAATTCTCCCTGTTCGATCGCTTCTTCATATTGTTTGACTTTGGAGTTGCCTACCTGTAGTCCCGCCAAGCCGCTCATAATCGCGCCGATCGTTGCACCATAAAACAAGATGCCCAATATTGGCCCACCGGCAATGGCGAAGCCGGCAAAGCGTAAACCAACCAATCCCGCCAATAAGCCGGTGGTTGCGCCCAATGCCGCGCCGCGTTCCACCGCCGGAATAAAATCGGTTTTTTGAAATTCGTTTGCTTCCGGCAAATCCTCCAGCGGCGTGTCCCTTTTTGCCAGGATATGCATGTGTCTGTCCTCGATGCCTTGCGAGCGCAGCTCCTCGACCACCTTGCGGGTAATGTCGATGTTCGGCACCAAAAAATATATTCTTCTCATTGTAGTCTCCTGTTTGTTGGCTGGACCTATAAAAACTACAGGTAATGATAGTGTATAAATCCACCCTATTTCGATTCGGACAGTGCTGCAGAGCAATTAAATGCTAACTCTTTAGGCATGCCTTTATACCTAAGTCCGTCATTCCGGCATGGATTGCATGAATCCAGGCGACAGGGATGTTTAAAGAGCACCATCCCTGCAACTGGATACCCGCTTCCAGGCGAGCATGACAACATTTTTTTATAAAACGATGCTCTTTAGGATGTATAACATAAAGCTAATATACTTGAAAGATCTTCGAACCCTTTTTGAGTTCACTTTCAGTCGAGTTGACGGAGAAAAGATCAGTTTCCGGTATTACCGAGGAATTTTTTACAGGCTACCCGCCCAAAAAGGAGGCTGTCGTAAAAGCCCCCCAACCAGCTACATACGGTAAAATAACCCTATCCAAACCTATTAGAAATAGATCAATGGCAGCCGAAGTGAACATTAGACCCGTCAGGACATTGTATAGCGCCAAGCAGTATTCGCTATTCGATGAATGCGAGGTTGAACCGTTACCTGAGTTGATCGCTCAATCGATCTCGAGCGAACCGATGGCCCATTTTGAAGCGCCCGACCCGCGCGGCTTATCGATCAACGGTAAACCGCTCGGCGAACATCTGGAGCACGCCGGCTTAACCATCCCGTTGAAATTGCGCCCCTTCCTGCAATCGCTATCCTTCGCCGAGTTCGAAGCCCGTTATCGGCCCGGCGGGCGTCCGCCGTATGCGCCACGTGCGATGGTGGGGATTATTCTCTACGGCCTGTTACAAGGCATCAGCAGCCTGCGCGACTTGGAGCGTTTAGCTCGAGCCGATGTGGGGTGTTGGTGGCTAAGTGGCGGTATCATGCCGGATCACTCAGTCATTGGCCGTTTCGTCCATCAGCATGCCGAATCATTGACGACCGAATTTTTCGATCAACTGGCGCGCCGTACTTTGAAAGTCACAGGCTCAGGCACGACGACGTTGGCGGGCGACGGTACCGTGATCGAAGCCATGTCCTCCCGGTTTCGATTGATGAAGGAAGAAGCGCTCAACCAAGCCTTGGCGCAAGCGAAGGAAGCCGCGCAAGCCAACCCAAACGATGCGGCTGCGACTAAGCGTTTGAACGGTCTGGAACAAGCCCAAGCCGAGCTAAAGTCTCGCCAGCAAAAACAAGCCGCCAAAGGCAAAGATCCGGCCAAGACCCAAGTACAAAGCAACGAGCCGGAGGCGGTATTACAGCCGCAAAAGAACTCCAAAGACTTTCGCAGCAGTTATAAACCGTCGGTATTGGCGAACGACAATCGAGTGATCGTGGCTTGCGACGTTCATCCTTCCAGTGAAACCGAGGTGGTGCCAGGTTTACTGGATCGCGCCCAAGCCCTGGGAGGCGTCGAAACAGCTCTGTTCGATGCTGGCTATTTCAGCAATGGCGTCTTGGATACTGCTGAGCAACACAACATCGAATTGCTTTGTCCGGAAGGCCAAAGTGAAGGAGACGATTGGAACAAACAATCCAACAAACAAATCCCCAAAAGCCGCTTTATTTATCAGGCCGACGACGACACTTATTGCTGTCCGGGGCAACAACGCTTGACTCGCCGTCACACCTGCAAAGGCGGTAAAAGTGGCCATGCTTATACCGTCTACGCCTGCGATGCCTGTTCAGACTGTCCGCTGAAATCCCAATGCACGCGTAGCGAAAGCGGTCGCACCCTCAAACGCTATGACAGCGATACCCAAAAAGAAGCCCTGCGCCTGAAAATGGCCCAGCCCGAACCTCGGCAACGCTATCGGCAGCGGCAGGCCATGGTGGAGCCAGTCTTCAGTCAGCTACGCGGTCGCCAAGGCTTGAATCGCTTTCGCCGTAAAGGTTTGGCGGGCGTCAAAGTGGAATTCGCCTTGCACGCCATGGCCTACAATCTGAGCCGCGCATTAGTGGCAGCTCTTTTTCGCGCTTTATATCATTGGCTTAGCCGGTTTATGAGCTCGTTTGACCGAAAGTTCGACATTTGTCATGGTTAAACTACTGACTTGCCAGCTTCGCCGGCCGTGGGAAATACGGCCGGTTTCCAGTGGTAAATCAAAGAAATTGGGGTTTTACGACAGCCTCCATAGGGAGAAGGAAATAAGGAATGGATATTTGAATGTTTATGCTTGATTTTTGCCCATTATTCGAATGACTTTTTCTAAAGCGCTATTGCTCATATCATGAAAAAATTGCCGATTGGTATTCAAACATTCTCTGAACTGATCGACGGTAATTATTATTATGTCGACAAAACCCCGCTGATTGCCGAGCTGATTGCTTCGGGTAAATATTATTTTCTGGCGCGGCCGCGAAGATTCGGCAAATCGTTGTTGGTTAGCACGCTTAAATCGGTCTTTGCCGGCGAGAAGGCTTTATTTGATCGCTTATATTTGCAAGACCAATGGGATTGGTCGGTGAGTTATCCGGTGATACATATCAGTTTCGGAGGGGGTGTCGTCAGTTCGGCGGCTATGTTGGACGAGCGTTTTCGGGCAATTTTGGACGAGACGGCGGAGCTTTATCGTGTTGAGTTGCAGCATGACGACCTGGCGAATCGGTTTTCCGAATTGATCAAACGATTGGCTGATCGATTTCAGCAGCGGGTCGTCGTGTTGGTCGATGAATACGATAAGCCTATTTTGGATAATATCGAACATGCGGAGCGCGCCGTTTCCATCAGAGAAGGTCTGCGCAATATTTATTCTGTGATCAAAGACAGGGACGCTTATCTCAAATTCGCGTTACTCACCGGTGTGAGCAAATTCAGCAAAGTCAGCTTGTTCAGTGGCTTGAACAATTTGCAGGATATCTCTTTGGATTGCCGCTATGCCGCGTTATGCGGTTATACTTTGGCGGAAATTAAATCTGTGTTCAACGAGCGTTTGCAGGGAGTGGACTTCAGCCAGTTGGCCGAGTGGTATAACGGCTATAACTTTTTGGGCGAGAAGGTCTATAACCCATTCGATGTGTTGCTGTATCTGGAACAGCGTTTGTTCAAGAATTATTGGTTCGAGAGCGGTAGTCCGGGATTTCTGATTAAGTTGGTTCGAGAGCGACAGTATTCTGTTCCCGATTTGGAGAATGTGGTTGTCGACGATGCGATGCTGACCGGTTTCGATATCGACGACATCACGCTGGAAAACGTATTATTTCAGACCGGATATTTGACTATCGAGCGTGTGGAAGAATTGGGCGGCGAGTGTTTTTATCATCTGACCTACCCAAACCGCGAGGTCAAGGCCAGCTTGAACAGCCACTTGCTGCGGGATTTGATGCATGCTCAAGCGGGTCTCGTGACGCGTCAGCAAATGCGCATTTATAACGCTTTCGAGCAGGCCGACCCGGAACAATTGCGGCAGGCTTTGACCGCGCTGTTCGCCTCGATTTCGAATGATTGGTATCGGCAAAACCAGTTGGCCCATTATGAAGGTTATTATGCTTCCATCGTGTATTGTTGTTTGGCTGCTTTGGGGCTAACCGTGACGGCGGAAGATGTCACCAATAAGGGTAGGATTGATTTGACTGTGAAGTTGGCGGAAAAGGTCTTTATTATTGAATTTAAAGTACTGGAAGGAAAGGGCGAGGCGGGGCGTGCATTGGCGCAGATCAAGGCAAGAAAATATTGGCAAAAATACGCCAGTGGAGAATTTCGGGTTATGTTGATCGGTATCGAGTTTGATAAAACCGAACGCAACATCGTCCGTTTCGATTGGGAGGCTGTTTAACGCGAAATTCGATTGTTACTGTGATGAATGCAATGCTTCTTTCATGCGATTCTTATAAATTCTTTTCATTCTCTTTGTTGTGCCAAATTCTTAAAATAGAAACTATTTCATTAGCGATAAGGTAGCGTACTGTAGAGTTGTCGATATAAAGATCACGGATTGTCTCCGGATCGGATGCTTTCAAGACGGGCAGACCACTAAAATTAACTGGCGGCTAACAAATCAACTTCTGTGACGAACGCGAATGGCGTAATGGAAACAGACAAAGGGATCAATGATTTGTCAAGGGTTTAGTGTGTCGACAGCAGGGCTACCTCATTAAATGAATGAGTGGCACAACAGAAAATTAACAACAAATACGCTAGGCAGGATGATGATATGGACTCCTCTCCTTTCCCAGGAGTTGAATAACACGCCCCGCGTACACGGCCAATTTTGCCCCGGAGGCGGTTTTTTTGGCGGCTTGCTTCGCGAAGCCGCCCTACATCTACGAAGGACATCGCAACCGAATATACGCGAATTTGTGTGGCCCAAGATCCGAATATCTTCGCCGCCAGGCAATCCGCCTGGATATGTACAACGCCCAATTTGCCCCCGGCGCGAAAAGCAAGTAGCCCACATGTTCGCTATGCGAAATGCAGGTCAACGAGGTTCTGAACGATTCAACCGTCACTCGAGTAAGTTAAACGTTTGGGACGGGTTAAATAATCCGCCACGCCCAAAGGGATGACGATATTGACCAATGTGTTGATTCAGGTATTTTTTAATGAGGGAGCCCTGGTGTCGACAGGGATAGTCGTCATTCGGTGAAAGGGACTGCGGCGGTCTTGATTATTTTGAGGAATGCTTCTTTTTTAAAATAGTCACGACAGATGGCGAAATACGATGGCCCGACTTATTAAGCAATTCGATGAATGACTCGGCGTCGGCAATCAAACCCTTTTTTTCGGCGACGAATAATAACGCCGCCGTTCCGACGATGTTTAGTTGTAAACGTAAAGCTTGTTTGCGCGCTAATGCATCATCCATAATCAACAGTACCGATTCGGCTGATTGTTGTAATGCGAATTCGATACAAGAAAGTTCGCCTACGCCAAGACTGCGAGACAAAGCGTGTTTAAAGTCCGGCGTATCGATACATCGAAAGCCCTCAGTCCGAAAAACTTCTTGAATCAAAACGGCATCATGCCCACTGCCTTTTGAGCATTCATCCACGACAGCCTGAGTTGCCAATACTTTGCCGAACAGCGCCGGCAACAAATCCAACTTTTCAAGCTTGGCCAAGGCAATCAGAGGGCCGGCATCGGCTATGACGACAGCCATTGATCCAAAGCATCCAACTCATGTTCCGTTTGTTTATCAGGCTCGACCAAGTCGATATCCAAATCGGTTAAATGTTCGATAAATTCTGACAGGCTTAAACCGCTGACTTGGGCGGCCGCGCCTAAAGACAGCACTTTTTCTTTGAATAAACTCGCAGCCAAAGCCGGTCTCAATTGTTGGCAGGTCTGTTCAAGCGATTTTTCAAGATGAAGGATGACGGCATTGGGTTGATTGCCTTTAAGCACTAGAACAGGTTCCTGTTCCGCATGACGTAGCGCCTCGGACGGGTTGCGTTTTAAATTTCTGACATTCGTGGCATACATGATTAGGACTCGGCATAAAAAACGAAGTGTAGTCCACGCTAAGAGACTACGTCAAGAAGTGGGTGTTTGTGGGAGGATTACAGCGACTTTTCCGGTCGTCCCTAATATATCTTTTGAGTCGCTTTGTGGTTCGGGACGCGGTGCGCTCTGAGTTGGGTTCTAACGCAGAGCGGAGAAACCTTTTATGTAAGTAATGCGGCATGCTGCACTCCTCAGGTACCGCAGCATGACGGGATTTGCAATCCGGTCATGAACGATTTTTTAACGACAGACAAGCTAAGGAAAACGTTCGTTGCGGGTTGAATAACCCATCCCGCTTAATGTACTTGCCGCCCGGAACCAACCGGTTACGGCCAAATCCGCATATACCCGTTTCTGTTATGGCCCATACCTTGTTAATCGGGAAGTGATAGAGTAGTATCACTTTTTATGAAAGTTGAACTTGTAACCACTTTGAAACGCCAGGCTACTAAAATTCTGGCGGACTTGCATGAGACAAAAGAGCCCGTGCTAATTACCGAACATGGGCAACCATCTGCTTATTTAGTGGATGTAGACGATTACGAACTGATGCAAAATCGATTAGCTGTGCTTGAAGGGATTGCCAGAGGGGAAATGGCTGTTATGGAAAATCGCACATTCAGCCAGCAAGAAGCGATCGATAAAATGAGTAAATGGCTCAAATAGTTTGGACCGAGCCTGCTGTAGCTAATCTGAATGATATTGCCGAATATATTGCGTTGGATAATTTCACGGCTGCGCGGAGTCTGGTGCAAAGAGTCTTTTCCGTTGTTGAACGGCTTGAGCAATTTCCTGAGTCGGGCAGAATACCGCCTGAATTAACCGATTCAAGATATAGAGAAGTTATCGTTGGTCCTTGTCGGGTTTTCTATCGTTACCAAGTCGAACAGGAAAAAGTCTTGATTTTGTACGTAATGAGAGCGGAAAGGATGCTCCGAAATTATTTGATTGAGGAAAAGGCAAAGCTGAATAAATAACATTGCTTGACGCCAATAGGGTACAAAAAATATGAAGGTTCAAGTACCACTGTTCACCAAATTCTAATCCGATGCTATTCGTATCAAGCTAAATAACTTCCCGATAGTTACCATGCTCTGCGTGGCAACTCAAACTGGGGACGCTCACGAGTGTAACGCGGAGCGTAGTAACCATTCATGCTGTTTCCTAAGCTCTTGCTTGGGAAACGGGTGCGGGAAGCTCCAGCTTCCCATCTAAATCTATCGGAGCATAAAATGTCCAGAAGCAGTTACCGAGTTCTCATTAATAACTGTCCGCATTTTATGACGGCGACGATCAATTACTGGTTGCCGCTGTTCACGCGCCCGCAAACGGTCGGCATTGTGCTGGACTCCTGGCGCTTTCTTCAGCAAACGGCCGGTTTTCGATTATACGGTTATGTCATCCTGGAAAATCATCTGCATTTGATCGCCGCTTCGGAAGATTTGAATCACGACATGCAGCGTTTCAAGTCTTATACAGCGAAACAAATCATTGCGTATTTGGAGAGACAGCGGTCTGGCAAGTTGTTGCATATGCTGGCGTTTTTCAAACGCGCTTACAAGCAGGAAAGCCGCTATCAGGTTTGGGAGGAAGGCAGTCATCCGCAACTGATCGAGTCCGAGTCAGTGATGCGGCAGAAGTTGGACTATATCCATCAAAACCCAGTGAAACGCGGCTATGTCGATCGGCCGGAGCATTGGCGCTATTCCAGTGCGCGTAATTATCTGGGTCAGGAGGGTTTGATCAATGTTATCCGAGAGTGGTGAGGTTTCGGGAAGCTGGAGCTTCCCTTTCGGGGTGGCTTTCCCAAGCTGGAGCTTGGGAAACAGCGAACAAATAATTTCCCTGTCTAAGTTACCATGCTCTGCGTGGTAACTTAGACAGGGATGCTCCGGAGCCCCGAACCGCAGAGCGGTTTAGACTGCGTTCCCACGCAGAGCGTGGGAACGAGTGTAGGAAAATTATTTCCTACTTCATCCTAAGTTAAGCCGTCTTGTCGTCATGCCCTAAAAGGCACAAGGATAATGCCGACATCCAGATTACATGGATATATTCAATGTCAGCCATACTTGGCTTCAACTTAATGGCGGTGACGCAAAGCGTAGAAACCATTTAAGCTAAGAAACGTTAGGAGCGGGTTGAATAACCCGCCCCGCTTAAATTGCTAATGAGTTATGCGTCGTTTCTTGGGAACTTGCCGCCCCGAATCGGTCATCACCAAATCCACATATTCTCTTTTCTGTTCTGGTCCATAACTGACATGTATGGGCCGGTCATCGCCGTAAAAGTACAATCGATCGAATGGGGTGTTTTCGGCGATCCAGTCGGCGACTTCGCGCATGTCTTCGTCTTCGACGATGAAGTCGACGGCGGCGCCCAGGCGCGGGCAAATGAGATTCTTGCGCGTATTGAGTTCGTGCACGGCATGTTGATCGAGTTTTGGCGCAACCCGTTTTTTAATCAATCTGCCTAATTCGTGTGAACAGAAGCCGTAAGTTAGCCGAATCATGCCGAAATAGTCGATGACCGGATCAAGTATGTGGGTGGCTAATTCGTAAAGCGCGGTGTAGCTGTCGGCTTGTTTGGGTAGATTGGGCAAGCCGCTGCTGTGCTGGGTTTCGCCGCATTCGATCAGTTGGCGATAGGTGAGATAATTGCCGCACGGATTGTCGAGGCTGGGCAGGCTGCGGCAGCGAATCAGTTCGAAATCGTTGATTTCCCAGCGGTGTTGTTCCAAGGTTTGTTGAAACTCTTCGGGTTTTGGGCCGTATCCGCTTAAATCGAACAAATTCAAAGCTTGCAGCTGTTCGTCGAAGTTAAGTTGTTCTGCGTAATGCGAGAATTCCTCGTTTATGTAGCGAGACTTCAGATAGAGATACGTCGGTTCGTATTCGTCGCCGTATTGATACAAGTCGAACGTTTGGGCGCGCAGATTGATTTTGACGCGTTCGAGCAGGCGAGGTAACGGTTGATTTTCAAAATCGTCGTAACGCATCAAGCTGAGTTTGCCGGATTGGCTATGGATCTTGATTAAATCGGTTTGTTCGATATCGCCGTAAAGAATGGTTGCGCAACCGATATAGATTCTTAACACAGCGGGCAGTTGCTGTACGACGCTGGTGTGTAGATGCAGGGCATTTTCGTCGTCGAGATAGCCTAAGCCTTGTTCGGTGGCCTGTTGGCAATTGGTTTCAATGAGTTCCGCATTGCCGATTTGAAATAGTACGGTTTGAGCTTGGGCAAGCGCCTCTTTGTAATCGCCGAAGAAGGCCTTGATGTCTTTTTGCAGGGTTGCATCCAAATGTTTGTAGGCTTTTCGTTTGGAAAAGGTTTGCAAGGCGAAGTAGGTGAGCAAGTCATCGATGCGGCTTAGGCGGGCCTGTTCTAGCATGTCTTCATCAAACTGATTCAGCATGAAGCGCAGGGCTTTGTTGGCAGTGCCGAAGGCTGCTGTGAGTTCGACCAAGGAATCGATTTCAGTCTTTTCCGGCAGGCGTCCTAGTTCCAGAGTTTGTTGCCACAGCGGATCGAGCAAATGCCGGTAGGCCCGGTATTTTTCCTCGTTGCGCGATAGTTTTGGTTCGGCGGGCGACGATGGGCGTTGTGTCAGGCGCAGGAGATTGCGACGGCTGCGTTGGCGATCGAGCAAGAAGCGTTGTTCGGCGTCTTTGTCCTTGAAAACAAAGAAGATTCCGGGGGCGACCGGAATCGCGTCGGTGTCTAAGGTTTCGCTGAGGAATTCCTTGAGTTCGGTCTGGGTGAAATATTTCTGAAAGGTATTGCGCTGCGTGATGACGCCATCGTTGAAAGCTTGCCCTTTCAAGGCGTTCTGGTTAAACAGCATGGCCGAAACGACTAAGACTTGTTGGGTTAATTCGTAGGCACCTAATAAGGCTTCCAGGCGTTCCTGGATATTCTCGATAACGTTGATGACAAAGCCTAGGTTGACGATATCGGCTCTTTGCTTGGGTTGGTCGGGGGCATAATGCGGGTCCCAACCGGATACCTGAATGTCGTTGGCGCTGAGATTGCGAATATCGTCGCCCTTGCCGCAGCCGTAATCGAACACGGATAAATTACCGTCTAAAAACCCATGTCGGGCCAGACATTGCATCGGAGCGGATAGATTGCTGCGCGAGAGTGCGGTCAAGTGGCGTGAGATTTGGTTGGTTTGGACGGCTTCATTGGGTTGTTCAATATCGCTTTCCAGATTGCCGATTGGCATGAATTCGCCATCGATCAACCGAAAGCCTTTTTCGGCAATCAGGTTCTCCCAGGCTTGTTTAAAACCAATTGCGACCGGATTATCGAACAGGCCGAGTTGTTCGGCGGTAGCGGTGAGTTCCTTGTAGTCTGAAACGCGCGGATGCTGTTCGCTCAGCAACAGTTCCTTGCGATGCAGGATAGGCGGGTTCAACGAGGTGTCATAATTGCGTTTTTCGACGCGATGTTGGTCCAGGTCGATACGGTAACTTTTGTTCAATACCGGAAACGGGGTATCGAAAAAGTCCAAATAATAGAGCAAGGACAGTCTTTGGCTGTTGAGATCGCATTTGACGACGTTGTAATCGACATCCGCTCGAACCTGAGCCAAGCGTTCCGCCTCTGCTATTTTCGCCTGAATTTTAGACGCTTGCTCGGGCGTTAAGCTGGTATGCCAATAAACGTTGTTGACGACTTTTTTACCTAACATGACTCTACTCTATGCGAATCGACCACGGTGCCGGGGGAGCTAAGTAGCCAGGATGGAGCTTGCGGAATCCGGGGCTCCGTTTTCCCGTATTTCGCTTACGCTGCATACGGGCTACACATTTAACATCGATAACCGGTTACATTAGTTAAGTAGCCCGGATGGAGCCTGCGGAATCCGGGATGGTGCCGCAATTTCCCCGCTGCATACGGGCTACGCAACATCGATATGACCGATTAAATCTGAGCGAGCTCTCTTAAGCGGGCGACTTCCTCGATAATGATTTGTCCGGCTTGTCGGATTTCTTTTTCGGTCGTGTAACGACCCAAGCTTATCCGGATGGCGCCGTAGAGTCTATCGCCTTCGATTCCCATTGCACGCAAAACATGCGAGGCTTCGATCGCGCCGCTGTTACAGGCCGAACCCGAGGAAATGGCGAGTCGATCCCGTAATGCGATAATGAGTGAGTCGGAACCGACCTGGTCGAAACTGACGTTGATGATATTCGGCAATATGTGGTCCTGGTCGCCGTTAAGGGCGACCCCGTCGATTTGTTGCAAAATTTCTAATAACGTTTGCTTCAAACGCTTGCAATGCGTGAAGTCTTGGGCAATCTGTTTATGAGCAAGCTTAAAAGCGGCCGCCATCGCATTTATTTGATGGGTGGGCAAAGTGCCGGGGCGCAGGCCCTGTTCTTGACCGCCGCCATGCAATAACGGCGTCAATCCGGTTTGCTTACGATTGCGAATATACAGGCAGCCGATGCCTTTGGGGCCGTAAAATTTATGCGCCGACATCGATAGTAGATCGATAGGCGTAGCCGATAGGTCGATTGCTAATTTTCCCGCGCTTTGGGCGGCATCGACATGGAGAAATAGGTCTTTATCGGCAAGCGCCTCGGCGAATTCCTCGATCGGTTGTATCACGCCGGTTTCGTTATTGACGTGCATGATCGACACCAGAATCGTCTCGTCCGTGATGGCGTTTAAAAGGTCATTCAAGTCTATGCGGCCATCGCTGTTAGGGCGCAAATAGGTGATTGAGAAGCCTTGAGTTTCCAGAGTTTTGCAGGTGTCTAAAACCGATTTATGCTCTATGGCCGAGGTAATGAGGTGTTTGCCTCGGTCTTGATAAGTTTGCGCGATACCTTTAATGGCAAGATTGTTGGATTCGGTGGCGCCTGATGTAAATACAAAATCCCTGGCTTTAGCGCGCAATAATTCGGCGATTTCATTACGCGCCTGTTCGACAACCGCTTCCGCGGTTTCGCCAAAACAGTGTTGAATGGCTGAAGCATTAGCGAATGTACCTTTTTTTGTTAAATAAGGAAGCATTGCCTCTACGGCTTCGGGCGCCATTGGCGTGGTAGCGGCGTAATCGAGATATATAGGTGTATCCAAGGTTAGATATTTAGGTTGCTAAAGTAACAGAAAGCATTCTAACAAAATTAACAAAAAGGTATGTTGCGTAAGAAATTCGAGTCTACATGAAACGATGCGAGTGTTCTTAATTCGTGAGAAGTAAACTTATGATCATCAATATTGCTTAACCGCGTTTCTCAATGTTTCGGCAATATCATCGCGCAAAGTTTTTGGCCCCAACACTTCAATTCTGTCTCCCTCGCCGAGAATCCACCAGCGCAGTTGCCAGGTATTCGGCAATTCCGCTTGAAGGATCTTGTAGCCCGGATTGTCGTCTTCGGTGATCGATTGCGAGGCATGCAAAGGCGTTTCTTGAAGGGTATCGGAGAGATTGTTAACGATTCTGGCTTTAAATAGAATCGATTCGCCCGACCCGAAGTGACCTCGTTTTTGTGCGTAATGATTCAGGTTGAAACCGCTTTTTTGTCGACTGCCGTCTTCCAGTGAGTTGGCCGATAGGATGCGGTGCAGCGCATAAATATAGGCGTCTTCATAATCGTTGGCCATCGCCACCAAATAGGTGACCGGCCCTCGCTGGATCAGGCCCAATGGATGCAAACGATAGGTTTTTTCCTTGGCTGATTCACGATGAATCGACTGATAGGTGACTTCAAGTTGTTTTTCTTTGATCAAGGCTTCGTGTACCGTCGCCGATATGGCGGAATCGATATCGGGCGGTAACAGCGTTTGCGCCGGTTGTATCACGCTGATTTTATCCGGCCAATGGGTGACTTGGCTTTTCTTGTGCAAGTCCAGAGTCTGCTGGGCTTTTTCAAATAAATCGTTTAGCGATTGGGTGAGCAATACCGGTAACGATTGGCCCAGATAACGTTCGACCATCACCAATGACAAAGCCTCCGGCAACGTCAAGCCGGTGCTTGGCTCGACATCGGTTCCGACCCAGCGGTAACCGAAGGGTAAACCGTTGACGGGGCCTTCGTCGCCTTTGCTGTTGTCGTTGACTTCCAACTGCGGATGCAGCGGCAACAAGGCTTTTAAATCTCGCCGAATATGGTGGGCGGCTACGTCGTATCCCTGTGCCGTTAAATCCCGGACAATTTCGCTTCCCGTCACCCAACGTAGACTTTTACCGCTAAGGCGGCGAATGCTTTCCAGAACCAGACTGCGTCGTTGTTGCGTTGCTTGGGATTTCTGCTTACTCATGTCGTTGCTTCCCTGTATGAATGAATTGATCGAAGGCGTAGGAATTTCAAAAACGGTTTAACCCTGACGCAAAATGTTAGGGCTGGATTGTATGCTGAATGTCGAGTTCGATGCGAATAACCATGTTTGATTATCAGGAGCGCGCTATGTACAGTTTAGCCTTTGAATTGGGTTTCGATCATTATCGGTTTCAATTACCGCTGGATATTTCCCGTTTTGCCGATCGGCACCGGGAAGAAATACGCAATGGTTATGCGGCCGCCAAATACCAGCAGGTCAGTCGAAAAATGCCGGACATGTTCGAGAAAAAACTGCTAAGCATTCGCGACAGAGCGTTGGTTAAGGAGCTGGACGTGACGATTACCGCCAGGGATTTAATGCGCGAATACGAAAAAACCAAAGGCGTCTGTCCCGTCACCGATGTGCCTTTTACCTTTGCGGAAAATGCCGACACCGATTGGTCGGTCGATCGAATCGATAACGATCGCGGTTATTGTCCGGATAACATCGTCATCGTATCGGTCATCGTCAATCGCTCGAAATCGGATTTAGACCTTTCCGGATTGATCAAGGGCGCGTTAGACGACCATAGCCAGGATGAAGAGGGGTTGTCCGGCCGGGAATGGTTTCGCATGGCGAAGTTTTATTTTAAAAAAATGCCGCAAACGAAACCGCTGAATTTCTGCCAACTATTGTCCAATACGCAGCGTTTGTTCGATCAATTGGTGTTCTTGCAACTGTTCCACCATACCGATCCCAATTCCAGGCGATTTTTAAAACAGCTCGGGCGCTATTGCAACAAAGTGTCGATCAAAAAAGCGGAAAAGTTGGCCAGTAAACGCGTTTATCACCGGGCGGACATTGCGCCCGAGGTGTTGTACGACAGCCCAAAACTGTATGCGCAGGTTCAGTTTTTCATCCAGGTCATTCGCCGACACAGCCAGGAATTCGACGGCTTATTGCTGAATTGTTTGTTGGCTTAAAATATCGTTCGCAACGCTGCATGATCCCGATTAGGTTTACAATATATCCATGAAATTCATCCATACCTCCGACTGGCATCTCGGGCGCCAGTTTCACAATGTTTCCTTGCTTGAAGACCAGCGCCATGTGTTGGCGCAGTTGATCGGCCATATCGAACGCGAAGCGGTCGATGCGGTGATCGTTTCCGGCGATATTTACGACCGCTCGGTGCCGCCGGCGCTGGCGGTCGAGCTGCTCGACGACGTGTTGCATACCATTTGCAGCGAACTGGGCGTGCCGGTGCTGATTATTCCCGGCAATCATGACGGCGCCGAACGGTTGCGCTTCGCTTCGCGGCAACTCAGTAAAGCCGGCCTGCATATTCTCGGCGATCTCGGCCGGATCACCGAGCCGGTGGTGCTTTGCGATGTCGCTTTTTACGGCATTCCGTACAACGATCCCGAATCCGTCCGCAACCGCTTCGGCGTCGAGGTGACCGGCCACGACGAAGCGCACGGCTATCTCGTCGAACAAATAAAGGCGGCGAAAGCGGGCAACAGGCCGGCCGTGCTGCTGAGCCATTGTTTCATCGACGGCGCGACCGAGTCCGAATCCGAGCGCCCCTTATCGATCGGCGGCGCGGACCGGGTCGACGCCGAACCGTTCGCGGATTTCGATTATGTCGCGCTCGGTCATCTGCACAGCCCGCAATGGAAAGGTTGCGAGCACATCCGTTATTCCGGCTCGATTCTGAAATACAGTTTCTCCGAACAGCATCATAACAAGGGCGTGACCCTGGTCGAGCTGGACGGCAATGGTTTCAAATCCGCCACCCACTTATCGCTGCAGCCGCTGCGCGACATGCGCGTTCTGGAAGGCGAACTGGCGACACTGATCGAACAAGGCAAAACCGATCCCAACAACGAAGATTATCTGTTGATCAGGCTGGCCGACAAGCATGCGATCCTCGATCCGATGGGGAAATTGCGCGAGGTCTATCCCAATGTATTGCACTTGGAAAAGCCGGGCATGATGGAGACCGGCGAACAACGTGCCGACCGGGAAAAGTTGAAACGCGGCGAACTGGAGATGTTTCGGGACTTTTTCCAACAGGTCGCGGGACAGGAATTGACGCCGGAGCAGGACGAGGCCGTCAGACGGACCATCGCCACGCTGCATAAAGGCGAAGGAGAGCGTGTATGAAACCCTTGCAACTGACGCTGCAGGCCTTCGGGCCTTTTGCCGGCACGGAAACGATAGACTTCGAAGCCTTGGGCGACAATCCGTTGTTTTTGATCAACGGTCCGACCGGCGCCGGCAAGAGTTCGATCCTGGATGCAATTTGTTTCGCTTTATACGGACAAACGACCGGCGCCGAACGGGAGGCGGCGCAGATGCGTTGCGATTTTGCCGAGGCCGATGTGCTGACCGAGGCGAGGTTGGACTTCACGCTGGGCGACAAAACCTATCGCATTCGACGTATCCCCGTTCAGGAACGACCCAAAAGCCGGGGGGAAGGAACCACCACCCAGCAAGCCGAGGCCCAGCTATGGCAGCTCGACGGTTCCGCGGACGGCAGGCTGATGGTCGCCAAAAGCGTCACCGATGCCACCGAGAGCATCCGCACCCTGATCGGTTTGGATGTCGATCAGTTTCGCCAGGTCATGGTGCTGCCGCAGGGCAAATTCCGCGAATTGTTGCTGGCCGATTCGAGAGAGCGGGAAAAGATCTTCGGCCAATTGTTCCAGACCCATATCTACAAGCGCATCGAGGAGCAATTGAAAGCGCAGGCGGCCGGCATCCGCCAGGAAGTGGAGCAGCACCGCAACCAGATCAAAGGTATTCTGCAAAGCGTCGAACTGGGCAGCGAAGCGGAGGTCGACGAGACATTGGCCGCGCTGCAGCCGGAACTGTCCGCTGCGCTTAAGCAAAAGGAGCAGGCATTAACACGGCAGCAACAGGCCGCGCGCGATAAAGAACAGGCCATGATGTTGCAAGGACGTTTCGACAAACTCGCGGAGAAAGAGCGAGCGTTGGCTGCTAAGCGGGCATTGGAACCCGAGGTGAAAGCTCAAAAGAAGCGGCTGCTGCAGGCGCAACAAGCCGATAAAATTCGCCCTATGTTCGACAACTTCCGGGCCAAGGCGGATGAGCTGAAAACATTGGATCAGCAATTGTCCGGCAGCGAGAACGCTATTCGCATCGCGGGAACCGAAGAACAAACCACCAACCGTCAATTGCAGGAAGCCAGGCAGTCCTTTGCCGAAGTCGATGAGCTGAAAAAACGGCAAGTTGAATTGCAACAACATGAAGCTCGTATCGTCGAGCTGGCGACGGCGCGAGCGGCGCTACGGCAAGCCGAAAAAACGCTGGTGATCGGCAAAGAGGCCTTGCATGCACAGAAAAATGAAGTGCAAGCATTAAAAGAAGAGCAAGCCGAGAAAGAGGCGCGAGTGGCGGATATCGCCGTCGAGCTGGAAGCGTTGGCCGACCAACAGATCGAACAGGAAGCCTTGCGGCAGAAGCTCGAGCAACGCAAGCAGTTGGAAGAATGTCGGCGCCAGCAAACGCAGCTGATCGACAACGAAAATGAATGTGGGGCCAGGTTCGAGTCTAAAAGAAACGAATTCGAGACACTGCAGAAACAGGCACGGCAAACCGAACTGGCCTGGCATTCGGGGCAGGCGGCTTTATTGGCCAGCCAACTTAAGACCGGCGAGGCGTGTCCGGTCTGCGGCAGCAAGGAGCATCCGGCGCCCGCCACGGCGGCTAAGGACGAGTCTTTAGTCACCAAACAGCAGGTCGACGAGGCGCGGGCCATGGAAAATCGCGCCGCCGAAGTCATGCAGCAAGCCAAGGAGGCATGGGATGCCGCCCATCACGAAGCCGGCAGCAAGGCCAAGGAAATCGCGCAACTGGAAACGCAATTGGCGCAACTCGCCGAACAACCGCTGGAGAAAATGACGGAGGCGTACAATCAGGCGGCAGCCGAGGTGCAAAGATTGCTCAAACGGCAACAAGAACAGAAAGCGCTCGATAGTCGGCTAGCGGAGATCAAACGATCACTGAAGGCGATGGAAACCACGTTGGCCGAGTTGGAAGCCAAGGTCGATGCCGATAATGAGCAGTTCATCGGTGCCCGTTCCAAAGCCGAGCAACTGGAACAACTGTTGCCGGAAGCCTACCGCGAACCCAAGGTCCTGGCCGATGCTTCGGCATCGTTGCAAGCGCGTATCACAACGTTAACAGACGCCGTTGAAGCGGCCGAGCAGATCCATGCCGAGAAACGCTCCAATCTGGACAAGGCCATTTCCAGAAACGAGGCCTTGAAAGAACGCCATGCGGAGTTGTCGACGCAACAAACGGAAGTCCGACAGCGTTGGCATGACGCGTTGGAAAACAGCGACTTTGCCGATGAAGAGGCTTTCCAGCGGGCTTTGTTGCCGGAAGCAGAGCAGCAACAGTTGAAAATCGCCATCGAACAATTCCACACCCAGTTGACCGAGCTGAAAAGTGCCGTCTCCGACCTGCAAGCGGAACTGTCGGAACAAACAGCGCCCGATATGGCGGCTCTCGATCATCAAATTACCGAAAAAACCGCTTTGTTCAAGCAAGCCGACGAGGCCTGGCGTAAATTGGAAGCGCGGCATAACCAATTGCAGGATGTTAAGGTCAAGCTGGGCAAAGCCCATCAAAAACATCAAGCCCTGGAAGCGCAATATGCCGTTTACGGCACGCTCAGCGAGGTGGCCAACGGCCAGACCGGCAATAAGATCAGCCTGCAGCGCTTCGTGTTGAGCGTGCTGCTCGACGACGTGCTGATCCAGGCTTCGGCGCGCCTGAACCAGATGAGCAAGGGCCGTTATCGCTTGGTGCGCAAGGAAGACCGTGCCAAGGGCAATAAAGCGTCCGGCCTGGAGCTGGAAGTGGAGGACGGTTATAGCGGCAAAACCCGGCCCGTGGCGACGCTGTCCGGCGGCGAATCGTTCATGGCGGCCTTGTCGCTGGCGCTGGGTTTGTCCGATGTCGTGCAGTCCTATGCCGGCGGCATCAAGCTCGATACCCTGTTTATCGACGAAGGGTTCGGCAGCCTCGATCCCGAATCGCTGGATTTGGCGATCAGAACGCTGATCGACCTGCAAGCCAGCGGTCGTATGATCGGCATCATTTCCCATGTCAGCGAATTGAAGGAACAGATGGCGCTGCGGCTCGATGTCGTCAGTTCGCGCCATGGCAGCACCGTTCGCACGGTCGGGTTTTCATAAGTCCGTAGATGCGCCGAACCACGGCGAAGTTTTGGGGGAATCGCGGTGTGACTGGCATGGTAGTTCGTAGCCTGGATGCAACGTAGCGGAATCCGGGAATGGCGTGTTTCCGCGGTCCCGCATTCCGCGATGCTTCACGCGGGCTACGAGCTATTCCAGCAACAGTTGCCTGTTGACGGGTCAATAGGCAAAAAACGAACAAATAATGAGTTCGTTTACCAGGGAGGGTGCGCTCAAAACATTCCTGTCGCCTGGATTCCGGCAATCCCTGCCGGAATGACCGACTTATATAAAATTTGTAGCCTGGATGCAGCGAAGCGGAATCCGGGATGGCGTGGTTCCGAGTTCCCGCATTCCGCGATGCTTCACGCGGGCTACGGGTCTATTTTTTCCGATAGTTGAATTGGATGAATTTGTTGTAAGAGACAGGAGGAATATCTCGAGCACTCAATCTGGATACGTGGTTTGCCGACAAGAAGAGCCCATTGAGGGCGTAACTCAATAAACCTTCGGCGATACCGGAGGTAACTTAATTCCCTCGGTCGCTTATAATGACAGACCAAATTGCGAAATCCGAAAAAGAGCGGATGACAATACTCTTTTGATATTTATTATGGTGAACCATAACCCCGACCAATGACCGAGGATATCCAACAAATCATTCTTAACGCCACCCAAGCCGAAACCATGCACGAAATCGGCGTCATTCAAAGCCTTTGGAGCGGTTACGGCAGTATCGTCCGTTACGGATTGACTGGCGGTGCGGCGGACAGCGTGATCGTCAAGCATGTTCAACTTGCCGCTCAGGGGAATCATCCGCGCGGCTGGAATACCGATATATCGCACCAACGGAAAATGCATTCCTACCAAGTCGAAACGGCTTGGTATCATCACTGGAGCAAGCATTGCGACGAATCTTGCCGGGTGCCCGCTTGTTTGGCGTTTATCGAACGCAACGACGAACTGTTGATCGTGCTGGAAGATCTCGATGCCGCCGGTTTCGCCGAACGCCGCTCGCAGGTAAACGAGGTTGAAATGCAAACCTGTTTGAGTTGGTTGGCGAATTTTCATGCCACTTTCCTGGGCGAACGACCGGAGGGGCTTTGGCCGACCGGCACCTATTGGCATCTACAAACCCGGCCCGACGAATTGGCGGCCTTGGACGATAGCGCGTTGAAAAATGCCGCCGAGGCCATCGATCGAAAACTGCGCAGCAGTCCATTCCAAACCTTCGTTCACGGCGACGCCAAACTGGCCAATTTTTGCTTTTCCCGCGACGGCCGAAATGTCGCGGCCGTCGATTTTCAATATGTCGGCGGCGGTTGCGGCATCAAGGACGTGGCTTATTTCATCGGCAGTTGCTTGGACGAAGACGAATGCCAGCAGCATGAGGAACGATTACTGGACAGTTACTTTCAAGTCCTCAAGAGCGCCTTGCCGGCCAAAGGCAAAGCAATCGATGCGGAAGCCATCGAAAAAGACTGGCGGGCTTTGTATCCGGTCGCGTGGACCGATTTCCATCGTTTCTTGAAAGGTTGGAGTCCGGGTCATTGGAAAATCCACAGTTACAGCGAACGTCTGGCCCGCGAAGTCGTCGCGCAATTGAACGGTTAATGGGGGAGAAGGGGATGCGGTTGTCCGCGGATAATTTGTTTTTACTCAGTCAATGCGCGGTTGCGGCGGCTTATCAGGCCGGGCAAGTCATCGCCAACCATTCGTCACGCGAGGTTGCCGTGCAAACCAAGCAAGGCGGAACCAGTCTGGCGGCGCAAGTGGTGACGGAAGTCGATCATTTAAGCCAGGAGGTCATTTTGCAGAACCTACTGCCGACCTGCGCGATGTTCGATTTGGCGCTGTTGACGGAAGAAAGTCCCGACGACCGGGAGCGGCTGAATAAGGACTTTTTCTGGTGCATCGATCCGCTGGACGGTACCTTACCGTTTATCGAACAGGTGCCGGGCTATTCGGTGTCGATCGCCTTGGTCGGCCGCGACGGAACGCCGCAAATCGGAGTGGTCTACGATCCCGTTGCCAGAACCCTTTATCGGGCGGTTAAAGGGCGGGGTCTTTCGCGTAGCGGCCAAAACATCGAAGCGGCAGCCGTTTCACCACCTTCGAGCGGCCGGAAGGCCACCTTTATCACCGACAAGAGCTTCGCCAGGGACCCGCTATATCAAACCGTGTCGGGCGAATTGGAACGTCTCGCCAAGGATTTAGGTTACGCGGGTTCGGAATTGGTCCTGCAAGGCGGGGCCGCGATGAACGCCTGCCGGGTACTGGACAAAGCGCCGGCCTGCTATTTCAAATTCCCTAAACCTCAACAAGGAGGCGGCAGCATTTGGGACTATGCGGCGACGGCTTGCCTCTTTAATGAGGCAGGATTACCGGTCAGCGACAGCAGAGGTAGGCCTTTCGAGCTGAATCCTAGCGGTTCGACGTTTATGAATCATTGCGGTGTCTTGTTTGCCAGCGATTCGGATTTGGCCGGGCGCATGGTTGATTTACATAACCGGTTGATGTCTAAGGGTGGAGTAAGCAGCTAGTACCGCAAAATTTGCCAGCGAGGGGCGCTCAAAACATCCCTGTTGCTTGGATTCTGGCAATCCCTGCCGGAATGACCGACTCATATAAAATTTGTAGCCTGGATGCAGCGTAGCGGAATCCGGGAATCGCGTGTTTCCGAGGTCCCGCATTCCGCGATGCTTCATGAGGGTTACGAGCTATTACAGTAACAGTTGCCTGTTGACGGGTCAATAGGCAAAAAACGAACAAATAATGAGTTCGTTTGCCAGGGAGGAGCGCTCAAAACATTCCTGTCGCCTGAATTTCGGCAATCCCTGCCGGAATGACCGACTTATATAAAATTTGTAGCCTGGATGCAGCGTAGCGGAATCCGGGAATGGCGTGGTTCCGAGGTCCCGCATTCCGCGATGCTTCATGCGGGTTACGAGCTATTCCAGCAACAGTTGCCTGTTGACGGGGCAATAGGCAAAAAACGAACAAATAATGAGTTCGTTTGCCAGGGAGGGTGCGCTCAAAACATCCCTGTTGCTTGGATTCCGGCAATCCCTGCCGGAATGACCGACTCATATAAAATTTGTAGCCTGGATGCAGCGTAGCGGAATCCGGGAATGGCGTGGTTCCAAGGTCCCGCATTCCGCGATGCTTCATGCGGGCTGACCATCGTAGGCAACTTGCCCTCCCTCGAAGAAAATACGTTTCTCATAAGAATTACTACGTTTGGCATAAAAACGCATAACTCCCGCCCGGTAAAATGATCTTGGTTTGAGACGATAGATTTCAACCAATTGATTTACTTTATAAAACAAATGAAATGCAGATCATAATAGATCGACACCATTTCATTATGAAAATAATAATTAATGCCTACGAGGACTTTTATGCGACATACCAATCGACTATTCAATGTAAAAACGTTGGCCTTCACGATTCTGGCTTGCCAGGGATTAACCCGAATATTTCATGATAGAGGCAGGCAAGTTTGTTGATATTTGATAAAATTCAGTTACTTAGATTGAATTTAACCAACAACTTGCCCATGACAAATTGTACTCCAGCTCAGATAGAATTTCCTCCCTTAAAACGCCGTAAAATAGACGCCCAATTCAGTGGTGGAGCGATCACCAGTGATGGCGGTGTGCTGTTGTTACGAGCGGTTGACCAGCAGTTAGCCCGAATATTTCATGATAGAGGCAGGCAAGTTTGTTGATATTTGATAAAATTCAGTTACTTAGATTGAATTTAACCAACAACTTGCCCATGACAAATTGTACTCCAGCTCAGATAGAATTTCCTCCCTTAAAACGCCGTAAAATAGACGCCCAATTCAGTGGTGGAGCGATCACCAGTGATGGCGGTGTGCTGTTGTTACGAGCGGTTGACCAGCAGTTAGGGTTAACCGAACGGATAGCGGCGCAGATTCCTGACGCCAGAGCCCCTGACCGCGTGCAACACTCTGTGATCAACCTGCTCCGTCAACGGGTTTATGGCTTGGCGTGTGGGTATGAGGATTTGAATGATCATGACACGCTCAGAAATGATATCGCCTTGCAGACGGCGGTGGAAAAGGATCAGACATTGGGCAGCCGATCCACCTTGTGCCGGTTTGAGCAGCAGGCGGATCGCGCCTTGATGTGGCGAGTTCATGAGGAGTTGCTGGCACAGTTTATCGCTTCGTATGAGACACCGCCGAAATCGTTGATCCTGGATTTCGACGCCACCGACGATCCGGTTCATGGCGAACAGGACGGACGTTTTTTTCATGGCTACTATCGGCACTATTGTTTCCTGCCGTTGTATGTCTTTTGCGGCCATCACTGCTTGGTCAGTTATCTACGTCCCAGCAATATTGATGGCGCCAAGCACAGCTGGGCGATTCTGGCTTTGCTGGTTCGGCGCTTGCGTCAGGCTTGGCCGGACGTTGACATCACGTTTCGCGGCGATGGCGGTTTTTGTCGCCATAAGATGCTGAGTTGGTGCGAGCGGCATCGCGTTCACTATATTGTCGGGTTGGCCAAAAATAAACGCTTAACGCGCTTAAGCCAACCCTGGATTGAACAAGCCCGGCAACAGTTCCAAAGCGAACAGCAGAAACAGCGTCTCTTTACCGATTTCCACTATAAAGCCGGCACCTGGAAACGCCGACGCCGTGTCATTCTTAAGGCCGAACACATGAGCCAAGGGAGTAATCCCCGCTATGTCGTAACCAATCTGGACGGCGATGCACAAACACTCTATGAAACCGTTTACTGTGCGCGAGGCGACATGGAAAACCGGATTAAAGAACAACAATTGGATCTGTTTGCCGACCGCACCAGTTGCAGCCTGTGGTGGCCGAATCAGTTTCGTTTGCTGTTATCGACACTGGCCTATACGTTGATCCATGCGATTCGCCGAATCGCCCTCAAAAATACCGAACTAGCGACAGCCACTTGCGCCACCATTCGCCTGAAATTGTTTAAAATCGGTGCCGTCATCATTCGTAACACCCGTCGTATTCGACTGCTGTTCAGCAGTCAGTATCCGTTTCAATCCCTGTTTAAATCCGTTTGTCAGCGCCTGTGCCCTGATTAGTACAAACAAAGTGCTGTGCCCGGCACGCTGATAAACAATGGGGTAAGGGGAAGTTGCGCCTGAAAAACGAAAATCAACGCTTAATTCCCTTTTTGACCGCTCAATTTCTCCTTACGATCGCATGTTTTAAAACAAATGAGGGTTTCGATAGGGTTTCAAGGGACTGATGAAATATCCGGGTTAATTTCCAATGCGGCAACCGCGGCTCCAAACCCCGATGCTTGCAAATTGTTGACTGCGGATCGTTTGTTCGATGGCTATAACGTTCAATTTAACAAAAGTGTGCTGGTATTGGCCGACAAAGTTGCGGCGGTTGGAGATTATGCTGAACTGAGCTCGCAATGTGCCAGGCAGTATGACTTGGGCGACGCCACCATTATGCCGGGTTTTATCGAATCGCATGCGCATATCAGTTTTCAAAATGTCAGACACGACAAAGTCTTGGAGCATGGGATCACCACGGCCCAAGACACCGGCGGCGGCCCCTTGCAATCGCCACAAGGAGGCGATGGCTCGTTGCGTTTGTTGACTACCGGTCCGATTCTTCAAGCCCAAGGCGGTTATCCGCTGAACATCTTTACTCCCGATGACCAAGTCGGCGGGTATGACAAAGTGGGACTGGCCATTGCACCAAATGCCACGGAAAACGAAGTCAGAGCAATTGTCCAAAATTTGGTGGCGGGCGGTGCCTCCGCGATCAAGATTGCGTTGGAAGTGGGCGGGGAAGCCGGAGCGCCCTGGATGATGGATCATGGTCATGGAGCCGTGCCCGAAGCCCCCTGGCCGGTTTTGTCGGAAGAGCAGGTCGAATGGATTGTCAACGAAGCCCATGCCTTAGGCAAAAAAGTCCTTGCCCATGTGAGGCTGTCGTAAAACCCCAATTTCTTTGATTTACCACTGGAAACCGGCCGTATTTCCCACGGCCGGCGAAGCTGGCAAGTCAGTAGTTTAACCATGACAACTGTCGAACTTTCGGTCAAACGAGCTCATAAACCGGCTAAGCCAATGATATAAAGCGCGAAAAAGAGCTGCCACTAATGCGCGGCTCAGATTGTAGGCCATGGCGTGCAAGGCGAATTCCACTTTGACGCCCGCCAAACCTTTACGGCGAAAGCGATTCAAGCCTTGGCGACCGCGTAGCTGACTGAAGACTGGCTCCACCATGGCCTGCCGCTGCCGATAGCGTTGCCGAGGTTCGGGCTGGGCCATTTTCAGGCGCAGGGCTTCTTTTTGGGTATCGCTGTCATAGCGTTTGAGGGTGCGACCGCTTTCGCTACGCGTGCATTGGGATTTCAGCGGACAGTCTGAACAGGCATCGCAGGCGTAGACGGTATAAGCATGGCCACTTTTACCGCCTTTGCAGGTGTGACGGCGAGTCAAGCGTTGTTGCCCCGGACAGCAATAAGTGTCGTCGTCGGCCTGATAAATAAAGCGGCTTTTGGGGATTTGTTTGTTGGATTGTTTGTTCCAATCGTCTCCTTCACTTTGGCCTTCCGGACAAAGCAATTCGATGTTGTGTTGCTCAGCAGTATCCAAGACGCCATTGCTGAAATAGCCAGCATCGAACAGAGCTGTTTCGACGCCTCCCAGGGCTTGGGCGCGATCCAGTAAACCTGGCACCACCTCGGTTTCACTGGAAGGATGAACGTCGCAAGCCACGATCACTCGATTGTCGTTCGCCAATACCGACGGTTTATAACTGCTGCGAAAGTCTTTGGAGTTCTTTTGCGGCTGTAATACCGCCTCCGGCTCGTTGCTTTGTACTTGGGTCTTGGCCGGATCTTTGCCTTTGGCGGCTTGTTTTTGCTGGCGAGACTTTAGCTCGGCTTGGGCTTGTTCCAGACCGTTCAAACGCTTAGTCGCAGCCGCATCGTTTGGGTTGGCTTGCGCGGCTTCCTTCGCTTGCGCCAAGGCTTGGTTGAGCGCTTCTTCCTTCATCAATCGAAACCGGGAGGACATGGCTTCGATCACGGTACCGTCGCCCGCCAACGTCGTCGTGCCTGAGCCTGTGACTTTCAAAGTACGGCGCGCCAGTTGATCGAAAAATTCGGTCGTCAATGATTCGGCATGCTGATGGACGAAACGGCCAATGACTGAGTGATCCGGCATGATACCGCCACTTAGCCACCAACACCCCACATCGGCTCGAGCTAAACGCTCCAAGTCGCGCAGGCTGCTGATGCCTTGTAACAGGCCGTAGAGAATAATCCCCACCATCGCACGTGGCGCATACGGCGGACGCCCGCCGGGCCGATAACGGGCTTCGAACTCGGCGAAGGATAGCGATTGCAGGAAGGGGCGCAATTTCAACGGGATGGTTAAGCCGGCGTGCTCCAGATGTTCGCCGAGCGGTTTACCGTTGATCGATAAGCCGCGCGGGTCGGGCGCTTCAAAACGGGCCATCGGTTCGCTTGAGATCGATTGAGCGATCAACTCAGGTAACGGTTCAACCTCGCATTCATCGAATAGCGAATATTGCTTGGCGCTATACAATGTCTTGACGGGTCTAATGTTCGCTTCGGCTGCCATTGATCTATTTCTAATAGGTTTGGATAGGGGTATTTTACCGTATGTGTAGCTGGTTGGGGGGCTTTTACGACACCCTCATGTGGGGGAGAACGAAGGTTTTCAGATTGCGGTCAATGCCGGCTTGGATACGATGGCGCATATACCCTGTGCCGCGATCGATGGTGAACTGCTGCATCAAGCGATTCACCATGGCATGAAATTTATTACGACCATCGACACGCTGGCGTCATGCGGAGACGGACTTTATGCGAATGCGCACCATATTGGCCATATCTATCAGGAATTCGCCCAATACGGTCTTGAATTTCCAATGATTTACGGTTCTGAGATCGCACACGACAACGTGCCCTGGGGGATCAACGGCGAAGAAATGCATTTGATGTTGCATTTGGGCAGCGGCGAAGCGATAGACTTTCCCGATGTGATGAATGTCCTTAAATCGGCAACCTCCGCGGCTGCCGAGCATTTGGACACCGGTATTGAGGGCTTGGGCACCCTGACGCCCAATGCACCGGCAGACCTGATCGCGATCAAAGGCAATGCGCTTGAACGGTTCAAGTTGATGGAATATCCGGACCTCGTCATGTCAGGAGGTAAACTGGTGGTCAATAATTTTTCGAAGCACCGAATAAATTATCATCGCAAACCGCGAACAGTTCCGCAGTTCGCCGATTAGTGCGGCCGCAGGCGGTGAGGGAAATGAAATTTTCCTTGCCGTGCCGCTGGCCGATTTTCTTTAGCTCGAACCGGCTGATCGATCGTAGTAACGCGCTTCGATTAAATTCGCTTCCGGATCGCGGAAATAAAAGGAAGTGCCGCTGCCTTGGGCGCCCCAACGAATCACCGGCCCTTCTTCAATCGGAACGGAATTGGCTTCAAGCCTTTCCAGGAGGGCTTGCCAGTCGTCTTTGTCCAGGGTAAGACAAAAATGGTTTAAGTTCGCTTGGCCTTTTTGTTGCCCGCCTTCCCACAAGGCTTTAGGGAAAAGATCGATCACCGTCACCGGGTTAAGCCTGACGGACGGAAAAGGGACGTCGCCGGCAAAGTATTCGTCGATCCGTTCCGGCTCCAGCATCAGCACCTGCGAATAAAAAGCCAGCATTTTGGCATCGTCCTCGATGTTCAGTACGATATGATCGAATTGGCATTGCATGTGATGGCCTCCGTTTTTGTTTGTTTAACGCCTATTAAATCAAAATATTCCGGCATGCCGCGGGTTATGCGATTCCATCCGATTGCGCGCGATTGGGAAACGAGATTTCCAAAACGACGCAACCGATATCGGTTTTGAACGGCCCGTGAAGTTCGCCGGGCGGACGGCTGGCGTAATGGCCGGTTTCCAGCCAACGGTCGAATGCCTGGTCGTATAGACGGCCGCTCACGATGAACACTTCCTCCGGATAATCATGCGCCTTGGCACCGAACAGCGACGTGTCCGCCTGCGGAAGAAACCGTGTCAAGCGGGTATATTCGCCGCTGACCGGATCGATGCTGAGGGTTAATTCCTCGGCCATGCCTTCCAGTCCCTCGACCGGCGTCCAGCGTGTCCGGTTTTCGGGACTGAGGGTATTCCAATAAGTTGCGGTAGACTTCGCCACGGCTGACTCCTGAATGATTTTTTTAGGGCGATAGGCATTGTCCGCCGGATGATCGATATCCGGACGGAACACGTAGAACGGCAATGCTAAAAATGAAAGATAGCATGATATGCTTGTTTTCTTGACGATAAAGTGTCGGAGTCAGAAATAACATGCATAACAAAGGCGTGGCGGCGGCGGGGCATGAGCAAACCGCGAAAGCGGCGGCATTCATTCTTGCGGAAGGAGGCAATGCCTTCGATGCGGTAATCGCGGCGCATTTGGCCGCCTGTGTGGTCGAGCCGGTGCTCTCTTCATTGGCCGGAGGCGGTTTTTTGCTGGCGCGGACCGCTACCGGCGACAATACGTTGTATGATTTTTTCGTACAAACGCCGCAGTTCAAGCGCGCCGTCGCCGAAACCGATTTTTTCCCGATTTCCGCCGACTTCGGCACCGTACAGCAGGAATTCCATATCGGCGTGGGCTCGATCGCGACACCGGGCACCGTCAAGGGACTGTTCGAGGTTCACCGCGAATTAGGCTCCTTGCCGATGACGGTGCTGGCACAACCGGCGATCGAACTCGCGCGCGCCGGCGTGGCGATGAATGCTTTTCAGGCCTATATCTTCGATATCGTCAAGACCATCTACCTCAAGTATCCCGAGACGCAGAAAATCTTCACGAGTAAAGTCCGGCCAGGTTGTTTGCTGCAGCAAGGGGAAATGTTGTATCAGCCAGAGTTGGCGGATTGCCTGGAGGTGTTGGCTAAGGAAGGGGACGCGTTTTTTTATCGGGGCGAGATTGCTGGCGCCGTGACGAGATTGTGCGCCGAACGGGGCGGCCATCTTGACAGCAAAGATTTTGAACAATATCGACTGGTCAAGCGAACGCCGTTGTCCATCGCTTATCGCGAGGCAAACGTTTTGACCAATCCCGCTCCTAGCTCGGGAGGCACGTTGATCGCCTTCGCCTTGCAATTGCTGCAATCGTTCGACCTGTCTGGTTATCGCTATGGTTCGGCCCCCTATCTCGATTTGTTGGCGAATGTTCAGGACATGACCAACAAGGCGCGTATCGACGCCTACCTGAACGAGAATTCGCCTCATCCGGCGGAACATGTTCTGGACCCGGAAGTCCTCGAAACCTATCGCAGCCAAATCAAAACCGCGGCGATGTGTTCCCGCGGCACCACGCAAATCAGCGTGATCGACGGGCGGGGTAATATCGCCAGCCTGACCACCAGTAATGGCGAGGGGTGCGGGTTGTTTATTCCCGGTACGGGCATCATGCTCAATAACATGCTGGGCGAAGAAGACCTGAACCCGAAAGGTTTTCATCATTGGCCGACCGATCAGCGGATGACTTCGATGATGGCGCCTAGCATCGTAACGCTTCCGGATAAGCGCCAGATTGCGCTGGGGTCGGGAGGCTCCAACCGGCTGCGCACGGCCATCCTGCAAGTTTTGCTCAACGTGATCGATTTTAAAATGCCGCTGGACCAGGCGGTTACCAGTCCCAGGTTGCACCATGAAGGCGGATTGCTCAGCGTGGAAGGCGGTTTTGCCGACGACGCGATCGCGCAACTCCTTAAAAACCATCCGAACTATCAGGTCTGGCCCGGTCTCAATTTATTCTTTGGCGGAACGCATTCGGTCAGCCGTTCGGCGGACGGTTTTTTCGGCATCGGCGATCCGCGACGTGGCGGAGTTGCCATGGAGGTTTCCTAACGCATGCCGGTTTAGGCCTCGGTAAAAAAATTCCCGAAACGCCCAACGAAATCGTACCCATACTCCGGGGCGTATACGCATCTGGAGGGCACTCTGCGTCTCGTGCCGCAAGGGTGTTTCTATGCAGGAACATGGGTGCCATGAGGGAAATCATTAGCGACCAGGCCTAAGGAATGCAAGGGTCCTGTTCTGGAATGACGTTATCGATAAGCGCTTGGCGGAGTGCATTAGCGGCGGCATCCCACAGCCGAATAGAGCGCTGTTCGCCCTCGGCCACCAAAACCGTCGCCGGACGTGCAGCCGCTCGTAGCGCGGAGAGCAGATCGGCCCGCCGGACCCAGACCCATTGGTCCCGTTCGACGGTCCGACAAACAGGTGACTGCGTGATACGTGATAGCGGCAGGTATTCGACTTTCATATGGTAAGTCGAGAAATTGCCGCTTCGTGAAGGGCCGGTGAGTCGCAATAAGCGCGGACGATCGAGGTTGAAACTGCAGTTGGATTCCTCGTAAAACTCCCGTAACGCGGTGGCGAGCAGCGGTTCATTTTCTTCATGCGTGCCGCCCAGATGTCCCCAGCCAATGCGATGAACATCGCGTTCGCGCGCTAGCAGGTAGAAAGCGGAATCGTTTTTACAGGCGACGGCAATAATGCCCGCGCCGACCGGGGCGGGGCGTTCGCCATGGAGCGAACAAGCGTTTAGTAGAAACAGAGAGAGGGCGAGCGCTAGGGCGTGTAAGGAATTCATTCCCTTTTTCCAGGATTATGCTGTCGCCATAATGCCTGTTTATTGTCAGCGGCACAAGACGCGCGCCAACCCTTGCCAGTCGGTCGTATAGCGGGGCGATAAATACTCGACCGGCGTTTGCCAGTGATTGCCGATATTGCCGGCGCTGACGGCAATGCCTTTGGGAAAACGGCGGTTGATGTTGTCGACGGTAGCCATTAATTGCCGGCTCATGGCGGCGGATTCCGAACCGCCGGTGTCCAGGAACCGAAACAAATCCTGTTGCAAGGGCGGCTGGGCGGGTTGGATATGACCCAGCAGGACGCCGCATTTCTGATAACGGTAGCCCGCTTTGAAGATGCCGTGCAGCAGTTGCTTGGCGGTCGTGACGATCACGCGGGTGTCCTGCGTCGCCTGCGCCAGGGCTTTGTAGGCCGAACGCTGGTATTGCGGTTCCTCGGGATTAAAGGGGTTGGTGCGGATGAAGACGGTGACCGATCCGGTTACCGAGTGTTGCTGGCGTAATTTTTCGGCGGCCCGCGCGCAGAAACTGGTCAAGGCTTCGGCCAGTTCCGATAGTTCGCCCAAACGCCGCTTGAAACTGCGCGAACAGACGATTTGCTGTTTCGGCGCCATCTCTTCCAGCGACAGACACGATACGCCTTGCAGTTCCAGTACCGTGCGGGCCATGACGATATTGAATTGCGCCTGAATCTGGTCGGCCGCTTGCCGGGCCAAATCGTCGACCGTTCTGATGCCCATATTGTTGAGCCGTTTGACCGTTTGCCGGCCGACGCCCCAGACTTCCTCAACCGGGGTCAAACGCATCAGTTTTTGCCGCCGAAGCGGATCGGATAAATCCAGCACGCCGCCGGTTCGCGGCCATTTCTTGGCGGCGTAATTGGCGAGCTTGGCCAGCGTCTTGGTGGGGGCCATGCCGACGCAGACCGGAATGCCGGTAAAGCGCTGCACCCTTTGTTTCAGCTGCCTGCCATAGGCATCCAGATTCCGCCAGCGCAGCCCGGACAGGTCCAGAAACGATTCATCGATGGAGTAGATTTCCACGTCGGGCGTGAATTGTTCCAGGCACTGCATCACCCGTTGCGACATATCCGCATAGAGCGCATAGTTGGAAGAGAATAATTGGATCTGGTGGCGCTCGATCAGGTGTCGCACTTGATAAACCGGCGTCGCCATCTTGATGCCCAGGGCCTTGACCTCGGCGCTGCGGGCGACGATGCAGCCGTCATTGTTGCTCAGCACCGCGACCGGTTTATGCCATAAATCCGGGCGAAACACGCGTTCGCAACTGACATAGAAATTATTGCAATCGACGAGGGCGAAGAGTTTGTTCTCGGGCATAAGGCAAATCGCCTAGACGGCATGGATGACATTGGTCACCACGCCCCAAATCACCATATCGATATCCTCTTTGACGACAATATCGGCATAGGCCGGGTTCTCCGCCCCCAGTACCAGACTGTCCGGGCCGATGCGTTTCAAACGCTTAACCGTCAGTTCCCCGTTCAGGGCGCAAATCACGACTTTGCCGACCGTCGGTTTCAGCGAACGGTCCACCACCAGAATATCGTTAGGATGAATGCCGGCGCCCAGCATCGATTCGCCTTCGGCGCGGACGAAAAACGTCGCCGCCGGTTTCTGAATCAATAACTCATTCAAGTCCAGCGATTTCTCGACATAGTCGTCGGCCGGCGAAGGAAAGCCGGCAGCGACCTTACCCGAGTATAAGGGGGCTTTTACCGAACTGAGGGAGCGGGCGGGGACCAAAAGCTTCGCCAAGGCTTCGCTGGCCGGCGATGAGGAAGGGTTGGCGGAAGCCTGCAATTTAGCTTTTATCTCGGCTTGTTGCTTACGCCGCTCTAACAGGGACTTCACTTCGGGAAGCAGGCTTTCCGGCACCCGAATCGCCTGCGTGCTTTCCCCGTAAACGTTGGAGCCTTTCTTGCGGCCGGCACCGGGACGGGCGCCGCCGCGATTGGAAGAGGGAATGTCAGTCATAAGAAAATACCGGGATAGCGATTGGAATAATGAAAAGTGTACGGTATTCTAAAGACGAGGGACAAGTAAAATTTTGCAGCAGGAATCCAAATGGTGACGCGGCGCTATTACTCGGCAAGCCCGAGAAAATGAAGCCGCGCTGGGCTTGATACGTTCCTTCGAATATTCGCTCGTTTTGACTCTGCAAAAAATGTGAAAATAAAACCTCCATCTTCAATGAATAGCGCGGATGTCCAATTCTAAACCGACTTCACCAGATTCCACTCACCGCATTTCCTCTTTTAATGCGTTGTGGCCTTTCATACGTCCTTATCGCCTCAGGATCGTGTCGGCTTTCCTATTGCTTTGCCTGGGGTCGGCCACGATCCTGCTGGTGCCGCTGGCGTTTCGCGACCTGATCGATTTCGGCTTCGGCCAGCGGCAAAATGCCGGTGGTGGCTTATTGAGTTCGTTGAGTCTGAACGGACATTTCGCCGCCTTGTTCGGCTTGGCTTGCTTGTGGGCGTTGGCCGTATCGGCGCGCTATTACCATGTGAGCTGGATCGGAGAACGCGTCACGGCGGATTTGCGCAGCGCGGTGTATGGCCGGGTATTGACCCAGTCCCCGCAATTTTTCGAGACCTTGCAAACCGGGGAGGTGCTGTCGCGTCTGACGGGCGATACCACCTTGATTCAGACCGTGATCGGCAGTTCCATTTCGATGGGGCTGCGCAGCCTGTTCCAGTTTATCGGCGGCATGATCATGCTGGCGGTGACCAGTTTTCATCTGTTTTCCCTGAATCTAGGCCTGATGGCGTTGCTGGTATTGCCCATCCTCGTCATCGGTCGTCGAGTCAAAAAGCTCTCGCGGGAGTCGCAGGACAAGATTGCCGACGCCTCGGCCTTGGCTGGCGAAATACTCAACGCGGTGCCGACGGTGCAGGCCTATACCCAGGAACAACGAGAAATCGAACGCTTTGCCGGGCGCGCGGAAGTCAGCTTCCTGACGGCAATCAAGCGTACTCGTGTGCGGGCGATGCTGACGGCGTTGATCATCACGGCGGTGATGGGCACCATAATTTTCGTGCTGTGGATCGGCGCCAACCTGGTCAACGAGGGGCAGATGACGGGCGGGCAACTGGCGTCGTTCGTTCTCTATGCGTTATTGGTTGCCGGCGGCGTTGGCACGATGGCGGAAGTGTGGGGCGATGTCATGCGTGCGGCGGGTGCCGCCGGACGCTTGTTGGAACTGCTGCGGGCAACCCCGACCATTGCCGAGTCGCCCCATCCCCAGGCGCTGCCGCGATCCGGAAAGGCCGAGATTGGGTTTGAGCAGGTTACTTTCCGCTATCCCGCGCAAATGCAGGCGGCGGCGCTGGACGACATCACTGTCCAAATCCGCCCCGGCGAAAGCGTCGCGCTGGTCGGTCCTTCCGGCGCGGGCAAGACGACCTTGTTCCAACTGCTGTTGCGTTTTTATGACGTCACCAATGGCCGCATATGTTTCAACGGCGAGGATATACGCCGGCTTTCCTTGCGCGAATTGCGCGACAATATAGCCATCGTGGCGCAGGAGCCGGTGATTTTCTCGGCCAATGCGTTGGAGAACATTCGTTACGGCCGGCCTTCCGCCAGCGACGAGGAAGTCTTGGCCGCCGCCAAAGCGGCCCAAGTGGAAGAGTTCGTCGAGCGTCTGCCGGACGGCTATCGGACCTTTCTGGGGGAACGGGGCACCCGGTTATCGGGCGGTCAGCGTCAGCGCCTCGCCATCGCCCGTGCGATCCTGAAAAATGCGCCGCTGTTGTTGCTCGACGAAGCCACCAGCGCGCTGGATGCGGAATCGGAAATCTTGGTGCAGCAGGGATTGAACGCCGCGATGCGGGGACGCACCACGCTCATCATCGCCCACCGCCTGGCCACCGTGAAGCAGGTCGACCGCATCATCGTCCTGAACCAGGGACGCATCGTCGAAACCGGCTCGCCGGAAGATTTACGCAAGCAAAGCGGCCTTTACGCCCGGCTCGCCAGCTTGCAATTCGATATTCGATAAGGCAACACACAGTATAGGGCGTCAATCCTGAAAATTGCTTCTTTTAAAGGGGGTTATGTCCAGCAGATGGATTGGCTCTTAAATGCGATCTTTCGTCTTAGCTCGTAGGTCAGGTTGCGCGACAGCGTTCCCTGACAAATCAATTGGCGCATCGGATTGTCACATAACCCGCACCCTTGCGATGGGTTGGTTTGGCAAGGTTGAACGGCAATGTCGCAAGGGAACGGACAACGTGACCTACGGCAAATGCCGTCAAGGGTCGGGAAATCGGTAGGTCAGGGTGCGCGGCAGCGCTTCCTGACAAATCTATTCCAAAATCATCGATTTGATGTCCTCGGGCATAAAATATTTCCCCCAGCCTTCAGGATAACGGCCTTTAGACCGATGAATATGAAAAGATGACCACAGATAATCGGCCGGGTCAGTGACAATTTTATGTTTGACCGGATTGTAATGAATGTAATCCATGTGACGATTCAGGTCTTCGGCATTGCGGATGATATGGTCCCAAAACCGACGTTGCCATAAGGTAGTTGGCGTTTTGATATTTCTTGCCTGTTTCCAACGATGAGAAAAACGCAATTTCACCGATTGAATGATTCGAGATAGCGCGTCTTTTTCATCCACCCTGATAAGCCAATGAAAATGATCATCGAGTATGACATAGGCCAAAACCCGGAACGCCATCTCCGCTTTGACCTCGCGCATGACGGTCAGTAATAATTCTTTGTCTGCGTCATTAGCCAGTACTGGATTTCGCCGATGACAAACAGCGGTAATAAACACCGGTTGATTGTCAGGCGGGTAGCGTCGAATATCGGTCATAAATATGGATTATAGACACATTTGCTCGTCGCGGAATGCTTTGACCAATTCGTAGGTCAGGGTGCGCGACGGCGTGACCAGACAATTCGATGGCGCATCGGATTGTCACGTAACCCGCACCCTTGCGATGGGTTGGTTTGGCAAGGTTGAACGGCAATGGCGCAAGGGACCGGACAACGTGACCTACGGCAAATGCCGTCAAGGGTCGGGAAATCGGTAGGTCAGGGTGCGCGGCAGCGTTCCCTGACAAATCAATTGGCGCATCGGATTGTCACGTAACCCGCACCCTTGCGATGGGTTGGTTTGGCAAGGTTGAACGGCAATGGCGCAAGGGACCGGGCAACGTGACCTACGGCAAATGCCAGCAATGGCCGGGAAACTGGTAGGTCAGGGTGCGTGGCAGCGTTCCCTGACAAATCAATTGGCGCATCGGATTGTCACGTAACCCGCACCCTTGCGATGGGTTGGTTTGGCAAGGTTGAACGGCAATGGCGCAAGGGACCGGGCAACGTGACCTACGGCAAATGCCAGCAATGGCCGGGAAACTGGTAGGTCAGGGTGCGCGACAGCGTTCCCTGACAAATCAATTGGCGCATCGGATTGTCACGTAACCCGTACCCTTGCGATGGGTTGGTTTGGCAAGGTTGAGTGGTGGCAATGGCGGAAAAGAATGGGCAACGTGATCTACGGTTTAATTGTTTTATCCCGACTGATTCTTCACTGTCCCAAGGTCTGCCAAAGGGGGCGTAAGTGGTTATTGGATTCGGCAAAGGTCATGCCATAATAACGTCAGCATCACGACCATTAGGAGCATTGCTTATGGCGTTAACAAAAGACAGTGGTAACGTTTATCTAAGTGAAGAAGAATACCTGAAAAGCGAGGAAGCTTCCGAGGTCAAACGCGAATACATCGATGGCCGGGTTTATGCGATGGCCGGTGCAGGATATAACCACAATTGTATCGCTGTGAATATTCTTAGTAATTTTCGAAACGAGCTTAAAGGGACTCCTTGCGCGACGTTCATGGCGGATATGAAAGTGCGTTTAGGCAACGATTACGTTTACCCGGATGTGTTAGTGGATTGCGGCATTATGAGTGGCGATGATTATTTCTCGACAACGCCGGTGATCATTGTGGAAGTGTTATCGAGATCAACTCGAAAAACCGATACCACCATCAAACTGCTGCGTTATAGCAATCTCCCTTCTTTAAAGGAATATGTGATGATTGAATCGGACTTTGTCTCAGTTCAGGTGCTTAGAAAAAACAAACATTGGTTATCGGAATATTATTTTCTCGGCGACTCGGTGACCTTTGAGTCCATTGGTGTAACTCTTACGGTTGAGGAAATCTACGACCGTGTCGACAACGGCGATATGCGGGAATTTAAACAAGAAAAAAGACCGTCTAACGATTGACGTTTAAGGTCGTGTAAGTTAATTTCGATAATACCCGTGAAATGACTCTCCGATTGTATATTTTCTATGAAAGAAATAGGTGTGCCGCCTGGGGATTGGATTTATCGTTATGCGTTATTCCCTTATTTTACTTTCTAAAGATTTGTATGTAAATAACTTCCAGGATCTGCGCTATCGTTCTCGCACTCTGTGTGGGAATGAAGACTGAACCGCTCTGTGGTTCGGAAATTAAATTTTACTCCGACTTCCATTTATTCCAACTACCCACGCTTGACTTTGGTATAACGCTGGTCACACTTATTGTTATGAAAACCGCCATCTAAATACCAGACTCGATATTCCAAGCCGCTGAAGGTTTGGCCCACCGTTTGGGGATCTCTAGAAGCGAGCTTTATTCTAAAGCCATCGCCGAATATATGGATTCCCATAAAAATGAGAATGTTACGAAAGCACTGAACGAGATTTATGGCGAAGAAACCGCCTCATTGGATGAGGCGCTCGATACCATGCAAATGCGCTCTATTTCGAAAGAAGAATGGTGATGAAAAGAGGGGAAATATGGTGGGCTTCCCTAGGTAAGCCAAGAGGGTCGGTGCCCGGTTATAAGCGGCCGGTTGTTATCATTTCTTCTAATGATTTCAACATCAGCAAGATCAACACAGTCATAGTGGCGGTAGTGACCTTAAATATTCGGTTAGTTGACGCACCGGGTAACTTTGCGATTTCAAGGAAAGAATCGGGATTGTCTAAGGAATCGGTAATTAATGTCTCTCAATTGCTAACACTCGATAAATCTTTTTTAGTTGATAGAGCGGGCAAACTGTCATCCAAAAAGCTAGTGTCTTTAAACGAAGGCTTAAAGTTAGTTCTATCAATATGAAACTTAACAACGGTTGGCGCTATGCGCTGGAGCGTCCCTGATCATTTAGCTATACACTTTTTGATATCCTCTAAAATCCGATAGCTGACTGGAACTAGCAGTAAAGTGATTAGAGTCGAAAACAATACGCCAAAGGCGAGAGAGACCGCCATCGGCATGATAGTTTCGGCGTCGGGGCCTTGTTCGGTCAGAAGCGGTATCAAACCGAAGAATGTGGTCAACGTTGTCAGTACAATCGGTCGAAAGCGCTTTTGCCCAGCTTGCCGCAATACTTGCTGAATGTCGGGATGACGAGGCAGTTCTTCGTTGATAAAGGCGACCAATACCAAGCTGTCGTTGACGACGACGCCGGCCACGGCGAACAGCGCGATGTAAGACTCTAACGTCAGAGATACTCCTAGCAATGCATGGCCCCATACCGCGCCGATGAGACCGAAAGGAAATGCCCGCCGGGGTACCCAAAGGCACAAGAACGGGCATCCAGAGTCATCGATGGTAAACTGAAATCGGCCCTACGTATTACCACGCTACTTCCTCAACCAGGGACGTATCGTCGAAACCGGCTCGCCGGAAGATTTAGGCAGCCTGTAAAAATAACGTGATGCGCATTTTTCCATCCAACATTTTCAATAACTTACACACATCAAAATAGCCAAATTTTGAATTATTAGAGGCTGCCTTTACGCCCGGCTCGCCAGCTTGCAGTTCGAGATCCAATAAGGCTGTGTTCGTTATTGGCGGTGTTTGAATATTAGGGGAACAGATTGGTAGGCTATGCGACCAGCAATAACTGGCTTGTTTGTAAGGGTAGGGGCAATAAAAAAGGCCGGCTGGAAGCCGGCCTTTATGTTTGATCCGAATACCGTCAGGTTTGAATGGATCAGAAGGCGTTTTTGATCCGTATCAACTGGGTTTCGCCATTTGAATCGTCCACGCCATCATTGTCGTTAGCGAACAGCATGTCGCCATCGCGGGTTACCGCGAGACTTTCAATTTTCTCCAACACCATGCCGTTAGTCGCTTCCAGGTCCGGCAGTAAGTCTCGTACCAGCGTTTTGCCGAGCGTCTCGAATACCTCTCCTTCGGCTTTGAATATTACGCCGGCCAGAGAGAACTTATAGACTTTCTTGATGCGGGCATCGCTATTGGCCTGGTTATCGCGTTCGACAACCGCAAACTCGCCATTACCCAAGGCGGTGATTTCGGACAAGCCGACCCAACCTTTGTTTGGGGATTGTCGAACGTCGAGCGGGTAATAAGCAAAACCCCAATCGCCAGTCACAGTGTCATAGCGCCCGATACGCACTTTACCGCCGTCCGTCGTGTTGTTGGGCTCCGGATCGCCTACCCATGCGCGTTGAAATGCCACGTAAAGGATCTCGTGTCCGCTTTCCATGACGGCAGCCACGCCTTCGAAACCAAAGCGGCGTTGCTTGGCATTGACGGCGGCAGGCAACTTGATCGTTTCGATAATGTCGCCATTGGCATGCGCATGCACCACAACGTTGTTGCTCGTGACTTCGCGATCGGGATCATCGACGGATCCGGCCCCTTCGGAGGCAATCCAAAAACTGCCGTCACCGCTGGCGCTGACGGCAATACCTTCGGGGTCCAGATCTACAGTCGAACCGTTGTCGGTCAGCACGATTTCATCGGTGATAACGGCCGGATGCCGGCTCACGTCCATGGCATAAATACGGCTTTGTTGGAAAAAACTGTCATGGATGGTGTATATAACGTCGTCATTATTCGGATCGATAGCGAAGCCCGATAATGCCGCCCATGGAATCGGCGTGCCGTCGTAGCGGTTAGCCGAGATGATGCTAGGATAGTCGGCTTCGCCGTTTTGCAGTTTATAGATAGTCAACGTGCCGCGGAATTTGTCGCCACGAGCGTCATTTTCGCTGGCCGAGATCAATAATCCGCGTTTTGGAATCGCTTTGATTCCTTCAGGGCCGACACCGGCCGGTAAGGTTTGCACCAGCTCGACTTCCTCGTTTTTGCCTTTGACCTTATAAACGAAAACCACGCTGGAGCGTTCGGAGGCCACAAACAGAAAACGCTCGTTGCCGAAATCGCCAAATTCGACATTTTCCGGTTCGTTGCCTTTGTTTTCGGAGCGATTGTCCGGATAGTGGCCGGTACGGACGACTTGATGTTCCAGCATGTTAGCCGAGCTGTACAATACATCGCCAGCGGTATTAAAAATTGTCATGCCGCGACTGCCGCCATAAAGATCGCCCTCGTCCGCAGTGGCGAACTTGTCGTCGCTAATCCAGGTAATGCCGTCCGGTTCCCGGGGAACATCATACAAAGAACCAGTCAGGCTGATCAGTGCCGGATCCTCTTCAATTATATCGATATCGGTCAAGTCGACTGTACCGGCGGGAAAAGAATTGATGACGTAACCCGTAGCCAGGTCAACCATGACGATATAATTGTTTTCTTGCATCGTGACCACGGCGATGTTTTTGCCGTTGATGTCGACATATTCCGGTTCCGCATCGAAAGGAAACAAATCGGCCAGGCTATCAAGATTTACATAGCGTAAATTCCAGTTATCGGGAGCACCGACCAGATCGACGATTTGCAGAAACCCTGAAGGCGATTGCGGTGGGGCGCCATCTCCCAGGTCTTCATCCCGTTCGTTCTCGATAACTACGGCCGCGTACCGACCATCGGGGCTAACCGCGACTGAATCCGGTTGACCGCCCAGATCGTGCGTTGCGACGATAATTTGGGTCTTGATATCGACCACATGCAGGTGACCGCTGGGGTTGGTGAAACTTTCTGAAGAATTCACCGCAACCAATGCATAGTCTCCCGCTACGGCAACAGAGGTTGGTTCGCCACCGACGTCAATCGCGCCGAGCGCTTTCGGCTTATTGGCTTGCTTGATGTCCACGAAACCGAGCTTGCCTGTTTCGCTATCGGTGTAAACCAATGTTTTTCCGTCTTCACTGACATCGACGATTTCCGCAACGGTTTCTTCGTTGATGTCGGTATTCAAATAGACGGGAAACGTTGCGATACGATTGAAAACTTTATCGTCTTTTCCGGCATGGCTAGTTTGTGGCGCCAGTGTGATCGAGGTGCTCAATATCAGTCCTGAAATGACTGATAGATAGGGCGGAGCGCAAATTTTCATTAAAACCACCTTCTTTGGTAACTAAGGGAATGGGAATAAAACATGTTGTCCGATAAAAACAGGCATCTTACTTAAGCAACATGACAGTTTAATGACTGTCATGAACAGATACCGCAAGGGCAAAGAAAGGTGGTGCGACTCGAGGTCAATCGCTATTGCGATGCGAAGTGGATGATTATCCGAGGCTATGTTGTGCGGAAATTCTCAATCGAATCGGTATTTCTGTATTACAAAGGGGAGGGCCAACATTGAACTCAATCAATCATCGACTTTATAAGACTTGGAATCGAAAGGCTGTTTTTAAAATACCTTGAACTAAACAACCACCCGCTCAAGCGGGTGGGTTCCAATAACGGACTGAAAGTCCGGATACGCGTCGACTAAACGACGCGTCTTAGTCGGGCTCCATCTTGAAATTATCGTTTGGATTAGGTTCAAAGTGATGCTCCAAATATTGCTTTATCATCTCATCAGTCATTTGCCCCACTGTGGCGCAAAAATAACCGCGGGCTCAAAAATGTCGACCCCAATATCGCTTTTTCAAGTGCGGGAACTCTTCGAACAGATAGCTCGAAGTTCGTCCCTTGATTCGCCTCATGATTTCGCTTGGGGCCATAGTCGGCGGCGCACTCACCAAAATGTGCACATGATCTTTGCTCACGACACCTTTGATAATCCGTATCTCAAAGGCTTCGCATGTCTGCCGCACCAAGTCTCTCACTCGTTCGGCTATTTCATCCTTCAGCACTTTATAACGATACTTCGTAACCCAAACAAAATGATACTCAATTTGGTAAACCGTATGGCTGCCGTATCTATAGTCCATCGCCACCTCCTTGGGCAAATTATCGCAGCTAAAGCTGACCGGCTAAAGCCGGTGGTTTAAACCTTATGATGGATAATCAACTGCTTTCTGCAATGGGATCAGGTAAATCGTGCGGATGAACCGAATTGTTAAACAGGCCTTTTTTCACTCGCAAATGAATAACGTGACTCAATAGACAAACTAAATGCCAGAACTGTACAAAAGTACAATAGACCTATCCCGATGAGAAGATTATGGTTTGACAATCAATACCATAATTTCACAAATATGTTTTTTTCATTGAGTTCAAGAGATGGGAAAAGCCCTCGGACAATAAAAAGGGGACGGTGCGATGAAGTTCAAAGTAGGTCTAGGTTTGACGCTCATAATCGCGTTTTTTAGCGTAAGTTTCCAAACTGCGGCGCGTAACGCTGTTGTCTCAGCCACCAATAAAACCAAATTACAGGCGTTAGCCAAACAACTTAAGGAACGAAGCGACATTGATTATCAAAAAGTAAGGGAAGCGGCAAAACTCATGGGCATACCCGTCAGACAAGAATTACCCAACGGCAAGGTGTTGGAATTCCAGCGGATATCGCCTGCAACCGGTCCCGCTTTTTACATCACGAACAATATTGACGCCGCGGATACCGTTTCAACCGACGAGGTGTGGCCGGGGGGCTCTGCCGGTCTCAATCTCGAAGGTACGGGCATGACCGTGGGCGAATGGGATGCCGGTGCTGTTCAAGCGGATCACTGGGATCTTTACCCGCGCGTCACGCAGAAAGATGGCGCCACGACAATCAGCGATCATTCGACCCACGTTGCCGGGACTTTGATTGCTTCTGGCGAAGTATTGGATCCAAGAGTTAAAGGAATGGCTTACGCCGCTCAACTCGATGCTTGGGATTGGAATTTCGACAGTTCGGAAATGGCGGGTGCGGCTGCCGGCGGATTATTGCTTTCCAACCATTCTTATGGCATTGCCGCAGGCTGGATATATTTAGGCGGCGCTGCCCCGGACGAATGGTGGTGGATCGGCGGCACGGGCACCGAGGATCCTAATTTCGGCTATTACGATAGCCAAGCTCAATTATGGGACCAGATTGCATTTGATGCGCCTTACTATTTGATCGTGAAGGCTGCCGGTAACGACCGTTGGGATACGGGGCCTGCAGCCGGCGAGGAATATACGGTGATCGATCAGGACGGCAATACTCTTGGTACTTCTACTGAGCAAAGAGAGCCGGATTGCGCTCCGGCCGGCTATGATTGCTTGCCTACCCACAGCGTCGCGAAAAACATTTTAACGGTGGGTGCGGTTGACGACCTTGTCGACGGCTATCTGCCTTTAGCCGGGGCCTCGCAGGTTTCCATGCTTCCTTTTAGCAGTTGGGGCCCTACCGACGACGGTCGCATCAAGCCCGATGTAGTCGGGAACGGTTGGTTGTTGCTTTCGACATATCCCTCAAATACTTATGCCGCCGCGATCGGCACTTCGATGGCCGCCCCCAACGTCACGGGATCGTTGCTCTTGCTCCAGGAGCATTATGAAGATATTCACGGTGCCGGCAACTTCATGCGCAGCGCGACACTCAAGGCGCTGGCCATTCATACGGCCGATGAGGCGGGGGACGCCGATGGCCCGGATTACGCCTTTGGATGGGGCCTGTTGAACACCAAAACTGCTGCTAAAGTGATTTCCGAGGACGGCGTAAGCAATCCCAATTACAGGATCATTGAAGGAAGTCTCGCTAACGGGATTACCGACACTTTTCAGATCGATGTTAGCGAAGATGATTCTCTGATAACCGCGACGCTGGTTTGGACGGATCCTCCCGGCACGCCGGCCGCGCCGGCATTGGATCCTTCCGATCTCATGTTAGTCAATGATTTGGATCTACGAATCATAAGGGGACCTTCAACCTATCTACCCTGGGTGTTGGATCCCGCTAACCCCGCCGCGGCTGCGACCAACGGCGACAATTTTCGGGACAATGTTGAGCAGGTGGAGATCGCAAGCGCCGGGACGGGTACGTATACACTTGAAGTCAGCCATAAAAGCACCTTGCAAAATGGTCCTCAGAATTATTCTCTTATCATCAGTGTTATACCCGCTCCGCCTAACGGATCGTCTCTGTTCATCGATGAAGATTTCTCCGGCGGTCTACCTGCCGGCTGGTCGGTGGAAACCGCCGGCGGCGTTAGCTGGGAGGTCGCGGCACCGGTTCCGGGAGATCCATGGTTGGATAAATTGACTGGAGGTAGCGGCCAATTCGCTATGGCGAACGCCAGTTCATACAATTTATACACTACCTCGTTGGTGACCCACTCGTTGGATCTCTCTGCCGCGACGGGAGTGGCTTTGCGCTTCAACAGCTACTTTAGCTTTTATTTATTAGAATCGATCAATGTCGATGTCAGCACCAATGGCGGAACGAGCTGGAATAACGTGTGGTCGTTTCAAGGCTTTGCAATTCCAACTATAGTCAGCCTGGATATTACCGGGGCCGCCGCCGGTCACGCCGACGTCAAGCTAAGGTTTCGTTATGATAATTCGGCTTTATCGGATTACGCCTATCTTTGGCAGATCGACAACGTGCAGTTGGAGGCCTATGGGATAGCGCCGCCTCCTCCGGCCGACCCGCCTGGGCCGGCATCGAACCCGTCTCCGGCAAATGGAAGCAACGGCATAGGGGTTAATTCAAATGTGACATGGTCTGCCGGATCCCTGACTACCTCTCATGATATATATTTTGGCACCGACAGCACGCCAGACGCCAGCGAGTACCAAGGAAACCAGGTTGGCACCTCATTCGTCCCTGGGACCCTCGCCTATTCGACCACTTATTATTGGAGGGTCGATGAAATCAATGAAAATGGGACGACTACAGGGGCGACTTGGAGCTTTACCACCGAGGCGGCTCCATCGGCAAATACAGCGCCCACGGCTTCGTTCGATTATTTGTGCAAAAAAACGGTTTGTACCTTTACCGATGCGAGTACGGATCCGGACCTGGGCGATGCTATTCAACAATGGAGTTGGGATTTTGGGGATGGGAGTTCGTCGACAGAACAAAACCCGACACACACTTATCCTGCAACCGGCGTTGCCTATACAGTGTCCCTAACAGTCAGGGATAATAGCGGATCTGAAAATTCTGCGAACGCGGCATTGACTCTGAGTAACAAAAATAAGCCCGTGAATGGATCGAGTGGAAGCTCAGGTGGGGGCGATTCAGGTACAGTTGCGGCGGAAAAAGGCCGAAATAAATGTGGAGACGGGATTGATAATGACGGCGATGGACTGATTGACGGAGCGGATCCCGATTGCCAATGAGTACTAAGGAACTTGATTTCGACAGCGAATTAATTCCATCAGTATGCAAGATGGCGTATCCTTCGTAGATTAAAATTCGGCGTCAAATTGGATGGTCGCCGAATCAAAATCGAGTAACAAGGAAGATGTCATAATGGCGCGCCCGAGAGGATTCGAACCTCTGGCCTCAGCCTCCGGAGGGCTGCGCTCTATCCAGCTGAGCTACGGGCGCTAAAAGAAATGAAGGACAATTATACTGGATTTTCGGGAAATGTGCTTGGGCATTTACCCTCCAGCCGAAAGGCCGACAATGATAATCTCTGGAGGGTAAATATTCAAGGCAGGGCGATTAAAAAAAGGGCCTTAAAATACCGATAGAATCTGCGCCTGAATCTTTTCCGCCATTTCCTTGCGATTTGCGGCATCCCGGATCGGCCGGCCGACGACGATGTAATCGGCGCCGTTCTGGAAGGCCTGCTCGACGCTGACGACGCGTTTCTGGTCGTCGTCCTCGCGGTTGTCCACCGGTCTGACGCCCGGCGTGATGACCAACAAGCGGTTATCGAGTTCTTTACGGATCATCGCCACTTCCAAGCCGGAAGAAACGATGCCGTCGCAGCCGATCTGCAAGGCGCGTTTGGCGCGTGACAGCACCAATTCCTTGATGTCGCATTGAAAACCCAGATCGTCCAAGTCGCCGCGGTCCAGGCTGGTCAACGCGGTGACCGCTAAGACTTTCAAATTGCCTTTTTCCTTGGCTGCGGCTTCCATGATGGAATCGTTACCGTGGATCGTGGCCAGATCGACGCCTTTCAGGCTCAGCGCGCGAATCGCCCGGCCGACCGTCGCCGGAATATCGAAAAATTTTAAATCGACGAAGACTTTTTTATTGCGTTGCTTCAACCACTCGATGAAAGCAAAATAATCGCCGGACATGAATAATTCCATACCGACCTTGTAGAAGACGACCGAATCGCCCAGTTCTTCGACCAATGCTTGTGCTTCGGGGATGCTGGGCACGTCCAGCGCCATGATTAAACGTTCGCGTACGGGGATGGGTTTATTCGAGATAAATGAGTCTGTCATGTCCGATAGATTGTGATGAAGTTTGATAAAGGTAGACACAAGGCTTTAAAGCCTGAGCTGTCGTACACGCTAAAGCTTTGTACGATCTACGCGCGCAGTTGTAGGATGTGCTGAACAAAGTGAAGCGCATCGGACGCGGATGATGCGCATCGCATTCGCTCAGCACATCCTACGGGATTTTTGCGACACGTCCATATTACCGTAACTCGATTTGATCGTGAATGGTAAAATGCGCGATCACCACAACGAATCGCTACATGAGTACGAATCTAATACAAATGGCATTGATCATGGCCTGCGGAGCCGGCTGGCGATTGTTGTCGCCCGGCGGCTTGTCGGCCGATCATGCGCGCAAGGTGCTGACTACCGTCGTTTATTATCTCTTCCTGCCGGCGATGGTGTTGGAAGTGCTGTGGTCGGCGGACATCGGTCTGCAGTCGATCGAATTCAGCGCTTTCGGCATCAGCGCGATCGTCTTCGGTTTGTTGATTACCTGGGCCGTGACCACGCTGTTCAAATTCAACAATCCACAGAAAGGGGCTTTGCTACTGGCATCCTCGTTCCCCAACGTGACTTATCTGGGTTTGCCTGTGCTGGAGCAGACTTTCGGTCGCTGGGCCAGGTCGGTCGCCATTCAACTGGACTATTTTGCCGCAGGACCGTTGTTGTTCACGATCGGCATCATGATCGCCCGTCATTATGGGCAGGATGACGATAAGCCGAAATTCATCCTGTCGTTTCTGACCACGCCGCCTTTTTGCGCCGCGATTCTGGCCGTCCTGTTGAATGTCAATGACGTTCCCGCACCGGATTGGTTGTTGGGCATGTTGTTGAAATTATCGGCGGCGGTGGTGCCGCTGATGTTGTTTTCGTTGGGTTTGGCATTGCGATGGGATTCGGTCAGATGGCGCAATGCGCCCTACATCGTACCGGTCGTCGTCATCAGGCTGTTGTTGATGCCTTTGCTACTGATCTATTTAGCGCAATTTCTGACCATGGACGATCAATACCGCGCCGCGGCAATCCTGGATTTGGCCATGCCCAGCATGGTGTTGGGCATCGTTTTCTGCGACCGCTACCGACTCGATAGTTCCCTGTATGCGATGGCGGTGACGGTGACGACGTTGCTCAGTTTATTGACCCTTCCTTTTTGGTACCAAATGTTATGAAACCGATTGCGGAAATATTTTCTCAGGGCGAGGAGGTGGTTGGCGGGCATATCGTCGACAGTAATGCCGCTTGGCTGTCGCAGCAACTGGTGGAAATGGGCTTTGCCGTCAAACGGCACAGCGCCGTCGGTGACGATATCGAGGATCTCAAACAACTATTGAGCGAGATCGCCGAGCGCGCCAATTGCTGCATCTGCACCGGCGGACTGGGGCCTACGGTTGACGACCTGACTTCCCAAGCCGTGGCCGAAGCCTTCGAACGCCCGTTACAGTTCGATGAAGAAGCCTTGGCGCAAATACGCCAATATTATGTCCGGCGCGATCGGGACATGGTCGAGGCCAATCGCAAGCAAGCCTTTTTGCCGCAAGGGGCCGTCCGCATCGACAATCATTGGGGCACCGCGCCCGGTTTTTCCCTGCAACAAAGGCGCTGCCGCTTCTTTTTCCTGCCCGGCGTGCCGTACGAGATGAAACATTTATTCAACGAATCGATCGCGCCAACCTTACAACAAAATTTCACGCTGCAACCCGATACTTTGGTGACTTTAAAGACAGTCGGCGTCGGCGAGTCGGACATCCAGCAAAAGCTGACCGGATTGGATTTGCCCGCTCAGGTACAACTCGGTTTTCGCGCCAATCCCGAAGAAGTGCAAACCAAACTGTTGTTTCCTGCCGGCTTCGACCGGCAAACGATGGCGCAATGTGTGACAAAGGCTAAAGCGTTCATCGGCGATTATGTATTCGCCGTCGACGGCTTGGAAGGCGAGCAGGGCGGTTTGGTCGATGTGATCGACGAGTTGATGCAGCGAAAAAAACTTAGCTTGAGCGTGCTGGAAACCGCCAGTCAGGGAATGGTTGCCGCCAAATGTGTCGGTAGACCGTGGCTGAGGTCGGCGTTATTCAGGAATTCCTTGAAAGCTATCGCCGTCGATATGGAGGTGGAGCCGGATTCCAGCGACATCATGCAAATCGCCGCAACCTGTGCGCGGCAACTACAACAAAGGGAAGGCTGTGACTTGGCGCTGGTACAGCTTTACCGGGGTGCTCCGGAACAATTCCGCGATAAGGATTCATCGATAGACCTGTATAATGTGCTCCTCACGCCGGACGGATTGTATCGAAGCCAACTTAGCACCGGCGGGGCGCAGCATCGCAAACAGAACCAGTCTGCCATCTTGGCCCTGGATTTACTCAGACGTTATCTACAAAACAAATGCCTTTAATACGCTTAAACAATGTTTCCATCGCCTACGGCACCCACGCCTTGCTGGACAATGCCAATTTCCAACTCGATGCCGGCGAGCGGGTTGGCTTGCTCGGCCGCAACGGCGAGGGAAAATCGACCTTGATGAAGATTATTGCCGGCAAGGTGCATGCCGACGCCGGCGAGATCTGGCGTCAACCGGAACTGAAAATGGCCTGGCTAGAACAGTCGCCGGAGTTAGAAGATGAAGACACCATCTATGATGCGGTCGCCGGCGGTTTGGGCGAGCTGGGGCAATTGATCGTGCGCTATCATGACATGCTGACAAAGATGGACGGCAGCGAACAATCCTTGCAGGCGCTGGGCGACATGCAGCAGAAACTGGAGGCCGACAACGGTTGGCATTTTCAGCAACGGGTAGAAGCGACGCTGAGTAAATTGGATTTGCCGGCCGATGTTAAAATCAGCAGCCTCTCCGGTGGCTGGAAAAGGCGGGTGGCGCTGGCGCGCGCCCTGGTCATCGAACCGGAAGTGCTGCTGTTGGACGAACCGACCAATCATCTGGATTTCGAGAGCATAGCCTGGTTGGAAGAGCAGGTTTTGGCCTTCCAGGGCGCGGTATTGTTCGTGACTCACGACCGCTCCTTTTTACAACGGCTGTCCACCCGCATCGTCGATCTGGATCGCGGACAATTGGTTTCCTGGCCCGGCAATTACGACGACTATCTGCGACGAAAGGCCGCCGCGTTGGAGGAGGAAGCCAACCAGAATGCCGAATTCGACAAGAAGCTGGCCAAGGAAGAAGCCTGGATCAGGCAAGGCATCAAGGCGCGCCGCACCCGCAACGAAGGCAGGGTCAGGGCTCTGAAGAAATTGCGTGCGGAACGGGCCGAGCGCCGTAATACCCAAGGCGCGGCGCGGCTGTCGTTGAGCAAAGGCGAAGCTTCCGGCAAGAAAGTTATCGAGGCGACCGATGTCAGTTTTCAGTATCAGGACAAGGTCATCATCACGCACTTTTCCACACTGATCGAGCGCGGTGACAAGATCGGTTTGCTGGGGCCGAACGGCGCCGGCAAGTCAACCTTGTTGAAACTGCTGCTGCAACAACTGGAGCCGACTTCCGGCACGGTCGTGCAGGGCACCAAGCTGCAAGTCGCTTACTTCGATCAGTTGCGCGAACAACTCGACCCCGAAGTCAGCGTCGCCGACACGGTCGGCAACGGCAGCGATTTCATCGAGATCGACGGCGCCAAGCGCCATGTCATGTCCTATCTGAGCGACTTCCTGTTCGCCCCGGCTCGGGCCCGTTCCCCCGTCAAAAGCCTGTCCGGCGGCGAAAAAAACCGGCTGCTGCTGGCGCGCCTGTTCACCAAGCCGGCCAACCTGATCATCATGGACGAACCGACCAACGACCTCGACCTGGAAACCTTGGAAATCCTGGAAGAAAAACTGGTCAACTACCAAGGCACCTTGCTGCTGGTCAGCCACGATCGGACCTTCCTCGATAACGTCGTCACCAGTGTCTTCGTGTTCGAAGGCGATGGCGTCGTCAACGAATACATCGGCGGCTATGCCGACTGGCATCGCATCGACCAGCAACGCAAAAAAGAGCAGGCCGAGCAGCAACGCAGCGAAACCGTCAAAAAGGAAAAACCGAAACCGAAAAGCACTCAGCCGAAGAAACTGGGCTTCAAGCAACAAAAGGAACTGGAGCAACTGCCGAACCTGATAGACCGGCTGGAAACCCGGCAAAACGAACTGAACGAATTGATCAACCAAGCGGATTTCTATAAGCAAGACCAGGACGAAATCAACGCCAAACTGGCGGAACTGGAGCAGATCGACCAGGAACTGGAACAAGCCTATCAGCGCTGGGAGGAACTGGACGCGCTACAGGGATAATCCGGCTCTTGGTGCTCGCCAAGCCGGCACGGATTGCCGGTATGCAGACTTCAGGAGGTATCTTGATTGGTGAGTGGCCTCATCCATGCGATGCGAGACAAAAATGGTTCGGAATCGGATTGCCGTGCTTGCAAAGAGAAGGGAAATACAGTATTCTAAGCGGCTTTTCAGCACTCGCTGAAAGTTCAATTTGGAGAGATGGCCGAGTGGTCGAAGGCGCACGCCTGGAAAGTGTGTATACGGCAACGTATCGAGGGTTCGAATCCCTCTCTCTCCGCCATTAACTCGTCAACGATAGTCCCAAGCCTAGCCAATCTTCGATAGTCCTATTTAGGTGTAAGGACTTACATAAATTATTCGTTTGCCTGCGCATATTTTGCGGCGACATCGACACTAATTTTTAGCGTTCACATCGGCGGACACGAAACAAATACACCTATGGCTATCAAAAAATCCGAGTTGTACAGCTCGTTGTGGAGAAGCTGCGACGAATTGCGCGGCGGTATGGATGCATCGCAGTACAAGGACTATGTGCTGGTAATGCTGTTCATCAAATACATCAGCGACAAATACGCCGGCGCCCCTTATGCGCCCGTCACCGTACCGGCAGGCGCCAGTTTCAATGACATGGTGCTGCTGAAGGGCAAATCCGACATCGGCGACCAGATCAACAAGAAGGTCATCGCGCCGTTGAAAGCGGCCAATAAATTGTCCGAGATGCCGGATTTCAACGACGCCAACAAGCTGGGCAGCGGCAAGGAAATGGTCGACCGGCTGACCAACCTGATCGCCATTTTCGAAAACAAGGACCTGGATTTCTCCAAGAACCGGGCCGAAGGCGACGACATCCTCGGCGACGCGTACGAATACCTGATGCGCCATTTCGCCGTCGACAGCGGCAAGAGCAAGGGTCAGTTTTATACGCCAGCCGAAGTCAGCCGCGTGATCGCGCAAATCATCGGCATCCGCGAGGCCGACACCAGCAGCAATACCACGGTCTACGATCCGACCTGCGGTTCCGGCTCGCTGTTGTTGAAAGTCGGCGACGAAGCCAAGGCCAAGGTCACGCTGTACGGCCAGGAGAAAGATTCCGCCACCAGCGGCCTGGCGCGCATGAACATGATCCTGCACGACCAGGCGACCGCGCTGATCTATCAGGGCAACACGCTGGCCGATCCCAAATTCAAGGACGGCGACAATCTGAAGACCTTCGACTATGTGGTCGCCAATCCGCCGTTCAGCGACAAACGCTGGAGCAATGGCGTCGACACGCTGAACGATCCCCACCAACGCTTCCAAGCTTTCGGCACGCCGCCGGAGAAGCAGGGCGATTACGCCTATCTGCTGCATATCGTCCGCTCGCTGAAAAGCACCGGCAAGGGCGCCTGCATTCTGCCGCACGGCGTGCTGTTCCGCGGTAATGCCGAGGCCGACATCCGCCGCAATTTGGTCCGCAAGGGCTACATCAAAGGCATCATCGGCCTGCCGGCCAACTTGTTCTACGGCACCGGCATTCCGGCCTGTATCATCGTCATCGACAAGGAAGAAGCCCAGGCCCGCAAAGGCATCTTCATGATCGACGCCAGTGCCGGCTACATGAAGGACGGCAACAAGAACCGCCTGCGGTCCATGGACATCCACAAGATCGTCGACGCTTTCACGAAACAGTTGGAAATCCCCAAATACTCGCGCCTGGTCGGATTCGACGAAATCGAACGAAACGAATTCAACCTGAACCTGCCGCGTTACATCGACAACAGCGAAGCCGAAGATCTGCAGGACATCGCCGGCCATCTGCAAGGCGGCATTCCGGCCGCCGACATCGACGCGCTGCAACGCTACTGGTCGGTGTGCCCGAATCTGAAAAGCGCCTTGTTCAAGCCCAACCGTCCCGGCTATCTGGATCTGGCCGTGGACAAGGCGGCGATCAAAACGGCGATCTATCAACACGACGAATTTTCCGCCTTCATCGCCGGCATGAACGCGCATTTCGATGTCTGGTGTAAGCGCAGCGAGGAAAAACTAAAGGACTTGCAGGCCGGTTGCCATCCCAAGGACCTGATCGCCGAGCTGTCCGAAGATCTGCTGGCGCATTACGCCGGGCAGCCGCTGATCGACAAATACGACGTTTACCAGCATCTGATGAATTACTGGGCCGAAACGATGCAGGACGACTGCTATCTGATCGCCGCCGACGGCTGGAAGGCCGAGACCTATCGCATCATCGAGACCGACAAGAAGGGCAAGGAAAAGGACAAGGGCTGGGCCTGCGACCTGCTCCAAGTCCCTGATCGTCGCCCGTTATTTCGCCGAAGAACAACAGGCGATCGAACAACTGCAAGCCGAGCTGGAAAGCGTCGGCGCCCAACTGGCCGAACTGGAGGAGGAACACGGTGGCGAGGAAGGGGCCTTTTCGGATCTTGAGAAAATTAACAAGGCCGGTGTTGCTACACAATATAAGAAATTCAAAGATGACCTCAAGGCTCTGGAAGAAGCTAACGTGCTGAATCAATGGTTGCAGCTTAACAATCAGGAAAGCGCATTGAAACGCAGGCTCAAGGACGCCGAAGCCGAGCTGGACGCTTTAAGCTACGCCCACTATCCGAAACTGCGCGAAGCCGACATCAAGACGCTGGCCGTGGACGACAAATGGCTGGCCGAGCTGGACAAGCGCATCCACGGCGAAATGGACCGCATCAGCCAGGCCCTGACCCGTCGCGTCAAGGAACTGGCCGAACGCTACGAAACGCCGCTGCCCACACTGAACGACCGCGTCGCTGAATTGGAAACCAAGGTCAACCAACATCTGCAGAAGATGGGGTTCGCATGGAATTGAAGGAGGCGAGCGCCCGGTATTTGGCCGATGCCGGAGAGCTGGTGCCGAAGGGATATAAACAGACCGAGGTCGGATTGATTCCGGAGGATTGGGAAATTAAGTTGCTCCATGAATTTGCTGTAATCAAGACTGGACCTTTTGGAACTCTTCTTAAAGCTTCGGAATATTCCGCGTCCGATGATGGTGTTCCATTAATATCAGTCGGGGAGATTCGAGAAGGATTCCTAGGAATCACGGAGGAAACACCTCGTGTATCAGAGTTAATTGTTAAACGGTTACCGCAATTTGTATTGAAATGTGGAGATATTGTTTTTGGCAGAAAAGGTGGGGTAGACCGTTCAGCAGTTATTCAACAAAAGGAAGATGGATGGTTTCTTGGATCAGATGGAATAAATGTTCGAATTGCTAATAGTTGCTACGATAAGTATTTAGGGTTTCAATTTCAAAGTTCTCGGATCAAAGGATGGCTTCTACAGCACGCGATTGGAACGACCATGCCATCTTTAAATCAAAATATCCTTAGAAATGTTATTGTACCAATTCCACCTACCTTAACCGAACAAGAAGCCATCGCCGAGGCGTTGAGCGATGTGGATGCGCTGCTCGAATCGCTGGAGCAACTGATCGCCAAAAAGCGCCTGATCAAACAAGGCGCCATGCAGGAATTGCTGACCGGAAAGAAGCGTTTGCCGGGGTTTAGTGGGGAGTGGGAGGTTAAGCGATTGGGTGATGTACTCGATAAAATAGTTGGTGGGGGAACACCAAGCAGATCGAATCCAAAATATTGGGGTAATCAAATTCCTTGGGCTACAGTAAAGGATTTTGCATCCTTTCATCCATATCACACACAAGAAAATATCTCTTCTGAAGGACTTATCAATAGCTCGTCAAATCTAATTCCAAAGGGAACATTGATTACGTCAACGAGGATGGCTTTGGGAAAAGCGATAATTTACGAAGTGGATGTAGCAATTAATCAAGACCTTAAGGCACTTTTCACAAAGCGGTATGTGAATATAAAATTTCTTTATTATTGGTTTGAATTAAATGCTTTGAAAATTGACGAGCTAGGTAGCGGTAGTACTGTAAAAGGGATTTCGTTGCCTGATTTGAAAGCTATGGAGTTTTATCTTCCTTTACAAGAAGAACAAGCCGCCATAGCCAAAGTCCTCAGCGACATGGCCGCCGAAATCGCCGCGCTGGAAAGCAAGCTGGCCAAGGCGCGACAACTCAAGCAAGGCATGATGCAGGAACTGCTGAGCGGCCGGATTCGGCTGGTGTGAGCGGCAGACAGAGACCCTTGTTCCCACGCGCCGCGCACCCGCGGGGCATAAATAGGAACACAGTCAGTACCGCGCCAGCGGTGCAAATGCCGAGGTAGTCCTCCTTGACCGGCGGACGAGAAAACCCAGTCAGCACCTCGCAACGGCGTAAAAGCATCAGGCAACGACCAGCGAAAGGGTAGTGGGCGCAGCGCGCCGGGTAGGCATTGTTCTTGCGCTATCCTTAGACGAGGAGGTGTTTATTATGGGACGCAGTCGCTATACGATCCGCGAAGAACAAGCTCCCCATTTTCTAACCTGCACGGTGTTGAATTGGATGCCGTTGTTCACGCGCCCGCAAACGGTCGATATTATCCTCAATGCTTTGAGTTATCGACAGGAACATCGCGGCTGGAAGTTGTATGGCTATGTCATCCTGGAAAACCATCTGCATTTGATCGTGCAAGCCGATAGTCTACGCACGGAAGTCGCGCATTTTAAATCCTATACGGCCAGGCAATTGATCGATCATTTACAGTCATGCCGGGCCGAACGTCTGTTAAAGCAGATGGCTTTTTTCCGTAAGGCGCATAAACAAGATGGAGATTATCAATGCTGGGAAGAAGGGTCGCATCCTCAACTGATTCAAAACGAGCAGATGCTGCGGCAAAAGCTGGACTATATCCATTTCAACCCGGTCAAGCGTGGTTATGTCGACGAGCCGGAACATTGGCGTTATTCCAGCGCCAAGGATTATGCGGGGCGGAGTGGTTTGATTTCTGTTTATAAAGAATGGTTGTGAGTTTGGCGCGGCGCGCGGGAACAAGAAAGAATCGACATGTGCAGTGCACCCGCAGGGCATAAATGGGAACAAGAAATCGGTAAGCCTCATGGAAACTTTTTTACTTCCTTATAGCGATTTTTCAAGATAATCTAGCTGAAGATTAAAGATAAGTTTTTACGGATTAATCTATAATTATATGATTTAAAACAATTTATATTGTAATATCAAAGATGTGTGAACAGCAGGATTAAAGAAAATCATCGTTATGCCCTCATTTAACCACCATGATCTAAAGCTACTCAATCCGGCTTTCGATTCGCCGCTGGTGGATGTGTTAACGGAGCTGGAACATTTGCGGCGCTTGCAATTGGGTGGCTCGACACCGCCCCAGGTGTTCTTTCAACTGAAATATATCTTCCACATGCTGGAAAGCTTGGGGTCGGCGCGTATCGAAGGTAATCATACGACCTTGGCTGATTATGTAGAAAGTAAACTAGAAGGCGGCCAGCAGCAACCGTCCGATCAACTGCGGGAAATGAGCAACATCGAGACCGCGATGAGCTTCATTGAAGAGCATTTCAATAGCGGCGATGAACTGACCGAGTATTTCATCCGTGAATTGCACAGCATGACCGTTACCGATCTGGAACGCGAAGGCGATGCTACGCCAGGCGCTTATCGGCATAAACCGGTACAAATTGCCCAATCCGAGCATTTGCCGCCGGAGCCTATTCTAGTGCCGGATTATATGCAGGAACTGGTGGCATTTATCAATACCGATCACCCGCGTAAGTACGACCTCATCAAAGTCGCCTTGGCCCACCATCGATTCGGCTGGATACATCCGTTTGGTAATGGAAATGGTCGGGTCGTTAGGCTTTTGACCTATGCTTTATTGATCAAGTATGGCTTTAACGTTGAAACCGGCGGTCGGGTGCTGAATCCTACAGCGGTGTTTTGTAACGATAGGGATCGGTATTACGCCATGCTGGCCGAAGCCGATAAAGGTGCAAGTGAGGGGTTGGAAAGGTGGTGTATTTATGTGCTGCAAGGCATACTGGATGAGTTGCGTAAAGTCGATAAGTTGGCCGATTTTCATTATTTGAGTAGCAAAATTCTGTCTCCGGCGTTAGCTTATGCGAGGGAACGAGAACTGATCACGGCGATGGAGGAAAAGATTCTGCATATCGCAGCCAAAATTGGAATTGCCAAGGCAGCCGACTTCGAAGCAGCAATGCCAGGAATGACCGCCCCACAGCGTACCTATCAGATCAAGAAACTGGTCGAACGTCACATGTTACAACCCATTAAGGAGGGCGCTCGCCAATATACCATCGGGTTTAGCAGCAGTTATTTGATACGCGGGGTGATTCTGGCGCTGTCGAATGAAGGCTTTATCCCTGCATCACTCAATATCAGCAATTCCTAAAGCAGTTAACATGGATATGTAGCATGAAGATTATCGGCCAACCCGAACGCGTCACCCAGGATCGCATCATCGCCTTGTTCCGCGACGAACTAAGTTATGACTATCTGGGCGACTGGCGTGACCGCGGCGGCAATAGCAATATCGAGGAAGCTTATCTTAGCGCTAACTTGACCATGCGAGGTTATACTCCTGCGCAAATCGCTGTGGCTCTGCATAAGCTGCGCAGCGAGGCCGATAACCATCATCGCGGTCTCTACGGCAACAATCAGGCCGTTTACGATCTGCTTCGCTATGGTGTGCCGGTCAAGACCGAGGCCGACAAAGATACCGAAACCGTGCATCTGATCGACTGGTGGAATCCGGCAGACAACGACTTCGCTATCGCCGAGGAAGTGACCTTGCACGGCAACCACGAACGCCGGCCCGATCTGGTGCTGTATATCAACGGCATCGCCATCGGCGTGTTGGAATTGAAGAACAGCCGGGTCAGCATCGGCGACGGCATTCGCCAGAACCTTTCCAACCAGCAGCCCGAATTCAACGCCCGGTTCTTCAGCACCGTGCAGTTCGTGTTCGCCGGCAACGATTCCGAAGGGTTGCGTTACGGCACGATCGGCACCGAGGAAAAATATTTTCTGACCTGGAAAGAGAATGAGGAGGATAACAGCCGCTTCAAATTGGACAAGTATCTGCTCAAGCTGTGCGACAAGCAGCGTATTGTCGAGCTGATGCACGATTTCATATTGTTCGACGGCGGCGTGAAGAAGCTGCCGCGCGTGCATCAGTATTTCGGCATCAAGGCGGCGCAGCGGCATGTCAAACAACGCAAAGGTGGCATCATCTGGCATACCCAGGGCAGCGGCAAGAGCATCGTGATGGTGTTGCTGGCCAAATGGATTCTGGAGAACAATCCGCATGCTCGCGTCGCGATCGTCACCGACCGCGACGAGCTGGATAAGCAGATCGAGCGGGTCTTCACCGAGGCCGGCGAACCGATCAAACGCTCTAACAGCGGCCAGGATTTGCTGCAACAGCTCGGTCAGGCAACGCCTAGGTTGTTGTGTTCGCTGGTGCATAAATTTGGCAAGAAGGACGTCGACGACTTCGAGCAATTCATCAAAGACCTGGAGGCACAACCCAGCCCGACGGTGGGCGAGCTGTTCGTGTTCGTCGACGAATGCCACCGCACCCAGAGCGGCAAGCTGCACCGGATTATGAAGGCGATGCTGCCCAATGCGGTGTTCATCGGTTTTACCGGCACGCCGTTGTTGAAGAAGGACAAGGCCACCAGTCTGGAGGTATTCGGGGGCTATATCCATACCTACAAATTCGGCGAGGCGGTGGCGGACGGCGTGGTGCTCGATCTGGTATACGAGGCGCGCGACATCGATCAGAAGCTGAGTTCGGTCGACAAGATCGACGCCTGGTTCGAGGCCAAGACCAAGGGCTTGAACGACTGGCAGAAGGACGAGCTGAAAAAGCAATGGGGCACGATGCAGCAGGTGCTCAGTTCGCGCTCGCGCATGGAACGAGTGGTCAGCGACATCATCTTCGATTTTGGCGTCAAGCCGCGCCTGTCCAACGAGCGCGGCAACGCCATCCTGGTGGCGTCGAGTATCTACGAAGCCTGCAAATATTTCACGCTGTTCCAGAAAACGCCATTCAAGGGCCGCTGCGCGGTGGTGACGTCCTACAACCCGATGGCCAAGGATGTCAGCAAGGAAGAAACCGGTGCCAATAGCGAAACCGACAAACAATTCATTTACAACACTTACCTAGAATTGTTACTGGACGTCGAAGCCAGGCCGGGGATGACCAAGACCGAAAGCTACGAGGAGTGGGCGAAGGCGTTGTTCACCAAAGAGCCAGCCAACATGAAACTGCTGGTCGTGGTGGACAAACTGCTGACCGGCTTCGATGCGCCGCCGTGCACTTATCTGTATATCGACAAATCGATGCAGGATCACGGCCTGTTTCAGGCCATTTGCCGCACCAACCGGCTGGACGGCGAGGACAAGGATTTCGGTTACATCGTCGATTACAAGAACCTGTTCGAGAAAGTCGACAACGCCATTTCGGTGTACACCTCCGAGCTCGATCACAGCGACGGCGGCGCCGATCCGGCCATCTTAATGCAGGACCGGCTGAAGAAAGGTAAGGAGCGGTTGGAGCAGGCGCTGGAAACTCTGGCCTTGTTGTGCGAGCCGGTGCAACCGCCCCGAGGCGAGCTGGAGCATATCCATTATTTCTGCGGCAATACCGAGATTCAGTCCGATCTGGAGGAACGCGAGCCGCAACGCACCGCGTTCTACAAGGCGACCGCCTCGCTGGTACGTGCCTATGCCAACATATCCGGCGAGTTGGACACGGCCGGTTACTGTGCTGACGACATTCAACGCATCAAGCAGCGCATCGACCGGTATCTGGCAATCCGCGAGATCATCCGCAAGGCCAGCGGCGAAACGCTGGACCTGAAAGCCTTTGAGGCCGACATGCGGCATCTGATCGATACCTACATTCAGGCCGAGGAACCACGCAAGATTTCCCCGTTCGACGACATCCCGCTGCTGGAATTGGTCGTCAAGACCGGCATCGCCGAGGCCATCAATAAGCAACTGGGCGGGTTGAAAGGCAACAAGAACGCAATTTCGGAGACCATCGAGAACAACGTCCGCCGCAAGATCATCAAGGAACACCTGAACGATCCCGAATTTTACGAGAAGATGTCGGCGCTGCTCGATGAGATCATCGCGCTGCGCAAGGCCAAGGCCATCGAATACGAGGAATTTCTGCAGCGTATCGCCGAACTGGCGAAGAAGGTGCAAGCCGGAAAAGGCGACGATACGCCCCAGAAATTGGATACGCCGGGGAAACGGGCGCTGTACAACAATCTGAAAGTAGCGGCCGGAAAGGTCGAGGAACGCGCTGAATACAATGTTTCCGGCGAAGATTCTCTCGATCCTACGCGCTGCGTAGGATCGAAGCGGATACCGCGCTGCGGTGCAAACGCCGAGGAAGTCGCCGAAGGGGCGAGGGAGATAATCGCAGGGGGTAATGGGCGCAACGCGCCGGATAGGCATTCCCACGCGGCGCGTAGGAACGAGAAAGAATACAATGTCCCCGGGGATTCTGTGCTGAATTTGGCACTGAAGATCGACGAAACGGTCAAGCAGGTGCGGCCCGACGGCTGGCGCGGCGTTCAGGCCCGCGAGCAGGTTATCAAGGCGGCGTTGTACGGCGTGTTGCAGGACGTGGACGAGGTGGAGCGCATCTTCAAGATCATCTTCGAGCATAAAGGCGAGTATTGATGGTCAGCCGGATTGAATTGGGCGATATCGTTGTCGATGTCGTCTTCAAGGACATCAAGAACATCCATCTCGGCGTCTATCCGCCCGACGGTAAGGTGCGGATATCCGCACCCGAGCGCATGAAGCTCGATATGATCCGGGTTTTCGCGATTTCCAAGTTGCCCTGGATCAAGCAGCAACGGCGGAAGTTAATCGAACAGGAACGGGAAACGCCGCGCGAATACTTGAACCGAGAAAGCCATTATCTGTGGGGCAGGCGTTATCTGTTGCGTATCGACTATACCGACGATTTTTTGGGCGTGTTTTTAAGGCATAGCAAGATCGTGGTCAGGGTCAGGCCCGGCAGCGATCGAGAGAATATTCGAAGCGTGCTCGAAGATTGGTACAGGGAAACGTTGAAAGAAGCGGTTAAGTCTTTGCTCGATAAGTGGGAGCCGATTTTAGGTATCAAGGTCGAGCGTTTCTTCGTACAGCGCATGAAAACCAAATGGGGCAGTTGCAATCCGGCCGGTAAAAGCGTTCGGCTCAATACCGAACTGGTCAAGAAACCGCAGGACTGTTTGGAATATATCGTCGTGCATGAAATGCTCCATCTGTTGGAGCCAACGCATAACGATCGTTTCATCGGCTTGATGGATCACTTTATGCCCGATTGGCGCCATCGCCGCGATGAGTTGAATAGGTTGCCGGTTAGGCATGAACGATGGGATTATTGAGCCGGTAAAAATAGGTGTAGCGCGGGGGAAAGAGGAAAGAATACGGAAAAATACTTTATCGATAACGCCCAATGAAGCTTATATCGAGAAATTCCTTATTTTCCATGGGGCGCGGAAACCTTTACCCAGAAATCGCATAGATCGAGTATGATTTAGTACCAATGTACAATATCATCGGTATTAACAATATGTGAGAATGCCTGCCACTATGTAATTAATTGAATAGGTATATTACAGATATACTCAATGTGACGATGTTTTGATCAATCGGATTGTATTTTAGGGTCCACGTCTTTGACGTATTTACCTTCTAATTGAATTAGGGGTTGGAGATGATTACGCTTAATAATGCTTGTTTAATGCTTTTATGGCTAAACTGCCAGCCATTCGACGATACCCGTGTCTATCATGAATGGCCAATATTTCTTCAGGATAAAAACATCGTACAGGTTGAAAACCGGACAGATCCTGCTGAAAAACACGACAAAACAAAATTTTTTTCCAGTAACAATATTTTTACCTTTAACATCGCAAATCTGATTAACAATGTTAAAGCTAAGAATAGTACAAATTTAAAAAATGCAAAGAATCTGGAAGAAATTTATTGTCTCGCTTTGAATATTTATTTCGAAGCCCGGGGAGAGTCCGAATTAGGCCAAAAAGCGGTCGGTCACGTCGTGATGAATCGTGTTGGCGATGCAAAATTTCCCAATTCAATTTGTAGAGTGGTAAAGCAAGGCGGCGAGCGCAAATTAAATCGTTGCCAGTTTTCCTGGTGGTGCGATGGCCGCTCCGACAGGCCGACCAATCTTGCGTCCTGGTATAAAAGCTTTCGCATCGCTCATGAAATATATTCAGGTAAATCCACCGACCCAACGCAAGGTGCGCTCTGGTATCATGCCGAATATGTCAACCCGTATTGGAAAAAGGCTCTGCGGCGTGGACCAAAAATAGGAAGGCATATTTTTTATAAAAATGCTCCGCGCTATTCGAAGGTCGCTCGTAATAATACGAAGCTCGATAATACCTAGGATTCTTAAATTTTTAGTCTTTTTTCTATGATTCTATAAGTTGGGCCGTGGACACTTGGTCTCTCTGCACGCGTGAAAATTTCCCTGTAGACTTGATAACAGCAACGGGCCAGCAGGATAGGTGGAAATGCGGATTTTCGTTTTGTTCCTAGGCGGCGTGCGGGAAAGAAGATAATCAATTACACCAGCTGTCCTTTTCGGTAGTCGCTCATCGCCTGTTCCACTTCCTCGCGGGTATTCATGACGAACGGCCCGTACTGGGCGACCGGCTCCCTGAGCGGACGTCCCGCCAACAGCAGAAAGGCGGCCGACCGATCCGGGGATCGGATTTCTATGGTTTCCCCCGAAGATAGAACCCCTGCCGTATGCGGCTGCAGGGGACGTCTTTGGTTTTGGGCACCGATTTCGACATGTCCTTCATAGGGGTAAACGAAGGCATTGTGTTCCGTGGCGATATCTTGTTTAAACTGCCCGCCGGCCGGCAAACGCACATCCAGAAACAACGGTTCGGTACTGATTCCTTGAATGGGGCCGCCGACGAAGTTGTCGTCGATGATAACGTTGCCGGCGACCACTTTTATTTCGCCGCCGTCGGGTAATCTTACCAGCGGGATTTCTTCCGGCCGGATGTCCCTATAGCCGGCGGGTTTCATCTTCTCCATCGCCGGCAGATTGATCCATAGTTGGAATCCGCGCATGCGACCGCTTTGCTGTTGCGGCATTTCAGAATGAATAACGCCGCGCCCCGCAGTCATCCATTGCGCGCCGCCGGCCTGCAAATCTCCCCGGTTGCCGAGATGGTCTTCGTGCAACATGTGGCCGTCGAGCATGTAGGTGACGGTCTCGAAGCCCCGGTGGGGATGGCTGGGAAAACCTGCGATATAGTCGTCGGCTTGACTGGAAGAAAATTCGTCCAGCATCAGGAAAGGGTCGACGCGCAGGGTTTGGCTTTGTCCCAGGCTACGCAGCAGCTTGACGCCTGCTCCGTCGGAAGTGGCGATCGCTGGAATGACTTGTTGCAGTGTGCGTGTGCTCATGATGCGCTCCGGTGATGGATAGGGACAAGGATAACCGCATTGCCGGTCATTGCGTCACTAACGATAAAATGCGTAAGTGCTTCAAAGTCCGTTTTTGGCTTAACCCCAGGCGGATTCAGGGGGTAGGGTTAATGCCCGATTGATAGATCGCCGCTATGACTTGAAGCAACCACCTGTTCAGGCATGAACGTTGGAGTTATCGACCCTAATGCCGGCAAATAGATTTTGCGAATTAGAGAAGCAGGTCTATTGACAGTCAGTCTTTAGTTTCTATTTAAGGACGCGAGTTTTTGAAAAAAACCGGCTTCACTTCACTCTCTTTGCCCAGGGCAATCCAGCCATAGGCGATGCGATGGATTGTCCAGATGGTTGCGCCGATCAAGACGACGTATCCGATTAGTAAAGGCATGGTTGTCGCACCGATGATGACCGAGAACAAGGCGACCCAGAACGTATTGATTTGCCATCGATAGTGCGACTCGAGCCAGGTGCCTTCGACATGACGGCGGTTCAGGTAGCCGATGACGGCCGCGATAATAAAGGTGATTCCGCCTAACAGAAAAGCGAGGGCCTGTAACAAGTAGATGGTGCTCGCCAGGTTCTTGTAATCGGAATTGCGATCTTCGTGTTGATGATGAGTGGATAATGATTTCATAGCAACCTCCTTTCATTCAGTTTCTAGGACTGAATGAAAGGAGGTTTAGTTGCAATAAATCGTTACAAATTGATTCCAGACTGGGAATCGACCGATGAGCCGGGTAGGCGGAGCGCTAAGATGCCCTATTCGGTTTCGTTATTCCCGGCAGGTTCCGGAGCAAAGGCACCTTGGCTGACGAAATCCTGATAGACGTGTTCGGAAAGGTGTTCCATCGCATTCATGCTGCCCAGCATCGAAAACGGAAAAGCCGGAAAGAACAGCAGCCATCCCACCATGGATTCGGTTTCATTGGCTTTCGCCGTATAGGTTTTGCCGGTTTTGACGTTTTCCAACGTATAGACCAAATCATACTCTTGGTCGACGGTGTAGGGGATAAGCATCAGGGTGAGGCCGCTGATAATCTGCATGGCGGTGCTGGAATCGACGGTATGGCGGCCCGACAGGGTCAAATTGTAATCGGCGTTGCCGGTAAACTCGCCCAGTTTGACGTAGTTTGCTTCCGATATATAGCCGTTGTCCTTCCAGGGTAGTTCGATGACCCGTTCGTTGACCATTCTGCCGTCCTTGTTGCTAGTGATGACTTGCATGACGTCGATGTCGTATTGGTAGTCCGGGCTCACGGTGGTATCTATTTTCGGCGACGCCAATGGTTTTATCGGTTCCAGCTCGGAAAGCTTGTCACCGGAAAAGGTCATGCACCCGGTCATTGTCGCCATTAATGTTCCAAATCCACATAACTTTATAATTTTAGGCGGCCTCAAAAATAACGTTATGCGCATTTGGTCATCCAATATTTTCAATAAGTTACACATCATAATAGCCAAATTTTGAATTATTCGAGGCTGCCTTTATTCATTTGTTGTCCTTGTAGTGTAAATCACGTTACAGCCTTCGCTCTGCTTGCGGGCTTACCCTAAGCAATTTGCCTAATGGCTTAGGGCGTGGCAACTATACTTCAAGCCCGGCGATTTCGCACCATTTACCGATTCAACGCGGCTTGTCACGGTCCGGACATGCATTGCGCCAATGCTTAAAGGGCGAGCAAGAAATGAGAGACATCGGTCAGCCGAAACAACTTAACGATAATCGACGGTATTTATTTCCGGCCGATAATGTTGTTTTAGATAATTTCGTAGTCCGTTGATGGTGTTGGGCGCCCATTGACGATTAACCAGGTTGACCAACCAAACTGGCAGCGCGCCTTTGGGGTCGGCCAGCATCATGATTTCCAAGGCCGTTTTGTTTGCCGCGAGCGCCCTTAATTTTAGGTAACTTTTTAGTAAATGTCCCCTGACGATATTGGGCCGGATAGGCTTTTGCTCATGTTCTACCGATGCGAGATCGAAGATTATTTGTTGTCGGTCGTCTGAGAGTCGGGTGGTGATTTTGAAAACGAAATCACGGTCGTTGAGGGACCAGGGAAGATGTTGCCGATTGTAATCGATGCGAGTAGTCGGTCCCAGTATTTCGACGATATCGGCTTCGACCATGCCATTGATCCATTGGTCGGCCTTTTCGATGTCGGAAAGGACCGAGATAATGTCGGTCATCGAATGATGCAAAATGTCCACGCCTTTGAAAGCGACCAAGTCGAGTCCCTCGACGCGGCCGGCATACACCTTGACGTTGGAGCCCACGTCGATTTCCGACCAGTCGATTTGGTAAGCAGATGCGTCGAAACTGAGGGTCGCGGATAGCACGAGTTGAATGAATCTGATTGGCATGGGCATGACACTAGGTATGTTGAAACAAGACTATATCCGTTGCCGGTATCCAGTCAATAACCCTGAATTTTACGGGTCTCTTTTTCGGTCGCCGAAAGCAAAGCGGCGGAATGCAAGTATTCCGCCGCACTATGATGCAATGCCGAGATAGGTTAGAACGGCGTGCAAAGCTCGCCGACAACGGCCAGTTCGATACAGGCTTTCGGCACGGGATCGAATGTGACGTTGCCGCCGACCAGGTTCCTGTCGTTGACGATCATCGATACCTCGCCGTGCAAGCCGCTGTTGTTTAAAGACAGCAACAGATCGGTTCCGGCATTAAAGTCGATGACCGGAAAGCGTTTCAACACTTCTTCGGCCGATAGCAATACCAGGTTGGCGGCTTCCTTGCTGACGATCAAGGCGGCGACTTTCGGGTCCATTTCGACCGGGAAGGTTTCTGTCGCGGCTTCGAGCAATTTCAACGCATATTTGGCAACTTCGAGTGCGGCCACAGCAGTCAGTTTTGTTGCTTCCAGGGCGCCGATAGCCGTGTAAGCGACACTGATTTGACCGTATTTATAGGTTTTGTAGGCGCTATAAACACCCCACGCCCAGGTTTTTTTATACCATGGCTGGCTCTTATACCAATTGTATTTATTAGTAATCTGTTTGCGGTACGTGCTGATTAGGTCGTATTGATAATTAATGGCCGACTGTATCCGGTTGACTTCGTATTGAGCGGCCGACAGCGCGTCTTGGGCCGTTTGCAGGTTTTGCGCATGTCTTTCGCGGCGTTCGACGACGGCGGCGATCTCGACATCGATCAGTCTTTGTATGTCATTGACTTTGTCTCTGGCGACAGCGACCGCGTATTGGGCATCGCTCAAGGCGTTGGTGATTTTATCCAGCGGCAGCATGATTTTGCTGACGCCCGCCAAGGCCGGCCCGCTGCCGGAGATTTCGCCGCTTAACCCGATCACCGCCAACGGCGTGCTGAATTGGCCGTTGATATAAAATCCCTGTTTGCTGATTTCCAGTGTGGCGGGCGAGATGCCGGTTCCCAGCACCATAATTTCGCCGGACATTTTGATCGAAGTGTCGGCAAGATTGGCGAATGGAAGATAAATTTCGACATCGGTGGACTTGTTAAGCTTTATCGCCGGATGGATGCTGGCGCTGGTTTTGCCTTTCAGCCAGATGCCTGCGGCGCCGATGCGCATTTCGGACTGATTCAGGACGATGTCGTTCAGCTCGACGCCGATCAGGTTCGACAGGAACTTGGGTGAAAAGCCGAATTGGCCTTTGGCTCTAAGATAACTCAGGTGAGGGGAGGCGCTGCTGATATAGCCGGATAATTGGGTTTCGTGGGTCGGTTTAATCGGAACCCAATCGGGCAGAAACGACGTATCCGGTTTCTTGATGCCGCTGAAAAAACCGGTTTGTTCGTCCGCGTTGACGACGACCCCGGCGCTGGCCCGGGCGAGATTGAAATTAAAGTGCAGCAAATTGGGAATCAGGTCGAAATTGACCGCCAAGTCGCCGTTTCCGGCCTGGGTGTAACCCTCTTTGCCGATCGAGGTGACGATTTCGCCGTTCAGTTCGAAGAATTTGTATAAAGGCATGGCGGCATCGACGAACAAATGGCCTTTGATATTGCCGACGACATTCGGTAAACCCCAGATCGTTTCCATCCGCAAGGGGATACCGCCTTCGCTGGACCAGGCCAGCTGGTTGAGTTGAGGCAACGGAATTTTGTCGATCAGATCGCTCGCGGAGGTATTATCGGTACTGTCCGCGGGGAGATTTTTTTCGCTATTCTCCTGTTCGGCCCATTGCATGGCTTGTTGCATGCCTTCCTTGAAATCGAACAGGGAATCCGAAGACAGGTAAAAATAGGGCTCTTGCGGATCGAAGACCAGTGTAATGCTGCGATCCCCGGGGACGGAAAAACCGAAATTCTCGTTGTCGCTATTGAGCAACTGATTCAAAGGAATATCGAACGACAAACCGCTGGCGAAATGGAAAAACAGGTAAGCGGGTTGTTTGATATCCGTCGGGTCGCCTTCCGGATCTTTCGGGTTTTCCGCCAGCGGCAGCGGTTTTTGTCCCGAGGCCAGTAACGATTGCAGGGTGTCGCGGCCAACCAGTCCGACCGCGGCGACAGGCCGGGCGGAAGCGCTGCCGTTGCCGAGCAGGGGAATCGCGGGGAAGGGCGCCTTGGCGGTGCCGTAGACTTCGTAAGCGATTTCAGAACCTTCCGGGTTTTGCTGGAAAATCAGGTCGGCATCCAACAGATCGACCGAGCCGGCCGGCGTGGTGACGATCAAATCGCCGGCCATTTCATAACGGCCGTCCGCTTCCCGATAAAAATGGTCGACCGCGGCACTGATGCTCAGCGAGGAATGAATTTCGATGCTGCAATAATCGATGTCGCAAACGATACCGCTATCGGCCAGGGAATCGGTGGCGGCAAACAGGTTCAAGGCCAATGAAGCCGGTATCGCCAACAGTGTTTTGTTCAGGATGGAATGTTTCATTGTAGGTCTCCAAAAGTTGGTCGGCATTGCGTTTCTTCGCAACGTGGCTACATTCTGGTCGGAGACCGCGTTTCAAGGTATGGGGTGATTCCCCCATTTTGCCAATTAACTTATTGGTCTGGATGATTGGACGGAAAGCATGGCGAAGATGACCGCTGTGGCCTCGGGATTGAATAAGTCGGGGCGATCCGGGGAAGAGCAGGCAATGTGGGGGGGGGAGCTTGACAACTAGCAGCTTAACGCTTACTGTCATTCCCAATATTATTCAGGCCGATCTGCCCGGTTTGTCGGTTGATATCAACTTATCGGTGAAAATCGACCTGACAATCAATGGTTAAGTTACTTAAAAATATCAAATAGGAAGCTTATGCGAGGAAAAATCGATCAGTGGAAAGATGAAAAAGGCTTTGGTTTCATTACTCCTGACGATGGCTCGGAAAGAGTCTTTTTTCATATTTCTACTTTCAAAAGTCAGGCAAGAAGGCCGCAAGTCGGTGATAATGTTAATTATGAAGTTAGCCGTGATTCTCAAAATAGACTAAAAGCTCGGGCAGTCGGTATCGAAGGCATCGCTACATATTCAAATTTTCAGAATAAGCGTAAAGCAAAAAATATCGAACCACCTAAAAAAAATGTTTTTGATTATTTATTCATTTTTGTATTGTTGGTTTCTTTAATTGCTTTTGGTTTTGTTTTTTTCAAGTCACAACGTATTGAAGACGCGGTGCCAAGTGGTATTCCTGCATTAGTAGCAATCGTTTTACTGAATCGACAGAAAAAACCAAAAGATAAAATATTTAGTTGTTTTCGCTGTAATAAAGTTGCAACGCATGATGCCAGAACAATAAAGGCTTGGAATAACGGTTTCCTAAAACTTTATTGTAGCTCGTGTCATAAGCAATGGCTTCTTGATAATCCTGCTCAAGTCGACCGTTCTAATTTAAGTCGTTCTGGAGGTTGTTTTGGAGTCTTAATGATTCTTGCGTTAATACCAGTTTTTGCGGGAGTAGGTTTATATCAATGGTTGTCTTAAAGCCGTCACTTAACCAACTGGTCAATTTGACGTTAAGCTACCAAGATTGGCGCAGTACGGTAGGTGCGATTAGCCTAGCGTAATCGCACGAATGTTATGATTACGTTCTCCGATTACGCTTCGCTAATCGGAGCTACGGGCTCCACGACAATCATGAAAAAGTTCAGACGCTCAATCATTCTGTTCGGCATGATGCTGTCTTGCTTATCGATCTTCGTGATCACGAAACCAATGTCTTGCTGGGGACCGGTAGTTCTTATCAAACCTCCCTGGCGAGACGAAGCGAAAACGCACTAACAACCAAATAATTTCAGGCATGTTCGGCAAGTGACGGTGTCCGTCTTCTTTTTCGAAGGTTTTATCTGACGAGAACGATTAATTGAGGTTAAAATTCTGGCATATTAATAAGTTGGATTTATTAGCGGGCTGATATATTCTTTAATACAACCAAGCAAACGGGAGATAGACCATGGCCTATGTAAGCATCGATGGAGAACAATACGAGAAGGAGCTCCTGGATTTAGCAAAACATCACACGACTGGAGCCGGTGAAGGTAAATTGTCCAAGGATGAAGTGGCCGACCTTTTCAAGTCCGCCAATGACGGGAAGGGAGTGACCGACACCGAAAAAAGGACTCTTGCCTATATCCGCAAGAATTTCGCATTCACGGATGCAGCCGCCAAGGATTTCGATGAGGAATATGCTAAGTTATAAACGATAGACCGCATCAAGCTGTTGACGTATTGATGCCGAGATTCGGTCGTTCTGAAAATATATTCAATCGGAGAGTTCAAGGTCCGATTCATTCGTATTAGCTCGCTGAGAGCCGGCTCAAGACAGGCATAGGCTGCTTCGTATCAAGCCGATTGCGCGAATTCGGCGACCAGATCAGGTTCCTGCAGGTTGTGGTGACGGAAAGTTTGTCATTACAACCGGGGTAAACACCCCATTGTCATTTCTTCGCTTTCCCCCTACAGTATTAACTCTGTCCGCTGATATTGGCCGGATCGATTAACCCTTCGCGCAATGCATAGGCGAGCAATTCTACGAGCGAATGAACATGCAATTTTGTCATCAGGCTGGTGCGGTGCTTATCGACGGTTTTGGGGCTGATAAACAGAAGTTCGGCCATTTCTTTGTTCGTTTTGCCGGTGACGATCATGTTCAGAATTTGCCGTTCGCGCGCCGTCAACGACTGCGCTGCATCTTGTTTTTCCATGGCTTGGAGGAAGGGGTCGGCGATGTAGCGGCCGCCGCGCAGGATCAAGGGCAGTTTTCGATACAGCTCGTCCAGCGACGCTCCCTTGTAAAACATGCCGTCGACGCCGGTTTCGAGCAGATTGCACACCAACCCTCCGCCGTTGCTGCCGGTGACCACGACGATGCGGGTAGCGGGGCTCCAGCGTTTGATTTCCGGGAGCACTTCCGTGCCGTCGGCGAACGGCATCGCGATATCGAGCAACAGCAAATCGGGTTTATGAATTTTCACTTCGGCGATGGTATCGATGCCGTTAGCGGTTTCGGCGACGACTTTAAGGCCCATGCTTTCGACCATTCCCGGCGTTTCCAGCGCGGTGCGCAGACCCTGTCTGACGATTTCGTGATCGTCGGCGATAATGGCGCGGTATGGCATGTTTAAGGGTCTGGTTTTCATCACGGTTCGCCGCTTTGCGTGTTGGCTGTATATTAGCATATTGCTTATACTCGGCAGCCCGGCTTTTGCCGATTCGGCGATGCCCTTGCCGTCGGCCAGTCAACGGATCACCGAATTTCGCTATCTTCATGACCCGGACGATACGCTGAACCTGCAGTCCGCACTCAATCGGTTTCGGCAAGGGCAATATCAGACCGTATCGGGAGAAGCCTTCAATATCGGCAATTCGGACGATGTTTATTGGATTTTGCTGTCCGTCGATCATGATGCCGCAAAAACTAAAACCCGCCGCCTGGTGTTCGGCGCGCCTTTCGTGCCGCTGCTCAATGCCTATTTGTTGACCGAGCAGGGGGCTGTCACGCTGCTTAAGCACAATGGCCGGCAATCCTTTAGCCGTCGCGTCAACAAGCGAATAAAACTCAACACTATCGCCTTTACATTACCCGCCCGCCAGCAATCGGAATTTTTGCTGCAATACCGGCCCAGGGGAGTGAGCTTTCTGCCGATCTCGTTAGTGATGGATTCGGCATTCGTCAATCAGGTTCATCTCGAAACCGTTCAAGCCGCGATCTTTTATAGTCTCAGCTCTACGCTGATCGCGACCTTTTTCTTCTTCGGCATCGCCATGCGCAGCCGCATCGTGTTGCTTTACGGGATCCTGTTTCTGGAATACCTGTTTTTCCTGGCGATAATAGAAGGCTATGCCTTTAAATATGTGTGGCCGGACTGGCCGCAATGGAATCTGTATTCCGGCTTGGTGATGGCGTTGGTTTTCTCGGCATCGGGCTTTCTGCTGTCGTCGCTGGCCGTGGAAAAAACGGCTATCCATAAGCCGTTTAAGGGTTTTTGCCGGTTCATGGCAGTTCTGTGCCTGTTTATGTTGTTGCTGATACCGTTCAGCGGCAATGTCGCCATGATGACGGTCAATTATATCGCCATGATCCTGATGTTGGGCTCTCAAGGTTATTGTATTTATTCCTGGATGTCGCGAAGCAGCAAACGCAATATGCTGGCTTTTTACACGGCCTTGCTGCTGATCGCGGCGACTTGCTATGTATTTACGCTGTTTCTGGACAGCTCGGCGTTGTCGGAATGGATGGTCGTGTCGTTAAACCGGGGTATCTATTTATTGGTCAGTTTAACGACGATGGGTACCTTTGCGATCCATTTGGGCGGCCTGCGCAACGATCATGAACAAGCGCTGCAGAGGGAATTGGAAAGCGCCAAACGCGATGCCGAATTGAACCGGGCGTTGTTCGAGTCCGAACAACGCTATTCCCAGGCCCGGGAGCTGGCGAATAAACGCCAACAACAATTGGCCACGGCCTCGCACGACATTCGGCAACCGTTACTGTCGTTGCGTTCGACGATGGATGTGATGGCGCGGGAACAAAGTCCGGATGTACGCCAGCACCTGCACGACGCATTCGGTTATATCGAACAGTTGTGCAACCAGTATTTGGCCGAAACAAGGCCTGCGGCCGAATCCAGAGCGAAAGTCGAACTTTATCCCCTGGCCATGATCACCGATTCGGTGGGTAAGATGTTTCACCAGGAGGCGAGCGACAAAGGGTTACAATTTCACGTCATGCCGTGCTCGGTCGAATTATCGTGTACGCCGATGCCGCTTATCCGCATCGTGTCGAATTTTGTCGCCAATGCCATCAAACATTGCGCGCCGGGGACGAAACTGTTGCTCGGCTGTAGGCGGCTATCCGACCGGCTGCGGATCGACGTTTACGATAATGGCTGCGGTATTGCGCCGGAGGCTTTGTAAACGATACTCGAGCCCTACCGCAAAGGCGACGATTCGGTCGGAGAAGGGTTGGGATTGGCTATCGTCAAGGAATTGGCCGCTAGCAATGGCTGGGAGATTGCGGTCGATTCGATTTTAGGCAAGGGGTCTCGTTTTTCGATTATCGTGCCTGTTTCTCAGTCGAGCGATAATCAGTGACGATGCGGGTTTCAATCTTTGTCTATCCATTCACCTTCAATGACTTATTCTTCAGTTTTTCGCTATCGAGTTGCCAGCTGACTTTGATGTTGAAGCGTTGTTGGTTGCCGTCCTGGGCGGCGCTGACCTTCAACTGCATCAGTCCTTCGGGGTGAAACACAATTTCGTCGTCCTCGTCGCTGAATTGTAGTTCGCCTTTGCCGATACCTTCGCTGATGGCGTTGAGGATTTTTTGGATGGTTTTGGCGTCCTGGATCGATTCGTGCTGGAAACTTTTCTTGCTTGGTTTCATGATAAAGCCGGTGGTTGGAATACTTTGATATAGGGATAATCGGTGCTGATGGCGAGTACCCGGCCCTGCGGCTGGAAGATCGTCACGGCGGCGCCGTGCTGCCAGCCGATATTTTCTTTTTTCCGGGTGTTGCGGTCGACCGAGGCGTCGCATTCGAAATTGACCATGCCCTTGCGCAGCATGATGCGTTGACCGTAGCGCATGTTCTTGTGGCCATGGACGATGGCGTGGATGCCTTTTTGCCGCAATTGTTCGACGCCTTGCCGGGTCATCGGCCGGTCCACGTCGCGGTATTTGGTGCGGATGGTATTGGCGAGGGGGCCGTAATAGAAGGTGAACATTTCATCGTTAAGATGCCGTTTGAATTGTTGGTTCAGGTGTTTGACGCCTTTTTTATGGATCAACCGGGCGACGCTGTCGTCCAGTCCGGCATGAACGAATAAAAAAGAGCCTTTCTGCAAAGCCAGGCGCATTTTGTCGAAGTACCAGTAGAATTCGCCGTTTTTATGCAGGAACAATTGCTGCCACTTCCGAGCGGCGGCATAGGCGATGCGCAGGTCCAGGCCGGCCTTGTGCAGGTCTTGCTCGAAATCGGCCAGCTTTTCGCGCAAACGCTTCAATTCCTTGTCGATGGCTTTGCTTGGCATGATTCCTTCGGCCTGAGTCGGAAAGGTTTCGAACCATGTTGCGGAAGGGTACAGGCGCCGGCGGCATTCCTCTTCGTCCGGGATATCGTGCAAGGCATCGTCGCCTTGTAAATAGTGTTGGCGGATTTCCCGTAGAAACGGCATGGCCTTGGCGCCCATGCGCACGAAAAAGTGTTCGCTGTTCGGGTCCTTGCTCATGTCGACCGAACGCAGCCCCAATTTGATACGGATATCGTGATTGCCGGCCAGGATATGCACTCGGGCGCCTTTTTCGATCAGTAGACGGATGCAGCGCAGCAGTCGCAGATTGCTGGGGCCTTTGTCGAAACAATCGCCGCCGATGACGAAGTGGGCCTTGCGGCCGTTCCGGGTCAGTTTGAACTGATGGTCTTTGGGGCCGGTTTTTTTGATGCCCCCGGATGCGACCAACGAGGCTAGGAAAGCATCGGTATCCGCATGCAGGTCGGAAAAGAACAGGATCGGTGCTTTCGGCCAGATCCAGGGATATTCCTGCTGCGATTGCGCCAGTTGTTGCTCCAGTCCGGCCGGGCTGTCCTGATCCTTGTCCGAGGAATGCAATTTACCCAAAGGCCAGTTTTGCGCTTTGGTCGGCAGGTCGGCTTGTATCCATTTAAGGCCTTTGTATTTGGGTAGGTCGAGAGGGTTACGCATGGCGTTAATCGATGTGGTTTTCGCTTTGCTGTCTGATTTTCCAGTCCCCGCCGATATGGGACCAGCTGTCATCGTCGTGCAGTTCCAGTAAAACGGGGCGGCAATGATACATGCTGAGGCGGGCGATTTGGTCGTATTTCAGTATGCCGAGGTGATGGGCCGCATGGCGGAAGGCGGCGCCGTGACCGACGATGACTTTGATTCGATCGCCCCGGTTTTGCTGGCGCATTGCCCGCATTTCCCGGGCCAATACCTTGGCGACACGTTTGCCGGCTTGCATCAGCGATTCGGCGCCGGGAAAGGGCAAACGATAATGGCTGTTGGACTTCCAGTCGGCCGGCGGCTCTCGGTAACGCGGATCGTGGCGAAGGATGTCGGTTATTTGTCCCATGCTGAGATTGGCGGCGGCGCCGACGCAGCGTTCGGCCAACTCCTCATGTTGCTGCACGCCGGCTTCCATGTCGGGCAGGTTTTCGCCGATGATCGTGGCGGTCTGCCAGGCCCGCAACAGGGTCGAAGAGGCGATGGCCGGGTCAATCGGGCAATTCAGTTGCCGGCTGTGTTGTTGTAACAACTCGACCGCCCGCACCGCCTGAGCCATGCCCTGCTCGGTCAGCGCAAAGGGTTGATGGGCGCTGGGCGTATCGGGCAATTGGCGATAGTCGCCGTGCCGGATCAGGGCGGCAATGCTGCGCGGCATTAATTTTTACCTTGGCCCAGAGCGGCTGCTAGCGCGGCAAACATCGCTTGTAATGGCTGTTGCTCGATTAACAGGGTCGCTTTCTTCAACGTAAACCATTCGCGGTGGCGGTGGCTCTCCTCCCATTCCCTGTCGCCGATGAAGTCGGTGACCAGCATCGGAAAGACTTGTACGGTACAAGTGCCTCCCCATTTTTGGTATTGATAGCAGCCCAGCATTTGCTCGCTGACGATGCCGCGCACGCCGGCTTCCTCCCAGGCTTCGTTGGCGGCCGAGGCATGCGCCGAGCAGCCCGGTTCGATGATGCCCTTGGGGACGACCCAGTGGTTCTTGCCGCTGGAGGAAATCAATAGGAGCTGCAATTCCGAATTCTTAATCCGATAAGGGATGACCGCCGATTGCGAATAATAATAAGCGGGCCTCAAGCGTTGTTCCAGGCCGGCAATGCCGTTGAACGGAAAGGTTTCGGACAGGGTCGAAGCGCGGGTGATGGAAGTCAGTTTGGCTGTGCCGGGTTTCAGTTCGCTCCAGTCTTCCGGCATCTTCAGCACCGCCAGCGTGGCGGTGGGCAGCAGTTTGCCGTCTTCCGGCCGTTCGATGTCGCTGCCGTGCAGATGCAACAACAATTCCTCCAGCCCCGGATTGTGACCGACCAATAAAACGCGATGGCTATGCGCCGGACAGTCGGCCAGCACCGCTTGCAATTGTTCGATGTCCGCTTCGTAGATGCGGGCGTCATAGTGGATATGTTGCCGGGTCAGGCCCATCGCCTTGGTCAGCTTGGCGGCGGTATTGCTGGCCCGTTCCGCCGGCGAACTGATGATGTAATCGGGCACCAGGTTTTGTTGCAGCAGCCACACGCCCATGCGCTGGGCGCCGCGTTTACCGCGTGTTTTCAACGGTCGGTCGAAATCGTCCGCGTCCACGCGCCAATCGGATTTGCCGTGGCGCATTAACAATAATTGCCTGTTCATTGTCCAGTCTCCCGAATAATATGCTGATGGAAGAAGTCCTGCAACGCCTTGAAGTCGACGCGTCCGGTCACTTCATACACGGGAATGTCGCCGAGTTCGGCCAGATAGGCGGCCTCGTTCGGTTTTTCGTCTCCCGTGAGGAAGCGGCCGTCGTTCTGTTGGTAAAAGGGGCCCGGCGATTTCATGATGGCCGCGAGCAGTTCCCGCCGTTCGCTCAGATTTACCTCAGTCGCTTTGGTCGCTTCCTCGCTGTCGTGTCTCCAGTTTAAAACAATAAACGCTTGCAGGGGAGTCCTGTCGGCGATGCGGTCTTTGCCGTAGCAATCGTCGATATCGACATCGTATTTGTCCTCGAGTTGCCAGAGTTGCTGTCTGGGCAGGGCCAGCAGGTGTTGTCGTTGACGTTCCGGAATCAGTTTGTGCAGGCGCGGGTTGTGGACGATGGTGCCGGGATTGATGCGCGGCAGTTTGGCAATACCGACGGCGTCGATGCTGTGTTGCCGGCGACGGATGAACAGGCGGTCGTTGGTCAAAAAATCGATGTTCCGGTCTTCCAGCAAATGCAGCATGAAGGTGGATTTGCCGCCGCCGGAAAAGCCGGCGATGGCATAGGCCCGGTCGCCCTTAACCACCGCCGCGGCATGGCAGATCAGCCAGTTTCGATGCTGTAGCCGGTTCATGATCTGGGCATTGATGAAATTGATGACCTGGTTGGGATAGGCCAGGCAAGGGCCTGCCGCGATGCAGTCGGACTCGCTTTGCAGAAACAGCATGCCGGTGCGGACCTTGCGGATCAGGCGGCCGCCGGTAAAGTCGAAATAGGCGTCCTTGCGCCCGCTTTTGCCGGCTTCCCGTTTCCAGTCGCGAAACGGATAGGGCAGCTGGACTATCGGCGACTCGATGGCCTGAACGGTGATATCCGTATCCGTGGCGTCACAGAGAAACGGGTGGAAATAATCGCGTAATACGCCGAGCAAGGCGGCGGAATTGCTCAGCACGGTAACGCGGTAGCCGGCGCATTGCAGTGTCAGTTTGGCGGCATCCGGTCTCGCATCCCGCAGCAAGCGTGACTTTACAGTCGTTAATTCCATATCAGCGGCCGATGCTGGCGATGACATAATCGCTATAGAGATCGGCCACGTTCAGGTCGAGGCCTTCCTTGGCGCCGCGAAAACCGCCAAACGCGGACACCTCGAACACGAACGCGCCGTTTTCGGTCTCGGCCACGTCGACGGTGGTATAGGTCATGTCGAACAGACTCTGCGCCCGCCGCGCCAGGGCGATGATTTCAGCCGACGGGTTGGCCGGAGCGTAGCTGCCGCCGCTATTGATCGTGGTGTTCCAGGATTTGTTTTTGCTGACCCTGGCATAGGCGCCCAGATATTCGCCATTCAGGAACATCAAGCCCATGTCTTGGCCGCCTAGGTCCATTTTCTGCTGAATGTACATCATCGGGTTGTCCGCCTTGAAGTTTTCGATCGCCTTGCGGATTTTATTCTTGCCGTCGGTTTCGCTGATCACGCTCATGCCGCGCGCCTTGGTGGAATAAAGCGGTTTGAAAATGGCGGAACCGAATTCCTGCACGGTGGCGATGGCTTCGTAGATGTCTTCGGTCACGCGGGTGGGCGGCATCGGTATGCCGGCGTTGCGCAGGCTTACCGTGCAACTGAGGCGGTCGATCAAGCGCAGGATGCTGGCCGGGCGACTGAAGACGGCGACGCCGGCGTTTTCGGCCACGCGCAAAAGCTCCAGCCGGTCCAGCGTGTTCGGACAATAATTGGCGCTGATTTTTTTGATGATCAAGGCGTCCAATTGGCATAAATTCCAACCCTTGTAGAAAAGCTCCTGTGTCGCCAGGTTCAGCGTGACCTGATTCATATCGATCACCAGTCTGAAACCGGTTTTCGCGGCGACGGTGTCGGCCAGGGTTTCCGTGGACCATTTGCCGGGCAGGCCGACAACGCCTATTTTTAGATTAGCCAAGAAAAAATCTCCTTGATGGGTACGTGGTAAGTGCTGGAATGTTTGCATTGCAGCACCTGTTCGAGCAAATAACGGGAACGGTAAAACATCGCCCTGGCCAGGGTCTTGTCCAGCGTGAATCGGGTCGAGGTCGCCAGCGATCTCGCCAACCCCAGCGCCAGGCGCAGTTCGAAACTGGCGTCGTTACGGCGCTGGGCGAAGTCGGCGGCGAAACGGTACATGGCCAGATTGACCTTGAGCACCCGTTGCCGGTGAAACTGGTCCAGGGCCTGCAGCCGGTAATTGGAAACCATGAATACCGAAACATCCTGGACATAATCCATGAAACGGGAACGGTGCAGGTCGATGAAGTTGATCTTATTTTCTAGCGGATCGAAGATGATGTTATCGGTGTTAAAGTCGCCATGGATATAGACGGAAAAAGGGGCGGCGATTTTTTTCTCCAGCTTTTGGCAGCGTTTCACCAGCTTATCGAATGACGGCATGGCAATGCCGGCGATCAGGCCGCGGCTTTGTTGAAACGCCGGGTGCAATGCATAGACGTCAGGCAAACGCTTTTGCAGTTGCAGCATGTAGTGGGCGTTGAAATCCTGTTGGCGTAATGTCTTCCGCCAAATATCGTGCAGGGTTTCGGTCAGTTGAGTGAGCGCTTTTTTCTGTAGTTTATCGGAACCCTGCAGCAGAATATTTTCGAAGGTGGTGCCTTGTAAGTGTTCGATCAGCAACGCGGCCGAGCGCCCTTGTTTGCGATAAGACAGAATTTTCGGCGCGATGCCCGGATAGATCTCGTGCCAGTTTTCCACGCTTTTTTGCTCTTCCTTGAGTTTGTGTTTTTTGCCGTCCTTGAAGATCGCGATAACGTCGTCTTTGTCGGTTTCGCTAATGCCGGAGACGGCCGATCCGGATCGGGTCTCGGCGATGGTTTCGACGATCAGTTTGTTGCCACCGCTTTTCTGCAGATGGTCGACGAAGCCGGACAGGGAAAGATAGCGGTCCATCGTAATCGGCTGCCCGAGGCAAGCGGATAAAATCGTTTCGCTGATTTTCAGTAGCGTGTTGCCCATATGCTTGATGCTTTGCAACACGAATAACGACGAAACCAGGTCGTCGTTATGTTTTTTGTCATTCAGCGAGGCGCCGCAACGTTCGAGCAGTTGTTGACAGTGTTTGTCCAAAGCGCGTTGCGCCTCGCCGATTTTAACGGCCAGCTGCGTGTCGCGATCGAATAGCGCACGTTCGATCAGGCTGATACCCAGAGCGACACGATCCAGCAGTTGGATCGATTCGTCGCTACAGAGACTTTTTCGGCTCGTCAGTTGGGCGACATGATGGTTGCAATCGCTGCACAGCTCGGCGATCCGTTCCAAGTGGTTGGCGATATGGTCGACCGCGCGCAACACCAGACTCTCGCTTTCGCTATTAGCGGTTTTCTGCATTTGTTGATAACAGGCGTTATGAATGCGCGCCTTCAGGTTGAAGATATAACCGCCGCGATCCAATAATTCGGCGGCGGAACCGTCATGGTTTTGGGCAATGTAATTTTGCAGCCCGACAACCTGGTTACCGGCTTCCGCCAGCAAGAATCTCAGGTTGTTACGCAGGCTTTTGCTCAATTGGGGCTTCAATGGTCTGCCTTTGTAGCGGTTCAACCGGTAGCCAGTTTCGGCAGGACGTCGCTCAGAAAATCCGGTGACAGCTTGTGCTGTGACAACTCATTGATAGCGATCCATTCGATCGCGATCTGGTGTTTGTCGGGTTTGCTGCCGTTCTGCGGAACATAGCTATCGGGAACGCGGCAGCGGAACAGGATTTCCAATTGATGGCGGGTATGCGGTTCGGGCAGTTGTTTGTGTTTGAAATAATCGCTGATGTGGACGACCTTGTCGGGCAGGACCCGAGTCGCGATTTCTTCCAGGCATTCGCGTTGTAGTGCTTCTTCTAGGGTTTCGCCGGTTTCCTGCGCGCCGCCGGGCAGGGTATAGCGGATTCCCTGGTGCTCATCCAGTTTTTTCTGCAATAGCACTCGGCCGTTTTTGATGATGACGGCGCGTACGGTATTGCGGATGGTGGGATAGAGGTTTTCCATTGATTGCCAGCGTTATTGTGTTTTTAGGTCATCATAACATGGCGCCTCTAGGCTAATTATGACAATGATAGATGGCTTATTGTTCGCGCAAAAATTCTATGATAGTGGCGGTCAACGCGGATTTTTCTTTCGTATTGAAGATATGTTGGGCATGGGCCCTGCCTGGCAGCAATTCGAGCCGCTTGGGCGAGGGCGCCCGTTGGTATTGCGCCTTGATCGATTTGATGCCGGCTTCTTTCTCGCTGGCGATATAAAGAATCTTGCCGGCATTTATTTTTTCGGGATTTGCGATCGAGACGGGGGATAATGGCAATAGACGCGAGATTTCTCCCTTTTGCGCATGCACGGCCGCAGTGCCGGCCGCTCCACCGCCCATGCTGGCGCCTAAGACCGCGACCTGTTCGATGTTTTTTTGCCGGTGCAGATAACGCATGGCGGCCAGGATATCCTGGAAACGGTCGCTTGCTCTGCCGCCGCTTTTGGATTTTCCGTAGCCACGAAAATCGATGGCCAGGGCGCCAATTTGGTTGGCGCTCAATTGTCCGGCTAATTCACGCCAACTCGTCTTGTTGAATATCGCGCCGTGGGCGAGAACCACAGCCATCGTTCCACTGGCAGGATAGTAATCGGCATGAATGGTGCCGCCGTCGGCGGTGCCGAAAGATACCATTTCAGGAGTTCGAGAGGTTGCGCAAAGGCTGGTTGAGAGTAATGCCAGGATGGCAAAAATAAATAATTTCATAATTTTTCCACGAGTTAATAACCAAGTTATTTACTTGGTTTAAATATTAGTATATTCTGAATAATAGGATGACTGATTGGTTTGGCCGATCATTTGTTCTTCACTAAGGAGGTTCTGTCAATTCAACAAAACTAGCAAAGGTTGCCATGAAAACAAAAAATTTACTGATTGCTACTATTTTATTCACCGCCGTAAACAGTGTTTACGCCACCGAGTCGAAGGATATCGTGTCGGACAGTCACCGACGCTATAACGAGACGATGAACCCGCGGCAGAAGGAATATCCCAACCATTTGGGATTTAACGATCTGCACATTCAGGCCATCCGCCATTTGCCGCCGGATACGCACCATGTTCATGACCCGAAATTGCAGACTGTCGTACATCATCATTGCAAGGCTTATGAAGACCAGACCATGCTGTGCCTGATGTTTCATACCGGTATGAAAGACCAGGACAAGCCGATCGGTTTCGAATACATCATCACGACCGCACAATTCAATGGCCTACCGGAAGAAGAGAAAAAATATTGGCATTATCATCGGACCGAAGTGCCACGGGCTCATGCGACTTTTCCCGATTTGACCGCGGAAGAGGCGGCGGCGATTTTACCGGCTATCAACGAAACTTACGGTAAGGTGATTTATTTTAAAAAGCCGACCGACAAGTTTCCTTTAGGCCAGCCTTATATTCTTGTTGTTCAGGATATGCCTGAGCAAGAATAACCCCCCCCTCTTGATGTGCCTTCGGTACATCCTCCGCCGGCGGAACTTGATTAACCCCAGGCCGCCGGCTTTTTTTTGGAGGCGCTTATGCACATTATCTTACTGCTTGGAGTGTTGCTGAGTGGATCGGTCGACGCCGATAACCAACTGGGCCTTCCGCCACTCGAGATTCCTGCCGATAATCCGCAAACGGCGGATAAGATCGCCCTGGGCAGGGATTTTTTTCATGATGGCCGTTTCAGCAGCGACGGCTCGATCAGCTGCGCCAGTTGCCATCGACCGGACAGGGCATTCAGCGATGGATTGAGTGTCGCCGAAGGAATTGCCGGGCAGCGGGGCTTGCGCAATACGCCGACCATCATCAATGCCGCTTTTTATCGGAGCTTGTTTCATGACGGCCGTGCCGCCAGCTTGGAACAACAGGCCTTGGGGCCGTTGCTGAATCCAATCGAACACGGTTTGAAGAACCGCGAGCAAATACTGGCTGTCGTTAAACGGGATAGCGATTATCGGCGCCGTTTAATGCGGGTTTTTGCCATTACCGAACAACAAATAACGGCGCGGCATGTGGCCAAGGCGATCGCCAGTTACGAACGGACTCAGATCGCCGGCAATTCGCCATTCGACCGTTATTATTTCGGCCGCGATCGCAGCCGTTTAACGACCAGCGCAGCTCGAGGCCTGCTGGTGTTCCGGCGCAAGGGCAATTGCGCCAATTGCCATGAAATTTCGATGAACCACGCCTTGTTCAGCGATAATCGCTTCTACAATATCGGTATTGGTTCCAAACAGCTGTCGCCGGTCATCGATGAGTTTGTCGAGGCTTTACGCCAGGGAAAAAATTCCGAACAATATCCCTTGACGGCCAAACAACGCGCTGAGCTGGGGCGTTTTAATGTGACCAAGGTGGTCGCCGATATCGGCAAGTTCAAGACCCCCAGTTTACGCAACGTAGCCTTGACCGCGCCGTATATGCATGACGGCAGTTTGCAAACTTTGGAGGAAGTCGTCGATTATTACGATAAAGGAGGCAATAACAATCGATTCCAGGATCCGGCCATATTTCCATTGCATTTGACTGAACGGGAAAAAGCAGATTTGATTGCCTTCCTGCATTCCTTGAATAGTATGCCCGATAATCCAGGTTTACCTTAGTAAATGCTGCAGCTATCCGTCCTGGATTTTTTCAGCGTTCGATCAAGGAAAATGCGATTTTTCTTTTCCTGATTTTTTCTTCCCGCAAGACTGTTTCGCTTCGTCGCTCTATGTGATAATACCGGGTTTAGTTTTTGCAAACGATTCACACAGCCGGTCAGACAATGGACGAAAACAAAAAGAAAGCGCTCGGTGCGGCGCTAATGCAGATTGATAAACAGTTTGGTAAAGGTTCCGTCATGCGGATGGGCGATGTGGTGGCGAGTCGAGACATCGAGGTCGTTTCCACGGGGTCCTTGTCGCTGGATATCGCCTTGGGTTGCGGAGGGTTACCGCGCGGCCGGATAGTCGAGATCTACGGGCCGGAATCATCCGGTAAAACCACATTGTCGTTACAAACCATTGCCGAAATGCAAAAGTTGGGCGGAACGGCGGCCTTCGTCGATGCCGAGCATGCCTTGGATCCGATCTATGCGGAAAAGATCGGCGTTAATGTCGACGATCTGTTGGTTTCGCAACCCGATACCGGCGAGCAGGCATTGGAGATCACCGACATGTTGGTGCGCTCGGGCGCCGTCGATATCGTGGTCGTCGACTCGGTTGCGGCGTTGACGCCGAAAGCGGAGATCGAGGGCGAGATGGGCGATTCCCACATGGGCTTGCAGGCGCGGTTGATGTCGCAAGCGTTACGCAAACTGACGGCCAATATCAAGCGCTCCAATACCCTGGTGATCTTCATCAACCAATTGCGGATGAAGATTGGGGTGATGTTCGGTAATCCGGAAACCACGACCGGCGGTAACGCCTTGAAATTTTATTCCTCGGTGCGGTTGGATATTCGCCGCATCGGCTCGATCAAGAAAGGCGATGAAGTCATCGGTAACGACACCCGCGTCAAGGTCGTCAAGAATAAGGTGGCGCCTCCTTTCAAACAGGCCGAGTTCGAGATTCTGTATGGCGAAGGGGTTTCTTTTTACGGAGAATTAGTGGACCTTGGCGTGCAATACGGTTTCGTTCAAAAAGCCGGTTCCTGGTACAGCTACGGCAACGAAAAAATTGGTCAGGGCAAGGACAATGCCAAACAATATTTGAAGGATAATCCGGACAAAGCGAAGGAGTTGGAAGGCGCCATCAGGGCAGAGGTATTTGGCAGCACTAAGAAAACCAAAGAGGCCGAGTCAGCCGAAAACCAAGAGACGGATTCCGATTGAGCCGTAAGTGGTTTTTAGGACGCCGCCAAGGGTGTTTGCGATCGTCAATCGAGTTCGTGCCAAGCGCCAGTGTTTACAACACAAGCTGTTAGACATAAGGATGCTTTGTTTAACTTGCCAATGACGGGTGCTTTTATGTCGGTAGCGCTGCGGGTTATCGTTTGTTTTAGTAGCGAGTCGTGACAGAAAAAGATCTACAAATTAAAGATATTTGTTTAAGATTGCTGGCTCGGCGCGAACACAGCCGAAAGGAGTTGCTGGATAAGCTGGCATTTCGCGGTTTCGGTCGGCAGGACACTGAGCGCGTGGTTCAGGAATTGGCCGAGCAAGGTTGGCAAAGCGATGAGCGTTACGCGCATAGTTATGCCCGGCAACGAATAGAGAAAGGCTACGGTCCGTTGCGTATTGCTTATGAATTGCAGCAACATGGCGTCGAATACAGTGAACTCGATGGGCTGGTCGAGGATTTGGCCGGAAGTTGGAGCGAGCTATTGGAAAACGTTTATTTGGGAAAATACAGCGTGGACAAGCATTTGCCGGCCAAAGAGTGGCTTAAACGCAGCCGCTTTTTACAACAAAGGGGGTTCAGCGGGGAAATGATCAAAAAGTTGTTCGTGCACATGGGGATTAGGCTGGAACGGTAACATGTCTGTGCTGTTCGAGTTAAGCAATAAATAATGAGTAGTTAGTAAACCTGAACATGATGAAAAATATGACCAGCGCGGAATTGCGCAGCGCATTTTTGGAGTTTTTTCGCGAAAGAGGGCATTCCGTCCAGCCATCGAGTTCGTTGGTGCCTGGCAATGACCCGACCTTGCTGTTTACCAATGCCGGCATGGTGCAATTCAAGGATGTGTTCCTGGGGCGGGAGAAACGCGATTATACTCGCGCGGTGACCAGTCAGCGTTGCGTTCGCGCCGGCGGCAAGCATAACGATTTGGAAAACGTCGGTTATACCGCTCGCCACCATACTTTCTTTGAAATGCTGGGTAATTTCAGCTTCGGCGATTATTTCAAAAAAGACGCGATTCATTATGCCTGGGATTTTTTGACCAAGGAATTGGGTATTCCGGCGGAAAAGCTGTGGGTCACCGTGTTCGAGGAAGACGACGAGGCGGCCTCTATCTGGCTGGATGACATCAAGGTCGACCCGGCGCGTTTTTCCCGCATCGGCGCCAAGGATAATTTCTGGTCGATGGGGGATGTTGGCCCCTGCGGTCCGTGTACCGAGATTTTTTATGATCATGGTGAAGACGTCGCCGGCGGTCCTCCGGGCAGTCCCGACGAGGAAGGCGACCGTTATATCGAAATCTGGAATCTCGTGTTCATGCAATACGACCGCGATAAAGACGGCAACCTGACGCCGTTGCCGGCACCTTCGGTCGATACCGGCATGGGGTTGGAGCGTATCGCGGCGGTGCTGCAAGGCGTGCACAGCAATTATGAAATCGACCTGTTTCAAAACATCCTGAAATCCGCGGCGCAATTGGCCAATGTCACCGATCTGGACAACAGTTCGCTGCGAGTGATCGCCGACCACATCCGTTCCTGCGCCTTTTTGGTCGCGGACGGCGTGTTACCGTCCAACGAGGGGCGCGGTTACGTATTGCGCCGGATCATCCGCCGCGCGATCCGCCACGGTTATCGTCTGGGTATCCACGACACCTTCTTTTATAAATTGGTGGCCCCGTTGGTGGCGGAAATGGGCGAAGCCTATCCTGAATTGAAGCAGGCCCAAGAGCAAGTGGAACGGGTACTGAAAAAAGAGGAGCAACGCTTCGCCGAAACCCTGGAACAAGGCATGAAGGTGTTGGAGTCCTGCGTCGCCAAACTTGACGGTAAGGTGATTCCGGGCGATGTCGTATTCCTGCTTTATGACACCTACGGTTTCCCGGTCGACTTGACCGCGGATTTCGCGCGCGAACATGGCTTGACCGTCGATCATGCCGGCTTCGAAGTGGAAATGGCGGCGCAACGGGAAAGGGCGCGTGCCGGCGGGCATTTCGCGGCCGATTACGATCAGGATATCAAGCTGGACAGCCAGACCGAATTTACCGGTTATCAACAGTTGGAAGGCTCGGCCAAGATCGTCGGCTTGTTCAAACAAGGCCAGCCGGTCGCTAGCTTGCAGGAAGGCGAGGAAGGCGTGGTCGTATTGGACCAAACCCCGTGCTATGCGGAGTCCGGTGGCCAGGTCGGCGACAGCGGGCGCATCGAAGTCGACGGCGCGGTGTTTGCAGTACGCGATACGCAAAAGCAGGGCGGCGATTTATTTTTACACAAGGGCATCGTAATTCAAGGTGAAATCAACGAAGATTCGAGCTGTCGAGTTAAGGTCGATGCCGAGAAACGCATGGCGACCCAGTTGAACCATTCCGCCACGCATCTGCTGCATGCGGCATTGCGAAAAACCTTGGGCGAGCACGTCGCGCAAAAAGGTTCGTTGGTGAATCCGGAGCGTTTGCGCTTCGACTTTTCCCATTTCGAACCGTTGACGGCCGACGAAATCGCAATGATCGAGCGTTTGGTCAACGAACAAATTCGACTGAACAACCCGGTTTCGGCCGAGATCATGGCTAAGGATGAGGCCGTCAAGGCTGGTGCGATGGCGCTGTTCGGGGAAAAATACGGCGATGAGGTCCGGGTGTTGCGGATCGGCGAATTTTCCACCGAATTGTGCGGCGGCACCCATGTCGACAGGGCTGGGGATATCGGTCTGTTCAAGATCATCAGCGAAACCGGCGTTGCTGCCGGCGTCAGAAGGTTGGAAGCGGTCACCGGGCAGGCGGCCTTGGATTGGCTGGCCGCTCGCGACCAAGTCTTGGGCAGCATTGCCGGTTTGGTGAAAAGTGCGCCCGACAAGGCGGCTGAAAAAGTCCAGCAATTGCTGGAGAAAAACCGCACGCTGGAAAAGGAACTGGAAAAGCTGAAAGGAAAGTTGGCCAGTTCGGCCGGCGGAGAGTTGAGCAGTCAGGCCGTCGAGGTCGATGGGGTTAACGTGTTGGCCGTCAAATTGGAGGATGTCGATCCGAAAGCCATGCGCGATATGGTCGATCAGTTGAAAAACAAATTGGGCAGCTCCGCGATCGTCTTGGCGACAGTCAAAGGCGATAAAGTCAGCCTGATTGCCGGCGTCTCGAAAGATCAAACGTCCCGCCTGAAAGCCGGCGATTTGGTTAATTCAGTTGCCACCCAGGTCGGCGGGAAGGGCGGCGGCCGCCCGGATATGGCGCAGGCGGGCGGCAACGATCCCTCCAATCTGGATGCGGCGTTAAAGCAAGTGCCCGAGTGGGTTAAACAACAACTGGGCGCTTAAGCCGTTTTATTGGATTCGATAATCACTTTTTAGCATGGCTCTTTATGTCTATAAATTCGGCGGCACTTCCGTCGGCTCGGTCGAACGGATCAAGGCTGTCGCCGAGAAAATAAAAAAAGCCCGTGACCAGGGCGACCAGGTTGTCGCCGTGGTCTCGGCGATGAGCGGGGAAACCAATCGCCTGGTCGCCTTGGCCAAGGAGATACAAACGCAGCCCACCGAAAGAGAGATGGACGTGCTGCTTTCTACCGGCGAGCAAGTCACGATATCGTTACTGTGCATGGCGTTGCATGAACTGGGTTGTTCAGCCTGCTCCTATACCGGCGCCCAGGTCAGGATTTTGACCGACAGCAGTCACACCAAGGCGCGCATCCAGGAAATCGACGACAGGAAAATACATGCCGATCTGAAGTCCGGCAGGGTCGTTGTCGTCGCCGGTTTTCAAGGGGTCGATGAGCACGGCAACATCACGACCCTGGGGCGGGGCGGTTCGGATACTACAGCGGTGGCCTTGGCGGCTGCGGTCAAGGCCGACGAATGCCATATTTACACCGATGTCGACGGTGTTTACACCACTGATCCGAGGGTCGAGCCCAAGGCAAGACGTCTGGACAAGATTACCTTCGAGGAAATGCTGGAAATGGCCAGTCTGGGGTCGAAAGTCTTGCAAATCCGGTCGGTGGAATTTGCCGGAAAATATAATGTTGCGTTAAGGGTGTTGTCATCGTTTGAAGAGGGGCCGGGTACGCTAATTAGCTATGATGAGGAATCGGAAATGGAAAAAGCTTTAGTTTCAGGAATTGCATTTAACAAGGACGAGGCCAAACTGACCGTGACCGGCGTACCCGATTTGCCGGGCGTTGCCTCGAAAATTCTAGGGCCGATCGCCGATCAGAATATCGAAGTGGATATGATCGTCCAAAATATCGCCGAAGATGCGACCACCGACTTTACCTTTACCGTCCATCGCAACGATTATTTGCGGGCCATGGCGATCCTGGAAAAGGTCTGCAGCGACATGGGAGCCAGACGGGTAACGGGCGACGATAACATCGTCAAGGTATCGATTGTCGGCGTCGGTATGCGTTCTCATGCCGGAATTGCCAGCACGATGTTTAAAACATTGGCAGAAGAGGGAATTAATATTAGAATGATCTCCACATCAGAAATAAAGATTTCTGTTGTGGTTGATGAAAAATACTTAGAACTAGCTGTTCGTTCCTTGCACAAAGCATTCGGGCTGGATAAAAAAGAACAATAAAAGGCCTTCCTTTTTACTAAAAAGAGAGGTATCATATACGGCTCGTTTGGTCATTGCACGAATGGCGGACAATCATTAGGAAACGTAGGGAGATAGTATGCTTATCTTAACTCGGCGGGTTGGAGAGACCTTGATGATCGGTGATGACGTTACTGTCACCGTTCTGGGCGTTAAAGGTAATCAGGTTCGCATCGGTGTAAATGCGCCAAAAGAAGTGTCAGTGCATAGAGAAGAGATCTACGAGAGAATCAAGAAAGAACAGGCTGATTCATCGAGCTCTGACGAGTAAAAAGGTTTAGGAGAGTTGGCCGAGAGGCCGAAGGCGCTCCCCTGCTAAGGGAGTATGGGTCAAAAGCCCATCGAGGGTTCGAATCCCTCACTCTCCGCCATTAACTGAAAGTCAAAATTTTAAGGAAAAAAGCTTGACTCAAAATTAGTAAAAAGGGATAATAAACGGCTCAATAAGGCGCCCGTAGCTCAGCTGGATAGAGTACTCGGCTACGAACCGAGCGGTCGGGAGTTCGAATCTCTCCGGGCGCGCCATTGAGAAAAAAGAATTATTCCCCTGTAGCTCAGTCGGTAGAGCGGGTGACTGTTAATCACTAGGTCGGCGGTTCGAGCCCGTCCGGGGGAGCCATACAAAACAAGGGCTTAGAGTAAAATCTAAGCCCTTTTTTTATGCCTGAAATCTAGAGGTCAACCTCTGGTCAACTTTGAATTGAAATTTATAGAAACTTGCAGAATAGTTTTAAGTAGGCTTGATCTGGCAAAAAAGGAGTAATTAATGACCATTGGGTTTGGCGCGATAGCTTGGAACGAAGAGGTTGGAAGAATCGTAGCAGTCGCGGCAGATAGTCGCCTTTCTCATAATGGCAATACGATTTCAGATGCAGGAGTAAAAACATTCGAATTGGGTGGAAGTAGCGCAATGGTAGTAGCCGGGAACGCATTGCCGGCGATATCTGCCGCTGATATTGTTCGGCAGATTGTAGATAACCATAATCGAAAAAGCGATAAGCGGATGGGTTTCTACGATACCACAAGACTATTAGCCTTTTTTCTCAAGCGAGCCTGTGAACCGGAGTCTTGGTGTTGCAAAGCTACCGTCGTAGGTTTCCTCGACAATGGGCTACCTTCTTTGTCGATCGTAATTATTTCTAAAATAGAAAATTCAGTTCGATTCTTTAATGTCGAGAAAGGTGGATCTATATTTTTTCCGGTTGGAACTGCGGAAGCCTGCGATTTTATACGTCAAGGATTTGAATTAGCAAAGAAAGAAGGAAAGTCGTTAATTTCGACTGGACTATCTCTTATCTACTATATGAGTGAACTTTCTGCCTTTCCCACTATTGGAGGTGCCATTTCACTTGGATGTTGCAATTACGGCGATCAATATTTTTCATGGCCTCATATTTCAATTGATGACAGGCTATTCTATCGCGGCATAGATTTGACGGAGAACGCGCGGCCAACATGGCCGATGGCGGAACGGATAGAATATGACCAAGAGTGGTGCTCCAAATTAGATGTTCGCTTGCATCAAGATGTTGAGCCAATTCAAGAGGTGGTAACTGCTCCAGGATGTATTTATCAGATTGATGATCTTTCGACTCCTGAAACATTGTTTCAATTGCATAATGATCCCACGGAATTCGTTAGCGGAGTTGCACGTGAGCACTAACGATTTTTGAATGATTCATAACCAGCTAAACTTAAGATTAAAGTTCGCTTTTCAAATCACAGACCGTCAAAATAGTTAATGGCGGCGATTCATTGCCGGATATTTTCGAGATGGCGAAAGCCTGGCCGCGAGTTTGATCAGCAATGGACTTGCTCGGGAATATCACGGCGGTAAGAGGATGGGGTGATGTTCGAATTAGTTTCGGAGCGATAAGTGTGAAAAAGCTTTACGACAACTTATAGTGATACTACTGCAAGTACGGGTCTTTTTCTGATTATTTGGTCAATTCTCTTTATCGGATCGATTGCTCTATTGGTGGATTAGGTATTCGAGGAATCCGATTTGCTTACAATCCACAAATCATTACTACACAAATCGAGTGTCGTAGCCCTACTATTTACCGCCTTAGCCCACAAGGCGGCGGTGGATGGAACGAATTTTGCCTCTGGCTCAAACAAAAATAAGGAATAGTCTTGTACTACAAAATATTTGTACCTCTTTGCGTAATTTTGTTCGCTCTAACTGCACCGGTACGAGCTGCAACTTTAGATATACAAAACGGACAGCTTATGGGTGCGTTTGGTGTCATTGTAGGAGAATCGTTATATGACGTTCAATTTATCGACGATACCTGCGCGAACTTATTTGATGGTTGTGACGAGCCAGGGGACTTTTTGTTTCAGGTTGAGACAGATGCTGCCATTGCCTCAAACGCTTTATTGTCGCAGGTATTTATAGATTTAGATGGGTACCGATTTGACTCTGATCCTTCGTTGACTCATGGTTGTCAGAATTGGTCTTTGTGCGAAGCTATCACTGTTTTTTGGGTAGATGTTGTCGGTGATGAGATCGACGCGAGGAGCGCTTGGAACACCGCTCCAGATTGTTGGAGCAATTGTGATCACATTGTTGCACGACAACCTACCCAACTGTATTGGTATGATGAGGTAGTGTTGACAACGGAGACCATGGTTTATGCGGTTTGGTCTCCATCCAACGGCCAAGAATCCGCTACAGTACCTGAACCCGCTACGCTGACCCTAATGTTCTTCGGGTTCGCAGGTATTGGATTTGCCCGGATGAAGAAGCGGGGCGCCTAAGGATGAGCTAAAGTCGTAAACATCACCCCGCTTCGGTGGGGATAGTTTTTTGTCAAATTACTCTAGTGTTATCTACCGTTTCCAGAAAAATCCCCCATGCTCATGGTAGCTGTGGAATAGATATAAACAACCATTCCGAGGACTAGCAACAAAACTATTACCAGCGCGACATTCTTTAGTTCTTCTGGAAATTTCATTGTCTTAACCCTCGTAAGAAGAAACAGTGAAACTGTAAAAATATACCTGTTTTTGACATTTCCACCAATAAAAAACCGGCCAAAAGACCGGTTCTTAATCAAGCTTCAATCAAACAACAATCAAGCATTTTCCTGCTTGTTTTGTTCGGTGTAGTTGGCTATAGCGATTCTCTCATCAATACGGTTCTTCAATCCTTTAACCCGATATGTCAATTCGGTCAATGTTGAAATCAAGTAGCCGATGCGCTGCATATTTGCTTTTTCTATCTCATCGCTATCGATTGTTGAAACAGCTTCTCCTAGTGCAATAAGGGCAGGATATAGCCAGCTCTCTACATCATCCAGTCGGCAATTAACTTCATCCAGATCAGTCGTGCTCATTTTCAAATCGTCGTTTTTCCCTCCCGGTGCGTATTCTGATTTATTTGAACACCGATTCTGGCCAAGTTGAACAGTTACAATCCTAACGCATCGGTGGAAGTGAATTTTTATCCCAAGTTTTTTCCATCCATAGATCGACCTGTGTACAGTAGGGATTGATTCCAATGGCTGCCGCGGCTTCTGATGCCCCGATAGACTTTAAGCGCTGTGCGTGGTTGATCATGCCGCCACTCCACTGCGCTTGGTGTGGCGCTCGATATATTCCCGAAGATCAACCGTCCGATAGCGAACATTTCTCCCGATCTTAACGAACGGAATATTATTCTCTCCGGTACTGCGCCATTTTTGGAGGGTTGCAGGTGGTATGCAGAGCAGGCGGCCTGCTGTGGTTTGGTCTACCAGCTCATCATCGGTTAATGTGACTTTTTGTGTCATGGTCATCTTCCACATTGGTTAAGTAACGTGGAAGATGGTAAGGAAAGAGAAGATTAGAAAATAGGAAAAAAAAATGGCTAAAAATTTTCTAGCTGTGTAATCATTTGAGAAAGCGTCGATGAGTCGATTAGCCAATTCGCACGCGTTCTTATAGTTTTGAGCAAATTTTCCCTGTCTTGATATTTTGTTCCGTCACTAAAAAGCCATCTACCAAAATCTTCTATGTTATATGGAATATTTTCAGCTTCGAAAATAATCGATAAATCAATAAATGGTAGCAATCGCATATCTATCCAGGATTCAATATTACGGGTATTGAAATTAGTTTTATTCTTATAAATGCTTGATGGTCTTTTCTTAGTTTTTAACCAATTTCCAAAATCTCTTTTTAATTGCTCATCAGACGCATCCAAATTGATTAATAAATGTCCTTTCGACTCATTAAAAGTGCAATCAATACCACTTAGTAAATTATCAAAACTTTCATCGCTATAACAATTATGTGGCATTTTGCTCTGAATAAGAGAGCTCGAAGAAAATATCTCCAATGCACTTATGTCACGAACAGTTGGTTTTAAAGGACTTCCAATATTTTCCAACTCTACAAGATATGTTTTAACAATACCGCTTTTTTTTATTTCTTCTACAACTTTGGTTACAAATTTTTCATATTTAGTATTAGTGGAGTATCCATAGCTAAAAAAATCGCGAATATCTCTCCTTAGCTCTAACTGTACCCACCATTCTTTTAGGTTAAATTGTTCCAAAGAACGATAATTTTCCAGATCGAACCAATTAGGTTTTTCCATAAAACACCCCTTACAGTGTCAGTCCTTTGAAAAGAATCTGAACCAGGCCGCAAAGGAACGGCTTTTCTCCCCGTCGAGATAGGTTCAGATAAACCGGTCTATTGCAATACCTCGGATGATTTCCTCCAGATTATCCGGAGCAATAAATTCCAATGTTTTAGCGCCAATGCGCCGTTGTTCCAATAATCCCAATTTGTGTAAATGTATCAAATCCGCTCGAGATGTCGCATAAGCAATGCGGTGGCTGACTTGATGGGATTTTACTGAGTATTCGTGTCCAGGATGGCGGATTGCATGGCTTATCAGAGCAAGTTCTCGGTGATTCAAGTTGGAATGTTTGAGTAGTTTTTCAGCTTGTTTCACCTGTTTTGCTTTGCGCTCCAAATACTTTTCCAAGTCTTGAAGTGCTTGGTCGATGACTTCCAACTGATAGTTGATGAAGTAAGTCAAATCGTTGTCATCGGTTTCCGTCTCTAGATAGGAGCGACCATATTTGGCCGGAGCGTTTTTTAGAATCCTGGATATGGAGATATATTCGAATAGCCAGTAGCCGTGACGCAGCATGGACCAATAAAATAATGCTCTTGCGGTTCTACCATTGCCATCTAAGAAAGGATGCTCATAGGCTAACCAGAAATGCAGGATAATCGCTCGGATGACAGGGTGGATGAAGGTTTCGCTTTCTGTCTCGTTGGCGAACTTCAACATGGCTTCGATTCGCTCCCGCAATTTTTCTGCTGGCGGCGGATTGTGCAAGACTTTCATCGAAGCATTGTCTACTACGGTCACCCGTTCTTCTCCGGGCTTTTGCAACCTACCGGCGGCCGTTGGATCGTCCAATGTTTCCTCAGTCAATACGCGATGAAGGTTCATCAGACTTTCAAAGGTCAATGGTTGGTTTATCATTTCACGAATCATGTTCATGGCAATGTAATTGTTCATGATCATTTTTTCGCTTTTGTCTTTCGGCTTACGTTGGTAGCGGATCATGTCGACAGCGTTTTGCCGGGTGGTTGATGCACCCTCGAGTTGGCTGGAGGTAATAGCTTCCTCAACCAATGAGTTAAAAATAAACCGGTCCCTGGTTTCCTCTGTGGTGACTGATGACGAAAAGCCGATTCTCCCGCTGGCCTGGCTATCGATTTTATGTAGCATCGATAATGCACTGTCAGTAAGCATGTATTCAAAGGGTGAATCCCGCACGTTTAAAATTGGCAGCTCTTTGAACTGAGTCATACGCGCAAACTTAATGCCTAGCCACCATTGTTCGTGTGTTAGATCGTCTGGAGGGGAAAGATGCCGAAGCTTGTCCCAATGGATGTATTTCTCGTTGTGAAGAGGCGTTAATTTGCAACGCAATATCTTGTTCATTGCGTTGATGTGTTTTTCCAGCAGTTCATCCGGCGGAGTAGGGGAGTTCGGTTTTTTCATGGAATGATAAAAAACTATCAATAATTATCAATTTTCTATAAATTGATAGATAATTTAGCAGTCTTATCAGTTTTTATCAATTTCTGAAAATCTGATAAATATTGATTCAAAAAAATCTCCTGCTACTGGCCGCTTGATTTTAGAGTAATCACATTATCATTTGCTGGTGCGGTGTGTTGATGGATGTAATCGGCGATTTTGAACGTTGCAGCCTTCATTGTTTTGGCTTCTGGGTTGATATAGCCGCCGGTAACGTCGCCATCGGTCTTATGATTCGCCAGGGCCTTGAGTAGAGAGAAGGGGATCATAGCCGCCTCACCGATTGTCAGGAAGGTGCGTTTTAGATCATGGCTGGAAAACTCAATGCCAGTTTGTTTGCAGACTTGGGTTATAGGTTTACGTGGGATCCCCATCACGCCGTCTTTGGTTTCACCAGGAAACATATAACGGTCATTACCGGTAAGACTTTGCAGATTTCTGAGATATGGCTTTACTTGGGGCGCAATGTAGGCAGTGAAGTCGGTATGGTTCTTGGTGTCACGGGCGACAAAGCAATCATTCTTGAAGTCAACATCCTTCCATTCCAGATAGCGGATATCTTGATCCCTTAAGCCGGTATGTAGTAATAACAAGAGGTAGACTTTGGCTTTTTCGTTATCCAGGCTTAAAACAGCTTCATACCAATCCTTCAAGCTGTCGCTCGGGATCATCCGTTTTTTCCGCTTTGCTTTCGCCCAAAGCTTGCCTTCTTTCAAAATATCGACAGGGTTTTCTTCAATGGCTTTTAGGGTTTGGTATGCGTAAGTCATCAGCAAACGCAACACGCGCATCTTGTTATCCCGTCCGCCAGTGAAGCTGTTACGCCGCGCCTTGACCATATCGCGGGTGACTTCGTTGATCGGCTTATTCAGCCAATCGGAAAAGCCTTGTCTCAGTTTTCTGCTGTAGTCCAACTTCGAAGCTTCCCGAAGTTCCGGCTTGTCCTCCAGGTAAATGTCAAAAAGTTGTTGCAGAGTAATGGCCTGATAACGTTTCTTGCGTTTTTCTTCAATGGGGTCAATGCCATCCGCTAATTCGGATAGTGTCTCGATCGCCAACTTACGCGCTTGGGAAACAGAAATATCAGGGAAACGCCCTAAAGTAATGCGTTGAACTTTTCCCGCTTCGTTCTTTTTTAGAACTACAAAACTCTTATTTCCCGTGTTGCTGACTCTGCAAGTCAGTTTAGGGCATGTTGTATCGTAATAATCAGTTCTTCCGGTTCCTGGAGATGGAAGGTTTTCAATTCTTTGTTGCGTGAAATTGATTTTTTCAGCCATTTCTTCAGCTCCTACGTCAGAACGGGTGATTTTTAGGTGACGCATTTTTTAATTATCCATCATAAGGTTTAAACCACCGGCTTTAGCCGGTCAGCTTTAGCTGCGATAATTTGCCCAAGGAGGTGGCGATGGACTATAGATACGGCAGCCATACGGTTTACCAAATTGAGTATCATTTTGTTTGGGTTACGAAGTATCGTTATAAAGTGCTGAAGGATGAAATAGCCGAACGAGTGAGAGACTTGGTGCGGCAGACATGCGAAGCCTTTGAGATACGGATTATCAAAGGTGTCGTGAGCAAAGATCATGTGCACATTTTGGTGAGTGCGCCGCCGACTATGGCCCCAAGCGAAATCATGAGGCGAATCAAGGGACGAACTTCGAGCTATCTGTTCGAAGAGTTCCCGCACTTGAAAAAGCGATATTGGGGTCGACATTTTTGAGCCCGCGGTTATTTTTGCGCCACAGTGGGGCAAATGACTGATGAGATGATAAAGCAATATTTGGAGCATCACTTTGAACCTAATCCAAACGATAATTTCAAGATGGAGCCCGACTAAGACGCGTCGTTTAGTCGACGCGTATCCGGACTTTCAGTCCGTTATTGGAACCCACCCGCTTGAGCGGGTGGTTGTTTAGTAATCACCTGTTCTTAATGAAGTCACCCGTTCTAAAAACGGTGATATTTCTGGTCAACCTCTGGTCAACCTTTTTTTGCTGTTTTTAGTATTTTAAAGAAATCCATGGAAATGTAAAGAAATGTTTATTCATTTTATAAAACAATAAGATATGGTAATAAATTCAGATGTTTCAATGGCTTGAATTGATGATGGACTGGTGACTGTTAATCACTAGGTCGGCGGTTCGAGCCCGTCCGGGGGTGCCATACAAAACAAGGGCTTAGAGTAAAATCTAAGCCCTTTTTTTATGCCTCGTTTCCTAATAAACCGAAAATTTCGGTTTATTAATATTATCGATGAGACGGAATAGCTGCGAGTTGGTATGTCTCTCTCATAGGACTTAAATATTCTCCTTGCTGTTTTCAGGATGCCCCGGTGCCCTAAGCGGCATATCTAAAGTAAAGCAAGTTCCCCGCTCGGGGGAGCTCGTTACGTTTAAGTTGGCACCGAGCACTTCTTTGGCGATATGGTGACTGATATGCAGTCCCAAGCCCATTCCACCTTCGCCGCGCCGGGTAGTGAAAAATGGGTCGAATATTTTTTGTATTGTGTGCGGATCAATACCGTTGCCGTTATCGTCGACATTGAGGCGGATGAATCCAGGCTCATTGCTTTTTCCTGAGTAAATATTGATACGGCCGCCCGGTCGGTTTTTGAAGGCGTGGACCATAGCATTATCGATTAAATTATGCAGAATTTGACTGAGAGGACCGGGGTAACTGTTCATCTCGATATTCAATTCAACATCGGTGATTAATTCAATATTTGCGCGTTTAGCCGGAGTGCGAAATAACAATAAGCATTCATTGACCAGTTCGTCTAAGTTGAAGCGTTGTCGGTCCTCGCTGGCCCGGTCAACGGCCAATTGTTTGAAGCTATTAACTAATTTGGCGGCTTTCTCTAAATTACGGCTTGCCAAGCTTAGGCCTTCATCTTGTAATTTCAGATAAGATTCCAAATCCGACCGGCGAAGGCCTTCGCTAAAGCGCTGTGCCAGTTCCTGGCCGGCGCTTTGTGTTTTGGAAACCGCTACTAGCGCGGCGCCGAGTGGCGTATTTATTTCGTGGGCGACGCCAGACACCATCAACCCCAAAGCCGATAGTTTCTCGCTACGGATCAGTTCGTCCTGGGTCAGGCGCAAATTAGCATAGGCTTGTTCCAAGCGGGCGTTGGTTTCACCCAGTTCCTTCGCCCTGGCTTTAATAAGTTGGCGTGCTGAGTTTCGCGCCTGCCAGGATAACGCCCGTGAAGCGGAAAGAAAAAATAGCGCTATGATGGTGAGACATAGCATAGACAGCGTTGGCAACATGACTCCGCGTCGTAATTCGACGAGCTTCGTGGTCGGAATCTTAGAAATCACGGTTAAGCGTGGATAATTCAAGAGATGGTCTGCCGAGCTGATCAGTTTGTCGGGCATCATTTCCACCCGACGGAAAGTCCATAATCCGCTGGCTATTTCGAATTGTCCTAATTTTTGTCGAGAAATTTTTCGCCATGCTTCGGGATGTCGAAAGGCGAGACTGAGTTCAGGTTTGTCCAGAGAATGTCCCCATTCGTCGCTCTTATGTTCGCCTTTCAGCCAGAACCCCTGCTCATTGACCAATGTAATCGTGCTGTTCACACCAAAGTTGGTCAATAGGAACAGGTCATCGCTCATGTTTTGGTTGAGAATCAGAATTCCCTGGCGCCGACCCTTTTGGTCGACTACCGGTGTGGCGACGCGTAGTGTGGGTTCATAAGGGATAGCTATATTGCGATGTTCGATATTCAGGTCCATCGGCGAAATGAAAATGCCGTGATTAGGCAATCTCATGGCTTCCTGAAAATAATAGCGGTGTTTCTTCATTTGCAGCGTGTTGTAGGGCACAATCCACGTCCATTCGCCGTTATGATCGACGCGTACCCGTTCTTGCCCCGTAGCATCGATCCAACGCGCTTGAGAATAAGTGCCGCTGGCATTGAGAAAAGCGATGAAAATAGCCTCCAGCTGGCGTAAGACCGGAGCGGAAGGCTTGCTGACGATTGCGGGAATATCGTTCAAGAGATAGAGGAAACGAATATCGCGCGGCATGTGGTCCATGCCGCGCGTGATCGCGGTGACGCCTCTGGCGACAGCATTGACTTCAGCGGTGCGTAGATTGAGCATCGCTTCTTCCACCTGCATTTTGCCGATGATCGCTGCGAATGTGACGGCAATAGCTGCAAACGGTACAAAATTACCTAGCAATCTCCAGCGTACTTGCCAGAGGCGTTTACGCAGCGTTTCCTGTGTCGGCATAATTGAACTGTCTTTAGGATTGAGAGTGTTGCATCGTTTGTAGTGACCGCTCTTGCAACCAGTCGATCAACACATCCAAAGTCATGGGACGACCATAAAGCCAGCCTTGTCCCAGGTCACAATGGTTATCGCGTAGCCAACGGTCTTGGGTTTCGTTTTCGACGCCTTCGGCGATGACTTGCATGTCCAGGTTGCGGGCGAGTTTTATTACCATCGAGGCGATGCTGCCATGGTCATGGCTGGATTCGATTTGGGCGACGAAGGATCGGTCGATTTTCAGCGTATCCGCCGGCAGTTCATTCAAATATTTCAGTGAGGAATAACCGGTGCCGAAATCGTCGATCGCCACGTGACCGCCGGTTTTACGAAATTCGCGGAGCGCCATTGAAACCCTATCGAAGGATTCCATCATTGCCGTTTCGGTGACTTCAAGTTCAATATGGTTAGGAGAAATATTGTGTTTGCAAAGTATGTCGAGTATCGACGGTATTAATGCGGTATCGGAAAATTGTTTACCGGAAACGTTGATACAAAAGGTTGGGGGTGTCAATCCAATTTGTTGTAAGGTAATTATCGCCTTACAGACTTCCGTGAGTACGACGATTCCGATACTGTGAATCAAAGTAGAGGCTTCGGCGATGGGAATGAAGTCGCTCGGAGGTATGGCCCTCCCTTCTTTATTCCAGCGTATCAACGCTTCGACTCCGGCAATCTCCCCGCTGGAAAGATCTATTTTGGGTTGATAGGCTAGGAATAATTGTTGATCAGTTAAAGCCTGTTGCAGATCGTGCAAGATTTGAAAACATTTGATCGCCGAATTTTCCAAGTTTTTATCATAGACCATCGAATTGCCCGGTCCCTGGCGTTTGGCCTCTTTTAGGGCCAGCAAACCTTGTCTGATAGCGTCGCGCGCGTTACCTTCGACCGAGTCGAGATAGACACTGGTTATACAAGCCGTCATCAAATGGGAGATGCCGTTAATCTCAAATGGGCGGTCGAGCGCGCTTTTTACTAGGGATGCAGATACATGCTCGTAAGAACCCAGAATGCCGAAAACATCATCGCCGAGACGGGAAACAAGGGTTGGTGCGGCCAATGTTTCGCACAAGCGATGACTGAACTGGCGTAATAAAGCGTCGCCATAGGCAAGACCGAATGTATGGTTTATTCGGGCGAAATCATCGAGGTCTACGATTAATAGCAATAGGCGGGGTCTTTGTTCGGTTAACAAGGCGCGATCGATCGCCCTTATTAAAGCGTTTTTATTGGGAATCCGCAGTAGATTATCGGAATAGGCTAGCTGGTCCAGGCGGCTGAATAGCGCGACGTTATGTAGGCCACCCGAAATGTTGCTAGCGAATACTTGTAGCAGTTGGCGCTCGGTGTCCAGTAATGTTCTTTCGGTGGGTAAATAAATCACAAAGTCCGCCCCCGACATTTCCTTGGGGAAGAACAAAATGCTGGCTTGGTCTTGTTCGATATTATTGCGGGCGTGGATGGCTTTGAGCAGGCCGTTGACAATCTTGTTATCGGGGAGCTCTCGTATGCTTTTACCAATCAAATTACGCAACTTGCCGGCAGCGCCTACGATAATGATCTTGTGGTCGTCCGGTTGTTGGTAGATTTGGTCAGCCCGCGCGCAGATGACGCCTTCTGGGTTGAGTCCCAGTAAAAGGGCGATTTCAGTCAGCGCCGCATCGCAATAGCTTGTCAAATCATGTTTATTCAGTAGGCGATTGCTGGATTCGACAATCAGTTGCAGACCGCGTCGGGCGGTGGAGATGGTTTTGAGCTGGTCGAATGTTCTTAGTTCGGAAGTCAATATGGCTATCAGCCGGGAGGTGGTGAGTTCCGATTTGGTACAGTATTCGTTGATGTCATAGTCGCTCATGACATCACGCATCGGCGCCATGCCGGGTTGACCTGTGATCAAGACAATGCGGATTTCGGCATTGCCCAGTACTTCACGGATAGCCTTGACTAGGCGCAGTCCGGCGTAATCGGTTTCCATGACGACATCGAGTAATACCACGCCAAAACGTTGCTGGGTTGCGAGTAACGTGGAAGCCTCGGCCATACTGAAGGCTTGAGTCAATTCGATTGGACGATTGAAAATCTTGATGCCATCCAGGGCAAAAGCTGTGGTTCGTTGAAAATCACGGTCGTCGTCGACGGTAAGAACAGACCATGGCGGGAGTGAACTGATTAGCGAAGAGGTTTCTTCAGGTTGAAATTTAAATAAATCTTCATCATCCTCTTCAGTAATACTAGGTGATTTATTGTCATCGGGAGCGTGCATAGCCGATTCTCCTAGAAGGTCTAGACGATACGCTTATTTCGATTCACTCACATTAAATCAATCGACAGCCTATTGAGCTAAAGTGCAATTGGACCCGTTTAAGGTAATAGGTAATCCGTAAATGCCTAACGCTAGCGAAAGTCGGTTGGTCTTATTCCTCAATAATTAGGCAAGAAAACGAATCAGTTGATAGCGGTGAAATCGTAAATGCGTACCTTGTCTTTGAATGATTTTGATCTATTACATACGACTTAGTTTAGTCGTTATTGATTTTTTTGTTCTAAGCCAGCCATAGAAGATTTATCCCGAAATTTCCGACCGGTTTGAAATACTCAACGCCTGAATGGGTGTAATTGTGAACTTGTAAGTTTTAAAACACGAAGCTCTTCTTCGCTCCGTCTAGTGGCGGTAAGAAGGATATAAAAACCGAGAGTCGACGAGTAAAACTCTCACTCGGATTTCTTTAACACATCGTGCCAAATGCTCCAGCGAGGTTTATGGGCATTCGTGGTCTTCCCTTGAATCCAGTACTCGAATAACTGTTGAATATCCCCACTCTGACGTTTCAGCATGATCCAAGTGTTAAGATATTTTTCCAGTTGCAGATCTAAGCCGCTAATTGCTATGACTAACGGCGCGCCGGCTTTTCCGGGCAGTGGGTCAACCACATGATAGCCAGGATAGAGCAGGGTCCAGGCGGAGCCCCCTTCGGCTGAGGTGACCAATGCCTCTTGCCGAAATGATTCGACGGCGAAAAAATCCGCCTCGGAATCTAGTTCGTCGACCTGCAAATTTGGGAAGTGATATTTGATATGGTCGACGAATACGCTGCCGTTTCTGATGCCGACGCGGAAATTTTTCAACTCGCGGACGCTATCGGCATCGCTGAAAACAGTACGAAGATGGTCTGGTACGACGAAGGCGAAATGGGTGTCCAGATAACTGCTGCTGTACAAGAATTGGCGGCTAGCGAGCAAATGCGGGTTAGCAGTGAGGCTGGATATCGCGATATCGAAACGATCTTCTTCCATATCTTGAAGCAGATATTCCCTTTCATAGGGGATGAACTCGATGCCGATGTCCAGGTCGTCCGCCAATTGATACATCAATTCCACATCGAAGCCGACCAATTGATTGGACTTGTTGAAGTAGGAAAACGGTAGGTCATCCTCAATGAAACCGATACGTATCAATTTGCGCTGTAGGATACGGTCGAGGATAGTCTGGCCGTCGCCCAGAGGAACAGGGTTAGGAAACGAATAATTGAAAACCTTGACATTTACATTGCTGGGTTGCAATTGCATGCTTTCGATTTGTTGATTAGAGCTAGGTTGACCGATGCCGCTGTAAACCAGGTAATATTTCAACAATGAGATGCTAAGAACGAAACTCAGCAGAATGACGATTATGCTCCATATTAATTTGCGCCAGCGGATCTTGAAGATACCGGTCATGATTGCCGTCGTCAGAATCGTGAACGTCAGCAAGTGCATCGCACCGGCAACATCGGCGAAGCGCCGGCAGATAACCCCAACGGTCAGGAATAAGTTGAAAATATCGTCGGGAATACGGAACAGGTTGAGTAAAAAAGGAATGGCCGTGATCAATTTGCCGAAACTAAGGAACAGGCCGATGCTTAACATTTCGGGATATTCGAAGAACGTCAGCGGGCTGCCGTAGAACCAGGCGGCGAAGACGATAAAAACCAGGCTGAGCAGACGTCCCATGTCCGGGAACGGGTAGGCTAACGGCAATATCATATCGGGTATCCGGGCATGCTCGCCGCTTGGCATGGTTTTTTGCCGGAGCAAGTGACAAACGCCTTGGGTGAGCATCGGAATGACGACAAAGATGCTGCCGACGACAAAAACGGTCAGCAGAGCATCGCGGGAGGCGCGGAAGATTTGCCGGTAGCTGAAGGGAGTGCAACTCATGATCAGTGACGGCAGTACGACAAGCGTCACCAGCAATACAGCCAGCAACAGCATCAAGACATAGGCCTGGACTCGGAAAAATTCTTCCAGAGTCAAGGTGCCGGCGGCGCTGGCGGCGATGCCGAAGACACCGAGAGGCGTCAACTTGACGACGAAGCTGTTAACCCTAAGTAATACCTTGGCCGCTTGATCGCAATGCTGTAACAAAGATTTTCGTTCCGTATAGCCGATACAGGCGATGCCGAATAACATACTGAACAACACGACCGCCGGCACGGCATTTTGCGATAAGGAGAGAAAGGGATTGGCGGGGATGAATAGATCGATAAATTCAAGTTTTGCCGGGGCCTTGGTCAGTAGCGTGCTGAAAAAGGAGCCAGTTTCCGTATGCGGGAGTGCCAACGAAAATGCCCAAACACTGAGAATACCGATCGACCATAAAATGATTAATATCAGTAAGCCGTGTTTCGCTAACAGGCGCGCTTCGAAATAATTCAACAGCCCGATATTGGCGATCAATGCGAACAGAATATAGGGGAGGACAGTCATTTGCAGCAGGCCGATATAAATATCGCCGAGAATCTGCAAATTTGCCGCATCTTCGCCGAAAAACAAGCCGACGCCGATGCCCAGCAATAAACTGAGGACGATCCACCAGGTGGAGGAGAAACGGGAGGGCTTGGGTTCGCTGATGGCAAGATCGGTCGAAGGGCTCATGGTGTTGATTGAGACTAAGCGGATGGGTCTTGGATAGATACTGGTTAGCGGGGAAAGGGATAGTATTCGTGAGTTAGGAAGTGGTTGCGCCCGGAAGGAGCCGGGCACTCCGATTGGTATTACTTTTAGCGATTCTTGCGTTTGTTCCAGCGTCTGGTGACGACATAACGCCAAAGTAAACTCATGCCAAAATAGCCGGCGGAAGACGAAATCAGGCCCAGAATCAGACAGCCGAACAAAAACGGTCCGCCAATATCGCCTATACTGGATACCACGTTGTCGATGGAAAATTGGAAATTCGCATCGGGCAAGTCCTTGCCCAACAGAAATAGACCGACGATGTAGGCAAAATAAAACATCGGCGGCATGGTCAAGGGATTGGTGATCCAAACCAGGGCGACCGAAATTGGCAGGTTACCGCGGAAATAAAAAGCGCCCACCGCGGCGATGGCCATTTGTCCGGGGGTTGGAACCCAGGCCACAAACAGGCCAATGGCGAATGCGAGAGCAACCGAACGACGGTTTAAATGCCAGAGATTGGGTTCATGCAGGCGTTCGCCCAGAAACTGAAGCCTTTTATGTTGTTTCAGCTTCTCAGGATCAGGCATGTACTTTTTTATAATATTTTTAGGCATGATACTGTGGTGCTGTTGAGAAAGTCCCAATTCTATCAGGTTTTAATGACGAAGCGATTAACTATAATGGTTGATAACAAATCGGTCTCGGGACAGGGTTATTTGATCGTCGACAGCAAGCCGCTTTCCTTGATACCGTCAAATATAAATTGCACCGCTAACCCGGAAAGTAAGACGCCGAAAACCCTACTGATAACAAACATGCCGGTCAAACCGAGCAATTTATGAATTTGTCCGGCGGTGATCAAACAGAAAAACGTAAACGCTAAAATGGCCAGCAGAGCGCCGTATACCGCTAACTGTTGCAGGTAAACCCCTTCGGTATTGGCGGTCAATAATATGACGCTGCCGATTGTGCCCGGGCCGGCGATTAACGGGGTTGCCAGCGGAAACACGGAAATATCCTTGCGGGTCACGGCTTCTTGAGTTTCCTGGTCAGTGGTCGATGTCGCTCCCGAACTACGGGCGAAAACCATGTCGATGGCAATCAATAATAATAGAATACCGCCAGCGGTTCGTAATGCCGCCAGAGAAATGCCAAAACTACGGAGCAAAGGTTCGCCGATCAAAAAGAATAACGTCAAAATGCCCCAGGCAAGGGAAGTAGCGCGCAACGCCATGAGTAAGCGAAATCTGCTGTTCATTTGCGAAGTTAACGCGGCAAAAACAATGGCGACATCGATTGGGCCGATGGTGGCGAAAAAAGTGGCCAGAGCGACGGTGATGGTTTCCAGCATGACGGTAGAGGCTGCATTGGAAAAAACGCCCGCCATCTTAGCATTGTTGTCCGAATATTCGCTACCGCAAACCCGGCGCTTATGATTCTAGCGGTGCTGTTTTTTTTGCTGGGAGTGCTTGGCGTGCAACATTTGGCTGTTTTGCCAAACGGCGGACAAATAGCCATCTTATTAATTATGGCCGGCTTTTTTTCTTGGTTCAATTGCTGGCGACTTATGATGTTGGTTAGTGGTATGTTGTGGGCTTCAGCCTTCGCCATGAACTCGCTCAATGATGTGTTGCCAACGCAGTTAGAGGGTAGGGAAATCGAAGTGCAGGGCTATGTCGACGGATTGCCGGAACGGGACGAGAATCGCGTAAAGTTCGATTTTATCGTGACGCGGTCGAAAGCTGATTTACCCCAAAAAATCCGCTTGAGCTGGTATTTTCCAAAGACCGGGATTAAAGCGGGCCAATATTGGCGCTTGACGGTGAAGCTGAAACGTCCGCATGGCCTGGCTAACCCCGGCGGCTTCGATTATGAACGCTGGTTGTTTAGCAATCGTATCGGTGCCGTAGGCTATGTCCGCGACCGGCCGACTCCTGATTTACTGGGAGAGAATCATTTTGCCCACCCGGTTTCGTATTGGCGGCAAAAGATTTCGGACCGCTTAGTGCAAATGCAGTCAGCTCGTCATCATCCTGGCATTATCAAGGCAGTGACGATCGGAGACCGTTCTGGATTGTCAGCGGATGAATGGGATGTATTCCGTAAAACCGGTACGGTACATTTGGTAGCCATCTCCGGTTTGCATATCGGCTTGGTGGCCGGCCTGGTCTATTTTCTGGTCGTAAAAATTTGGGCTTATAGTGGGGCCTTATCGGTGTCCCCGCAGCGCGTCGCCGCGATTAGCGCGTTGCTGGCGGCATTGTGCTATGCCGCGTTGGCGGGGTTCGCTTTGCCGACCCGGCGAGCTGTGCTGATGTTGACTGTTGTTTTGTTGGCACTGTACCGCCAACGCCACATAACGCCGCTTCAAACCGTGGCCGTTGCGCTGTGTGTCGTGGTGGTGCTGGACCCGATGTCCGTGTTATCGGCCAGTTTCTGGCTGTCCTTTACGGCCGTTTTGTTAATTATTTACACACTGTCCGCGAGGCTCGGGCATCTGAGTTATTGGCGCTCGCTAATTAAAATTCATTGGGTGACGGCGGTGGGACTGGCGCCGTTGATCATGTTTTATTTTCAACAGGTTTCGTTGATCGCGCCGCTGGCCAATTTGTTGGCGGTGCCGCTAATTGCCTGGCTTGTCGTACCGCTTTCTTTGTTGGCAACGCTATTATTGTTTATTTTTCCCGGTTTGGCGGAATTATTATTCGTTTTGGTCGACTCGCTGTTACACTGGCTGTGGTTGTTTCTGTCTGCCAGCGCCGGTATGCCGTTGACTGCCTTGAATACGGTTCAACCCCCTTTGTTTGCGGTGATTCTGGCGTTGCTGGGAGTGTTCTTGTTATTGGCGCCTAAAGGTTTTCCGGGCCGCTATATCGGGTTGGTTTTATGGTTGCCTTTGCTATGCGTGCCGGTCGAGAACCCCCCCGTCGGCGAAAGCCGGGTGACCGTGTTGGATGTCGGCCAGGGGTTGTCGGTCGTAGTCGAAACCCACGATCATGTCTTGCTCTACGATACCGGAGCGAGATATTCCCGTCAATTCGATATGGGGTCCGTGGCCGTTCTGCCTTATCTGCATTTCCGCGGCATTACCAGGATAGACAAGTTGTTGATCAGCCATGAAGACAATGACCATAGCGGTGGCCTGGAATCGGTTCTGGCGTCGATGACGGTCGGTCAGGTTAGCGGTAATTTGCCGGCGGAACAACAAGGTTACTCGGCGAGTTCATGCCGTAGCGGGCAACAGTGGCAATGGGACGGAGTAAAATTCACCATGTTGTCGCCCCCGCAGTCCGATGTTCTGTTTCATGATAATGACAAGTCGTGCGTCCTGAAAATCAGCACGGCCCATTACTCCTTGTTGCTGACCGGCGATATTGAACGACCGGCGGAACGATGGTTGGTCGACAATTATGGCGATGAATTATCCAGCAACATTTTGCTGGCGCCCCATCACGGCAGCAAGACATCGTCTAGCGGCATTTTTTTGCACAAAGTTAATCCCGACCTTGTCCTGATATCGGCAGGCTATCGCAACCGCTTTTCTTTGCCGAACCGGCAGGTGTTGCAACGTTACGCCGATCGAGGGATAGACTGGCTAAACACGGCCGAGGAGGGGGCAATTTTATTGACTACCCAACGAAAGAGCTTGGTGATCGAGGCAAGCAGAGAGAAATACCGCAGGTATTGGCATACGCGATAATGGCGATAAACTTTTTAGGCAGCCTCTAAAAATAACGTTATGCGCATTTGGCCATCCAACATTTTCAATAACTTACATACATCAAAATAGCCAAATTTTGAATTATTAGAGGCTGCCTTTAGAAAGACAGTTTTCGGTGTCGCGGCTTTGCTTTTTGCATCGATGTCGTCATGTCATAGTATAAAGATCGAAATGCGGATACCACTTACGATGAATCAGATACAAACCGAGGAGTCATTCATGGTTAAAAATCTTGACATATTGTATAGGTTTATTATCGCGGCCATACTGTGGTCAATGATCCCGCCGGCCTTTCCGCAGCAACAGCAAGCGGCGGGCGCATTTTCCGCGCCTGACATTTCGCAACAGGACCTGGAGAACCAGGACGCGAAACAATTGTTGGAAAAGGTCAAGGCGCGCCGCAAGTTTTTTGAACAGAAAGCCGAAGAGGCCTCCAAGAGCTTCGCTGGCAGCACTCAGTCGGCTCGCGACCAATTAGCGGCAGGTTATGCCCAACTTGATGGCGTTTATGAACAGCAGATCGAGGAGCTGGACAGGTTACTGGCTTTAGAAGTCAAGAAACAACAATATGAAGCGGAGAACGATAAGCTCCGGCAAGCGCTGGTGTCCAGTCAAACGCATTCCTTTATGGAGCTGGATCGAAGCCGCGACGAATTGAATATCGAATCCCGCCGCGAAAAGACGCTGAGTTCGAAAATAGAACTGGCGGAACAGGCGTTGGAGCAAGCCGTCAGCGACACGCGGCAAAGCGAAGAAAAGGTCGCCGACCTGGAAAAAGCTTCGGTTGACGTGGAGTCTAATCAGCCGAATATCGTTTTGGAAAATGCCAGAATCGAACTCGAGTCGGCTAGACAAGTCGAAGTTCTGCGCCGGCTCGCATTACGCAGCGAGCGCATGGAACAATCCGTCCATCAAGCTTATCTGGCTTTATTACAAAACCGCGTCGATTTTTTGTACCAGCATGCCCGCTTTGAAGCCAATGAATTGCAGCAGCAATTGCGGCGAATCGACAAGGAACAGTTCGAATTGAAGCGGGTTGTTTCCCGCACCAAGGAACAGCAAGCCTTCGTCAAAAGCCGGCTGGAGCAGACGCGAAAAAAAATGTTTAGCGCGACACCCGCCGAAAGGCGGGCCATAGAGATGGAAAGCGATACCCTGCAACTTAAATACGAGGCATTGAAGAATGAGAGCGAAAATGCCGCCCGCCGCGACGATTTGCTCGATGCCTCGAAACTGATTTGGCAGCGGCGCTATGCCGTATTCAATGGCAACGCTGAATCGTCGCAACAAGCGGAATGGAGGAAGAGCGCCAAGCAACAATTGGAGCAGATTGGGCCAGAGGAAGACAATCTTAGATTTTGGTTGGGCGATTGGCAAACCCGCTTGGCGTCATTGGAGGGCAAGATCGATAATACCCAGGCCCCTAGTGCCGATAATGCCATTGCGCGGCAGCGCGAACAGGTAGTGCAAATCATCGATTCCATTCAATCATTGCTGGGCGCGTTCGAAAATTACCGGCGGTTGCAGCAAAAACTGATCGACGAAATCGATGTGCAAACCTCGCTCAGATCATGGCGCGATTGGTTGGAAGTCTCGATGAATTACAAGGTTTATGATAATACCTTGCTGGCATGGTCGCGTGCGTTGGCCTCTTTGCTCATGACGTTTCTGCTGTTGTATTTCATCCGCTGGATTCTGATCCGGCGGTTGAAATATCTGGAAGAACCGGGCCGGGTATCCTTGGCCGGCGGTTTTTTGAATACCATCAAGCGGGCGAACAGCATTTTCTTTTTGATGTTAGGCGTTTTTGTCGCTTCCCGGTTTTTAACCTTGGACCTGGAAAGCAAAAAGACGATCTATGATTTAACCAAGGTTGCGATCGTATTCCAGGCGGCCGTTTGGGGCAGCGGCCTGGTGCGTAGCTGGGTCTTCCTGATCCTGGCCCGCCGCACGAAGCGCGACGGCGCCAGCATGGGCGCGTTGACTATTTTCAATTTCGCCAGTCAAGTGATTCTGTGGTCGTTCGCTTTATTGTTGATACTGCAGAGTTTGGGCATAGACGTGACCGCGTTGGTGGCCGGCCTGGGCATAGGCGGTATCGCCGTGGCGTTATCCTTGCAAAGAATCCTTAATGATTTGTTTTCGTCCCTCTCCATCGTTCTCGACAAGCCTTTTGTCGTCGGCGATTTCGTTGTATTCGACGATTTTTTCGGTGCCATCGAACATATCGGCATTAAAACCACCAGGATACGCAGCCTTTCCGGCGAACAAATCGTCTGCTCCAACGGCGATTTGCTCAATACGCGTATTCGCAATTTCAAACGTATGAACGAACGGCGGGTGGTTTTCAAGATCGGGGTGATCTATCAGACGCCGGAGGAAACGCTGAGCAAGATACCCGACATGATACGGGAGATCATTGAAGAGAGGGAAAATACCCGTTTTGATCGCGCCCATTTTGCTTCCTACGGTGATTTTGCCCTGTTATTCGAGACCGTCTACTATGTATTGAGCCCCGATTACAATCTTTACATGGACGTTCAGCAAGCCATAAACCTGGAGATATTCAAACGCTTCCAGGACAACGACATTCAGTTCGCCTATCCCAGCCAATCCATTTATCTGCAAAACGTAGCTGAGGCCGGTCTACCTTTCTAAGGGGAGAGAGAAGGGCTATACCTTCTTCCAAGGTAAGCCCTAGTTGCCAGAACGGTTGTTACCGGAGAAAGAACCACCCCCGCCTTACAAAAGGGGCTTCTTGTACGGCGGGGGTGGAGCTGGATGTTAGTTCTGTTATTCAAGAGATTCCAGGGGAATCGGGTCGGTGCTGGTCTCCTGGGCCTGTTCTTTTTCGTTTTCGTCGACCTTTTTGGGTTTTAGCAGTTTTTTGGTGTCCGGTCCCATCGGTACCGAAAAGTCGTTGCTGGAAATAACGTTTTCGCTGGCGATATCGTAAACCTTAAGCGAAACATAAGCGTTACGTTTGCCTGGGGCGAAGACGCCGATGACTAAAGCCGAAGCGCCGGTTTCGTTTAATGCTTGTTTGGTTTCGTCGGCTAAGTACAGAATACCACTGTCGTTTTTGGCGAAAATTTCGGTAGGCAGTTCCATGCCGACGATACGATAGCCGGAGCGGTGAAAAGCCGAGGAAATCTGGTCGGAAAGAATACGGCCGAAAGAGAAAGATTGGCTTAAATCATCGACATTGACCAAGGAGTTGATTACGACCACACTGCCGGCGGGAAGTGGTTTTTTCAGGTTTTGCAGCAGGTTGTCCACCGCATCATAGCTGACATCCACCAGGTTCTTGTCGTCAGGCTCGTTATCCCAATAATAATACCGGCTGCAACCGGCTAATGAGACTGCCAATAGGCATAAAAAGGTTAGTGTCGTTTTTTTCAACATCATTGGTCTCCATCTAAATATCGGGTTATCACAACCTAAAACACGGGGTTAGTCAAAGTACGATCTGTTCGTGTCCGGTCAACAATGGCAGCATGGTTCTAGCTTCAATATGTGGCTGCTATCGTTGCAGTTTTCGATCAAAATAAATTATAGCAGTAAAATGCGCGGGGCTGGCTTGGGCGTAGCAAGGGGCATACAAACTCGCATTGTTACATTCGGAATTGTTGCGGCAACATCAAGCTTAGCGATAGCCGAAAGGTTTGGGAGCCTGTCTGAAATTATTAGGGTTTTCAATTTCAATACTTTGTCTCTAAGGTAACACTTTGGGTAATTCGGCTATCGAGAGGATGGTCAGGTTGGGAGTGATCGGGCTTTGTTTGGCATAAGTATCCCGGTATTTGCCAGTCTTGACCAGAATGCCGGTCAAGCCGGCGTTTTGGCCGCCGCCAATGTCGGTGTCGATATCGTCGCCGACAATGGCGACTTGCTCCGGCGGCAATTCCAGGTCGGTCAGCGCCGATTGAAAAAATTCGGCCGACGGTTTACCGATGATCGTGGCTTGTTTCTGGCTGGCGTATTCGAGAGCACTGATGAAACCGCCGATATCAATTTGCAGGCCGTGTTCGGTTTGCCAGAAACGGTTCTTGTGAATGGCGATCAATTCGGCGCCGTGGACTAATTCGTTAAAAACCGTGTTGAGCAGTTTGTAGGACCAGGCGTCCCCGATATCGCCGACGATAACGAAGTCGGCCTTGTCATCGACTTGCCTGAATTGGCGGAAGTCGTATTTGACATCGTCGGAAAGCAATAGATGGCAGACCGGGTCGACAAAATGTTGCAAATAAATGACGGCGGCGCGCGTGGCGCTGATGATTTCCCGGTCGGTGATGTCAAAGCCCAGATCGGTCATTTTCTTGTGTAACGAGGCCCGGGAAAGAGTGCTGGTATTGGTGATGAAGCGACAACGATAACCGCGTTGTTTTAATTCGGCCACGGCCTCGATGGCACCGTCGATAATGTTCGGTCCGACATATAACACGCCATCGATGTCGAAAAGTATGCCGCGGATTGGAGATAAATCGATCATATCGTTCGAACCGGAAGGTAAAGTTGAAAATGCGTTTTCCTAATCTGGTCTCATGTTTCCGCCAGTAAGCGTTCGATCATCGATTCGGCTTGATGCAGATAAGCACTGCCGAATAAGTTCAAATGGTTGATGATATGGTATAGGTTATACAGGATCTTACGCGTTTCGTAACCTGAATCCAACGGATAATTGTCGCGGTAGGCGGCGTAAAACGCGCTGCCAAAGCCGCCGAACAGTTCGGTCATGGCGATATCGGCTTCACGATCGCCATAATAACAGGCCGGATCATAAATGACCGGTTGGCCTTCCCGGTCCGCTGCAGCATTGCCTCCCCATAAATCGCCGTGTAACAATGAAGGATGCGGCTGGTAGGAAGTAAAAAATGCGCCGATTTTATCGGCCAGTTTTTCTCCTTTGCTTTGCAGCTTGCCGCCGTAACCATTGTCGGCCGCGAAGCGCAATTGTTGCAACAGGCGTTTTTCCTTCCAGAACTCGGCCCAATCGTCATGGCGATCATTGTGCTGGATAGTGCTGCCGATCGTATTGTCGATATGCCAACCAAAAAACGGTCGTTTCTGTCGGTGTAGGTTTGCCAGTTGTTCGCCAAACAGATGGGCCGATTCGCTTCCGAGCCGTCCCAAATCGATGTGTTCCAGTACCAAGTAACTGTAGTGGTCGGTTTGGCCATGGTTGATGACGTGCGGAACTCTGATGGTCTTTGATTCGGCCAATTCCTGCAGTCCGGTGGCTTCGGCCTCGAACATGTAGGCCAGGCTCGGCCGGTTGACTTTCACGAACCAAGAGAAACTATTGGTCTGCAATTGATAGGCGGTATTGATGTCGCCGCCGCTGAGCATACTGAGGCGGCCTTTGCCTAATGATTGCCCTGTTGTTTTTTCAAGGTGGGGGATTAACTCTTGTATGCTCATGGCACGCTCCCGCTAATTGCAGTTGAAAGCATTGCATGCAGTCCGAGCCTGTCTGGCAAGACAGGCTCGGTTGGGCTTAGGTTTATTTGGCCCAAGTATCACGCAACGTTACGGTACGATTGAATACCAGTTTTTCCGCCGTGCTGTCCACCGAATCGACACAGAAGTAACCGGTACGTTCGAACTGGTAACGACTTTCCGGCTCGGCGCTGTTCAGACTGGCTTCGACCCGGCAGCCGGTCAGGATTTCCAGGGAATTCGGATTCAGCGCATCGAGGAAATGCGCTTCGGCATCCGGATTGGGGACCTTGAACAAACGATCGTACAGGCGAACTTCCGCCGGAATCGAATGGGCGGAGGAAACCCAATGGATGACGCCTTTGACCTTGCGGCCTTCCGGGTTCTTGCCCAACGTGTTCGGGTCGTAACTGCAGCGCAGCTCGACGATGTTGCCGGCTTCGTCCTTGATCACTTCCTCGCATTTGATGACGTAGGAACCGCGCAGCCGGACTTCGCCGCCGGGAACCAGACGTTTGAATTTTGGCGGCGGTACTTCGGCGAAATCATCTTGTTCAATATAAACGACTTTGCCGAAAGGCACTTTGCGGGTACCCATTTCCGGTTTTTGCGGATGATTGGCGATATCGTATTCCTCGACGGCGTCGTCGGCATAGTTGTCGATGACGACGCGCAGCGGCTTTAACACGGCCATCCGCCGCGGCGCATGTTCGTTCAGGTCTTCGCGGATGGAATTTTCCAGTACCCCCATCTTGATCCAGGAATCCTTTTTGGTGACGCCGATACGTTCGCAGAAATCCCGGATCGAGGACGGCGTGTAACCGGCGCGGCGCAGGCCGGCAATGGTCGGCATGCGCGGGTCGTCCCAGCCGCCGACGTGTTTTTCGGTGACCAGTTGATTGAGTTTGCGCTTACTCATCACGGCATATTCCAGTTGCAATCTGGCGAACTCGATTTGCTGCGGATGGCAAGGGGTTTGCAGTTTATCCAGCACCCAGTCATAGAGAGGGCGGTGGTCTTCGAATTCCAGGGTGCACAGGGAATGGGTAATGCCTTCTATTGCGTCCGAAATGCAATGGGTGTAATCGTACATCGGATAGATGCACCATTCGTGGGCGGTGCGTTGATGGTGCACGCGGCGGATGCGATAAATCGTCGGGTCGCGCATGTTGATGTTGGGCGACGCCATGTCGATCTTGGCGCGCAACACGTATTGGCCGTCGGCGAATTCGCCGGCGCGCATGCGCTGGAACAGGTCCAGGTTTTCCTCGATCGAACGATTGCGGTCCGGGCTTTCCTTGCCGGGCTCGGTCAGCGTGCCGCGATATTGACGAATCTGTTCGGCGCTCAGGCTATCGACATAGGCGTCACCGGATTTGATCAGCTGAACGGCATATTGATAGAGCTGTTCGAAATAATCGGAGGCATGGTATTTACCGGCCCACTGGAAACCCAACCAATGTACATCTCGTTCGATCGCTTCCATGAATTCGACGCTTTCTTTCTCGGGATTGGTATCGTCGAAGCGCAGATTGCAGGTGCCGCCGTTTTCCAGGGCGATCGTGAAATTAAGACAGATCGATTTGGCGTGTCCGATATGCAGATAACCGTTCGGTTCGGGAGGAAAACGGGTCGCCACTTTGCCGTTGTGCTTATTGCTGGCCAAATCGGCGGCAACGATCTGTCTGATAAAATTGGATGAAACAGGGTTTTCGCTTGTCGACATTGAGTTATATTACGTGGAAGGGTTGGTTAAAAGGGGATTTTACCTGTGTAGTAGGCATTCGGAATGGCGCTATTTTAGCGAGTTTGTCTACGGTCCGCAAAGGCGGGGCATGGTCTACACGCTATTTCCAGGCAACTGTAACGGTGGTTGTTTAGTGCCGGTGGCCGTTACGGTGACAGGAGAGCCGACGGTGAGTTCGCCGCCATTGTTGTGTAGCGCGTTTTGGCCGAAATAGACTTGTTTGTTCCATTTACGTAGACGATTGAGCGTTTGCAGCGGCTCCTTGCCGATGTCGGCCGTTTCCGGGTCTATTGCCGGGATGTTGCAGCGGGAACAGGGTTTCGGCAGCCTGAAGCCGATATGGCCGATGCTGATCTCTCGCCAACCGTCTTCCGCGTATTCGGCACAGCCATCGATCACCAGGTTGGGACGGAAACGGCTCATCGACAGTTCCAGTTGCATGGCCTTGTTCAGCGATTGTAAAGAGGCCTCCGAAACGATCAGAAATGGGAAGCCGTCGGAAAACGCCGCTTGATCGCTAGCAAGCGCATAATGGGGATCGACCGGCCTGATGCTGTCATCGGGTTGGTAAACCAGCCGGCAGTCATGATCCAGGAAATCGCTCAACCAACGGTCGGCTTCGTCGCTGATGGTGCGGGCCTGGCAAAGGTCGTGCCAGAGGCTGACCTCGAGAGTCTCGCCGCCGGCGAAGTTGACGGAAAGTGCGATTTGCCTTTGATCCGGTGTGGTTAAAACCAGTTGGTCGCCTGTTAGTTGGGTTTTGATCAACGCCATTTTTGGCAGGCGTCGCTGACTCAAGAAACGTCCATGCCGGTCGATGAGCATCCATTTCCGGTCGTAAACCAATCCTCGATGGTCGACAGGCCAGCGCTCGACGCGAATGCCACCCAGGGATTTGACCGGATAGAGGTAAATTTGGCTTAAAAACGGTTGGTTCATAGTTTTTTCAGGTGATCGGTCGGTTTGGCTCCTGGGGAACGTTGTGTCGTTCCGCCATGATTGATGTTTCGGTGGCAGCCATTTTGTCTAATTCATAACGTTCTGTAAATGGAGGTTTGTACGCAGCGTTTACTTGAAAATCAAATCGTTTTGCGAGGATAGCAGGTAGTCGCCCAATTTGTCGTTACAACGTTCGAATTTCAGCCCGTAGCGTTTTTGCGGAGCGTCTTCCGCATGGACCACCGTAGCAGGCAGGGTGAATCGTTTGCCGTCTTGGAAGGTTAAACTCAGTTTTACCTTGTTCTTGCGTTTAAGTTTATCGGAACAGGCAATGGTCGCGCCTTTGCTGCTGATGTCGATTAATTGAACGAGAATTTCTTGTGCCCTGAACAGGCTTTTTTTGATCAAAATGGCCGTAATATCCTGGCGTACATAGCGCACGGCGGCGCGCCTATTGCTTTCCACCAGGCCGTCGGACATATCCAGCGCAAATATGTCGTTTTCGGTATCAAGATCTTCGTTATTGTCTGACATTACTCGCCATTCGATTGAAAGTGTATGCTTAAGTATCGTTGCAAATTCGGGAAATTCAATATTGCCCGCAGGCCCTCACAAACAATGCCGTATTCCCAGCATTTTTTCGCGGATGCTTTATGACGCTTTTATACGTTAAAATTGCTTACCTGTGCCGAATCAGTAAACAGCATTCAATGAAATTCCTAAGACATTATTTCGTATCCATCCTGTGGTTGCTTTTGCTTGCTTATCCTCTTTCCGGGATTTCGGCGGCAAAACAACAGATTAAAATTTTTTATTTAACCCAGGAACAAGCCGTTCCCCCGGCGTTGTCCAATCTCGACCCGTTCATCCAGGGCAAGGGCATGGCGGGCGCCGAACTGGCGATAGACGATAACAATACCACCGGCCAGTTCACCGGCCAGGATTACCAGTTGACCAAGGTCATGTTGCCGGCGGACGCCGATGTGGTGAAGGCCTTCAACGACCAGGTCGGGGCCGATTACGCCTTCGTCGTGCTGAATCTCAAGGCCGACTCGCTACTGAAGTTGGCCGACTTGCCGGCGGCGCAACAGAAATTGTTGTTCGATGCCTCGACGACCGACGATGCACTGCGCAACGAACAATGCCGGGCCAATCTGCTGCATATGCTGCCTAGCCGGGCGATGCGCGCCGACGCTTTGGCGCAATATATGTTGAAGAAACGCTGGCGCGAATGGTTTCTGGTCATCGGACCCAGTCCCGAAGACGGCTTGTACGCCGCCGCGGTCAAACGGGCGGCGAAACGCTTCGGCATGAAACTGGTTGCGGAGAAGAACTGGACCCACACTTACGATGCGCGGCGCACGGCACAGTCCGACGTACCGGTGTTTACCCAGGGCGAGGACTACGATGTGCTGGTGGTGGCCGACGAGCAGGGCTTGTTCGGCGAATATCTGGCTTACCGCACCTGGTTGCCAAGGCTGGTGGTCGGCACCCAGGGGCTGGTCGCGACATCCTGGCATAGAACTCATGAACAATGGGGTGCCGTGCAGATACAAAACCGCTTCAAGGAACACACCGGCCGCTGGATGGAGGAAGAGGATTACGGCGCCTATCTGGCGGTGCGGGCGATCGGCGAGGCGACCGTGCGCACCCAATCGAACCAGCTGCAGCCGGTTAAGGATTATTTATTGGGCGAACAATTCGCCTTGCAAGGGTATAAAGGCAAGCCATTGTCGTTCAGACCCTGGAGCGGACAATTAAGACAACCGGTATTGTTGGCCGCGCCGCGCTCGATCGTTTCGGTGGCGCCGCTGGAAGGCTTTTTGCATCCGCGCAGCGAGCTGGATACACTCGGCTATGATCAACCCGAAACGAAATGCCAACGAGGAAAATAACATGAGACGATGGAATAGGCTGATTTTGGCTGCGGTATTGGCCAGTGCCCCTGCCGCGGCGGAAACCGTGTTCGTGACGCTGGAGAAGGACAATGCGATTGCCGTGGTCGACCCGCTTGAGGGTAAACTGGTTAAAACCTTCGAGGTCGGGCAGCGCCCGCGCGGCATCGCCTTGAGCGCCGACCGGAAGCAGCTTTATATCGCGATCAGCGATGATGACACGATCAAGATCATCGACGCCGACAGTTTCGCCGAGATCGGCCGCCTACCATCGGGCGAAGATCCCGAAACCTTCGCGTTGAATCCCGACGGCAGTCTGCTTTACGTCTCCAACGAGGACGACAATCTGGTCACGGTGATCGATATTGCCAAACGCAAAGCCGTGGCACAGATACCGGTCGGCATCGAACCGGAAGGCATCGCGGTCAGTCCCGACAATCGCTGGGTGGTTAGCGCCTCGGAGACGACCAATATGCTGCACTGGATCGACCCCAAGACCAATAAGATCGTCGCTAACACGTTGGTCGACCCGCGTCCCCGCGCCGCCAGTTTCACCGCCGACGGCCAGCAATTGTGGGCGACCTCGGAGATCGCCGGAACGCTGATGATTTTGGATACGGCCACGCAAGCGATCGTCAAGAAAATTCGCCTCGACGTGCCGGGCGTGACCGCCGACAAAATCCAGCCGGTCGGTGTCGTGATCGACCGGGAGCGGCGTTGGGGCTATGTGGCCATGGGCCCGGCCAACCGGATCGCCGTGATCGACGCGCAAACCTATGAGGTGGAAAAATATCTGTTGGTCGGGCAAAGGGTGTGGAATTTGGCTTTTTCGCCCGACGGCAAGCGCCTCTATACCACCAACGGCGTCAGCAACGACATCTCCATCATCGACCTGGAGGAACAGAAAGTCACCAAGTCGGTGGCGGTAGGCCGTTATCCCTGGGGCGTGGTGGCTAGGCCATGACGACACAACACGCATTGGAAATCAGCGAACTCAGTTTCGCTTACGGCAGCAAAAAAGCCCTGGACGAGGTCGGCTTCAGTGTCGAGGTCGGCGAATGCACGATGTTGTTGGGGCCGAACGGGGCCGGCAAGAGTACGCTGTTTTCGCTGATCACCCGGCTTTACGACAGCCGCCAGGGCAGCATCAAGCTGTGCGGTTATGACGTTAGAAAGGATAGCCGTAAGGCCCTGGCCCAGCTCGGCGTCGTGTTCCAACAGAGTACGTTGGACCCGGATCTGACGGTGCTGCAGAATCTGCGTTACCACAGCGCGCTGCACGGCATCGGCCGCAAGCAGGCCAATCGGCGCATCCAGGAGGAATTGGAACGTTTCGAAATGTACGACCGGCGCAAGGAAAAAGTTCGGCAACTGAACGGCGGTCACCGGCGCCGGGTGGAGATCGCTCGCGCCTTGCTGCATCAACCCAAATTGCTGCTGCTGGACGAACCGACCGTCGGCCTGGACGTGCCCAGCCGCCACGGCATCGTCGAGCACGTGCACAAACTGGTCGAGGAGACCGATCTGGCCGTGCTGTGGGCGACCCATTTGATCGATGAAATTTATCCCGAGGACCAATTGATTATTTTGCATAAAGGCCGAGTCATGGCGAAGAGTAATGTCGAACGGTTGCTAGAGAAAACCGGCGCCACCATCCATGAAGTCTTTTCCAAGTTGACCAGGGGGTAGGCATGGCGATCTTGCATTATTGGCGCGCGATGTGGGGGATCATTGGCCGCGAATTATGGCGATTCCTGAGGCAACGCGGGCGCTTTATTTCGGCGCTGGTCAGACCGCTGGTGTGGTTGTTCATCTTTGCGGCGGGCTTTCGTGCCGCGTTGGGCCTGGCCATCGAGCCGCCCTACGAGACTTATATTTTGTACGAGGTGTATATCACGCCGGGCCTGATCGGCATGATTCAATTGTTCAACGGCATGCAGAGTTCGTTGTCGATGGTCTACGACCGGGAAATGGGCAGCATGCGCATCCTGCTGGTGTCGCCGCTACCGCGCTGGTTTCTGTTGTTGAGCAAGCTGATCGCCGGCACCGCTGTGTCGATCGTGCAGGTCTACGTGTTTTTGGGCATCGCCTGGCTTTACGATATCCGGCCGCCATTGGAGGGTTATCTATGGGTGCTGCCGGCCTTGGTGCTGTCCGGCATGATGCTGGGGGCGCTGGGCTTGCTGCTGTCGTCGTTCATCAAACAACTGGAAAACTTCGCCGGGGTGATGAATTTCGTCATATTCCCGATGTTTTTCATGTCCACCGCCCTGTATCCGCTGTGGAAAATCAAAGAGTCCAGCGAACTGCTGCATACCCTGGCGCAATACAACCCTTTTTCCCAGGCGGTCGAACTGATCCGCTTCGCCCTTTACGAGCAATACAACGAATACGCCTTGATCTATACCGCGTCGGCCTTCGCCGTTTTTATGCTAATCGCCGTGCTCGGCTACAATCCTTCCAAGGGCATGATGGTGCGCAAGGGCGGAGGGTGATTGATAGCTTTGAGGAACAGTGTAGGGCGGAAAAGCGTAGCGTCTTCCGCCGTCAACAAATCACATTGCTTCGGTGGAGAGGTGTCGGATGTCGCTCATCCAACCTACTATTTACGACTCTTTCAAATTCGTCGCATGCAACCCGCATTCCTTATGTCCGGCTTCCCACCACCAGCGTCCCGAGCGTTCGTGTTGATTGGGTAGGATGGGGCGGGTGCAGGGTTCGCAGCCGATGCTGGTGAAGCCCTTTTCGTGCAGTTCGTTATAGGGCACCTGATAGGCTTCGATGTAGTCCCAGACTTTTGCCGAGGTCCAGTTCGTCAGTGGATTGAACTTGATTAATTCTTTTCCGGGCGCGGAAAAGGCCGTGTCCGTTTGCACTTCCGGCAGGTCGGCGCGGGTGTCCTGGCTTTGGTCCTTGCGCTGGCCGGTGATCCAGGCATCGAGCTGGGCCAGCTTGTGTTTCAGCGGTTCCACTTTGCGGATGCCGCAGCATTCCTGGTGGCCGTCCTCGTAAAAGCTGAACAGGCCTTTTTCCTTGACGAAGCGGTCGAGCAGTTCCCGGTTTGGGCTCAGCACGTCGATATCGATCTGATAATGTTTTCTGACTTTTTCGATGAAGCGGTAGGTTTCCGAATGCAGACGGCCGGTATCCAGCGTGAAGACCTGGACATCCTTGCGGATGTTTATGGCCATGTCGATCAGCACGACATCCTCGGCGCCGCTGAAGGAAATGGCGATATTGTCGAAGTTTTCCAGGGCCTTTCTGAGGATGATGCGAGGGTTTTTGTCTTGTAATTCGGTTTGCGTTTGCTGTAAATCGAATGAAGTCATGATTGGTTTGGTTATTTTTGGTCGAAATAATTGTGCAAGAATTGGTCGAAGTCTAGGTGATTATTGGCTTCGATTTCCTGTTGCTTGCTATGCGACATCAGTGCCATTTCGTCGAATTGGCGGTTGATATCGGTGGACAGCTTACGGTTTTTGAAAAAAAGACGATGTTCGGCCGAAGTATCCAGGCCATAACGGCCGAAGGGTTGCCGGTTTTGCGCCATGGCGGCGAGGATTCTGGCCGAAGGCGTCAGGTCAGGATTCGCCACCAGTTTTTGTTGTTGCGCCAGGGCGCGGCTGTATGGTCGGTCGGGGTTTTGCGAATCAAGGATTTCGCAAATCGGCTCCATCGCCCGGAGAATTTTTTCGGCCCACTCCTTCAACACTACTTTCCGGCCGCCGTTCAACAATTCGACGCCGGGCCTTCGCCCTTCATGAGCGACCGTCAGTTGGTTGAAATTATTGATCGGCCGTTCTTCATCGGCCAGTGGCGGGCTATCCTGCAACAGGCAATGCAATAAGAAGGCTTCGAGAAAACGGCATTTGTCGTCGTCGATGCCGATCGGGTTGAACAAGTCCAGATCCAGCGAACGGATTTCGACGTAACGCACGCCCCGGCGTTTCAAGGCCAGCGTGGGTTTTTCGCCGGAATTGGCAATCTGCTTGGGGCGAATGATGCTGTAGAACTCGTTTTCGATCTGCAGGATGTTGGCGTTGAGCTGATGATATTCGTCGTCGGTCTTGACGCCGATTTTTTCATATTCGGGGTAGGGGGTTTCGATCGCCTTGCCGAGGCTGCCGACATAGCCGTTTAGCGAGTTGTAATCGATTTTTAGATCGGCCTGGTTTTTACTCTTATAGCCGATATCGCTCATGCGCAACGAGGTGGCGTAAGGATGGTACAAGGTATAACGGTCGAATTCATCGAACTGCCGCATCAGATGGGGACGGCTTTTGAAAAAGCTTTTGCAGATGGCCGGCGAGGCGCCGAACAGATACAAAATCAGCCATCCCTGACGGAGAAAGTTTCGGATCAGGCCGAAATAGGCATCGGCGATGAATTGCTCCAACGCTAATGGAGAGCCGCTGTGCCGGTGCAGCAGCGGCCACAATGCCTCCGGCACCGAGTAATTGAAATGAATGCCGGCGATCGCCTGCATGGTGCGGCCGTAGCGGTGCCACAGGCCGACCCGGTACACATGTTTCATTTTGCCGATATTGGACGAGCCGTATTCGGCGATGCGGATACTTTCGTCGCCGTTGATGCCGCAGGGCATGCTGGTCGTCAACAGCATTTCGTTATTCAGGTGTTCGTAAACATACTGATGTATGTCGGTTAAATAGCTTAAGGAGTCCCGCACATCGACGAAGGGCGGTGTGATGAATTCGAGCAGCGCTTCGGAGTAATCCGTGGTGATGTGAGGATGAGTCAATGCCGAGCCCAAGGCGGCCGGGTGGTCGGTTTGCGAAATCATGCCGTCGGCGGAAATCCGCAGACTTTCTTTTTCGATTCCCTTCAAACCGCGGCTCAGCAGATGCTGTTGCTGTTGATCGATGAGGTATTGAAGTCGAGCTGGAATTGGCTGTGTGTTTATATTCATTAATGTGGGCATTAGTGCCCTCTAGTCTTGATATAATCGTCCTATTATAAAGGTTCGACTACATTTGAGAAACATTATCAAGAAAGCGATGGAATTGGCCGTCTCCCAGACCCCCGCGGAAATTTTGCATGCCGTTTTCGGTTACGACCGTTTCCGGGGACAACAACAGCAAATTATAGAACAACTGATTGCCGGCCAGGATGTGTTGGTGCTGATGCCGACCGGAGGCGGCAAATCGCTGTGTTATCAGATACCGGCGTTGGTCATGGAAGGTGTCGGCATCGTCGTATCGCCGTTGATTGCATTGATGCAGGACCAAGTCAGCGCCTTGCATCTATTGGGAGTGCGGGCCGCCTTTCTCAATTCCACGTTGAGTTTCGACGACGTGCAGCGCATCGAACGGCAATTGCTGGACGGCGAGCTCGATTTGCTTTATATCGCTCCGGAACGCCTGACGACCGAACGCACCCGCGCTTTATTCGCGCGCCTTAACATTGCCCTGTTCGCGATCGACGAGGCGCATTGCGTGTCGCAATGGGGGCATGATTTCCGCGCCGATTATCTGCAATTGTCCTTGTTGCACGAGCAATTTCCCGGCGTGCCCCGCATCGCGCTGACCGCGACCGCTGATGAGCGCACACGGCAGGAGATCATACAGAGGCTGGCCCTGGAGCAGGCGCAGGTTTTCATCAGCGGTTTCGACCGGCCCAATATCCGCTACCGCATCGTGCAAAAACAGAACGCGCGCCAGCAACTGCTCGGCTTCATTCGCGCCGAACACCAGGGCGATGCCGGCATCGTTTATTGCCTGTCGCGGAAGAAGGTCGAGGACACGGCCAATTGGCTGAACCAAAAGGGAATCAACGCGTTGCCCTACCATGCCGGCATGAGCAACGAGTTGCGGCAGCGCCATCAACATCGCTTTTTGATGGAAGAAGGCTTGGTGATCGTCGCGACCATCGCCTTCGGCATGGGTATCGATAAACCCAACGTGCGCTTCGTCGCCCATCTGGATTTGCCGAAAAGCGTCGAAGCTTATTATCAGGAAACCGGCCGGGCCGGCCGCGACGGGCTACCGGCCAATGCCTGGATGGCATACGGCTTGCAGGATGTCATCACGTTGCGGCAGATGCTGGCCGGATCGAATGCCGATGAAGTGCACAAGCGGGTCGAGTACCACAAGCTCGACGCGATGCTGGCCTTGTGCGAATCGGTCGGCTGTCGCCGCCAGACCTTGTTGGCCTATTTCGGCGATGCGCTGGAACAAGGTTGCGGCAATTGCGATACCTGCCTGGAACCGGTCGAGACCTGGGACGGCACGGTGGCGGCGCAGCAGGCCTTGTCCTGTATTTACCGTACGGGGCAGCGTTTCGGCGTGGGCTATTTGATCGATGTGTTGTTGGGCAAGGCCGACGACAGGGTCAGGAGTTTCGGCCACGATAAGCAGTCCACCTTCGGCATCGGCAGACAACTGGACGAAAAACAATGGCGTTCGGTGTTCCGGCAACTGGTCGCCAAGGGACTGGTCGAAATCGATTTCGAAGGCTATGGCGCATTCAAGCTGACCGAGGCCTGTCGGCCGGTATTGCGCGGCGAGCAGACGCTGATGTTGCGCAAGGATAAGCAACCCGAAAAAAGCAAACGCGAACGCGGGGAGCGACGGGAATTCGGCAATCAAACGGATCAATTGTTATGGAACGCGTTGCGGGCCAGACGGCGTGAGCTGGCCGATGAGCAAGATGTGCCACCTTATGTCATCTTCCATGACGCCACCTTGATGGAGATGCTGGAACGAAAACCACGCGATCATCGACAAATGGCCCTGATTTCCGGCGTCGGCGAAAGAAAATTGGCGCTATACGGCGACGAGTTTCTCGCCGTGATCGATGAGTTTCGCGACGACCGGGGCGACGAACTCGGCGACAGCGTGGCCGAAAGCGTCGCGCTGTTTCGGCTCGGTTATACGGTGGAGCAGGTTGCGCGGCAGCGCGAACTCAAACCCGACACGATCTACAGTCATCTCGCCCATGCCTTGGAGGAAGGGGCGGTGGTTCTCGCCGATGTGGTCGCTCTACCGGAAGCGGAAATCAGGCAAGTGGAAGAGGTGATATTGAATCTGCCGGAAGCGCAAAAAAACGCCCTGAAGCCGGTGTTCGAACATTTCGACGGTATCTACAGTTACGGCGTCTTGCGTTGTATTCGAGCCAATTTACAGCGGCAGGTATAGAGAGGAGAACAGAGAGGCGAAGCGTAATTAAAGCAGTTAGGCCGAAGATAAAGCGGGAAATCGCTCCGCTTACTCCGGTTAATTTTAATATGGTATCCTATCGGCCCTTCCGAAACGTGTTAAAGCGCATTATAGGACGGATGCCTCGACATTAAGGAAAATCCTGATTGCGGCAATACATGACGGAAACCGGTAGACTATCCTGATCGTAAGGGAGCCGCTAGGCCGGACTCGGCTTTCGCGTTGACAGGATGCCATTATGCAATTAAAAGCCCTATTTTGACTCCGGCCTATGGCAAAACCGACTTCACGACAATCCCGTTCTTCCGTAAAAAACAAATCGCCTCGATCCGCCAAACGCGCTTCCCCGAAACAAGATAAAACGCTTGGCAGTTTCCTGCGCCTGGCCATGTTGGCGATTTTAGAAATAACCGGCTTGCTGGTGTTGGCGGCCTTGGCGATCGCCGTCATGCTAGGGTATACCTCCACTTGGTTTGCCGGCACCGCGTTGTTGACTCATTTGCTGCCTTTTATCGTCGGCGTATTGATTCTGGCGGGGTTGCTTGGATTTTTCATGCTGGGCTGGTGGAAACTCCGGCGTCCGCTGCAACGCTTGACGGCTTTCTTGCCGCCGGCGTTGTCGCTTGGTGCGGCCCTGTTCGCCGCTTGGTCCGTTAGCTACGGCGATATGGCTCCCGCCTTCGTTCAGTTCAAGATGCTGGTCGGGGCCAAGGAAGAAGCCCGCCGTATCACGCTGGCGCACCAGGTTTATGCGGCCTACCGCCGTCATGGAAACGGTCCCCTGCAACGAATGGTTCAGCGCAGCCAGGCCTATCGGACGGTCGTTGAGGAGGCGGCCGAAAGCTTTGGCATCGATCCCGATTTGCTGCTGGGCGTGGCCGCGGCCGAGTCTTCTTTTAGGCCAAGGGACAGCCGCGATGGCGGGCGCGGCTTGTTTCAAGTAACCCGCGTGCCGCGGACCGCGCTAAAAGAAGCCGCGATACGCCTCGACGTGCCGAAACCTTCGTTGCGCGTTCCCCGTCATAATGCTTTCGTCGCCGCGGCGACATTGCATTATTACATGCGCGAAATGGATGACGATCTATTCCTTGGCTTGTTGGCCTACAACATTGGCCCGCGTAACGGCGGTCTGCGGTTTGTTATGGATCGCTACGGCGTCAACGATTTTGTCACGATACAGCCTTATCTCAAGGAACTGCCGCGCGATTACCCGATACGGGTTTTATCTTATGCGCTGGCATTCAGAATCTGGCGGCAACAGGGGCGAATGCTGCCTTATGAGAAAGCCGGCAATGCGCCACTCATCCAGCGCATTGGCATACCGGGGCTACATGACGATGTATTTTAAACCGCTACGGTAGTCGGCGGATGAACAGGCCTTTTGGTAGGCGTCGCCAGTCCTCTCTTCCCAATCGCTATTTCCTCGTTTGGTTTTTTCATTCGCTGTTAACCCAAATTTAACCTTAGGTTAACCCTCTTTAAACCGAGGTCTTTTTATAATTCGGGCTTTCTTGATTCAACAACAGGAACAAAGCGTTGCGGGCTCGAATTCAGTATCAGTTTGATCGGTTTATTCTGACTCATTTTCTTCTTCCTTTCATGGCGTTTGTGCTGGTTTTTTCCATTTTGGAATTTTTCCGCCTAGATCTTGATTTGGCCGACTTTTTTTATGATGCAAGCGTTGAACGCTGGCCATGGCGCGATCATTGGCTGACCAAGACCGTTCTGCATGATTGGGGGCAGATTGTCGATATGGGCTTGGGCGCTTTGGCATTGTCCGTTCTGCTGTTATCACGTTTCATCAAGCCGTTACGGCCTTATAGCAAAATGTTGCTGTTTCTGTTTATCGCCAGTGTCACCGGCCCGGCCTTGATCGCCGTCTTGAAAAACAGCACCCATATTTATTGTCCCTGGGATTTGTCGTTATTTGGCGGCGACAAACCTTATGTCCGGTTGTTCGACTTTGCCAGTTATCCGGCGGCGATAGGCCATTGTTTTCCGGCGGCCCATGCCGGCGGCGGCTATGCCTTGCTCAGTTTGTATTTTTTTCTGCTGTTGATAAAGCCGGAATATCATTTTGCGGGGCTGTTCAGCGGCCTTTTCCTGGGCTTGGTGTTTGGCATTACCCAACAAATGCGTGGCGCCCATTTTCTTAGTCATGACGTTTTTTCGCTGGCGATTTGCTGGTTCTCTTCGCTGATTTTATTTGTAGTTCTTTTCTGGAGGGACGTGCAATGGAAATAAACAGTTTGCGGCACGGATCGATGAAATCCCGCTTTAGTATTCTGACACTGGCTTTCGTCGTCAGCTTGCCGGTATTTGCCCTGTTTCGCTTAATCTTGTTGATCAGACATTATGCAGATATCGACGAGCCATTTTATAAAGTAATCGCGGCGCTATTGCTCGGGTTGGTCCATGATGTCGCCTTTCTGAGTTATTTGCTGATTCCTTTCGCGCTTTATTTGCTGCTGGTGCCGAATCGCTTTTACCGTTCAATGGTTAACAAAGTGATCGTCTATGTTTTGTTCTTTGCTTGCCTGTACGCCTTGTATTTCGATATGGCGGCGGAATGGTTGTTTTGGAGCGAATTCGGGGTACGATTCAATTTTATCTCGGTGGATTATCTGATTTACACCCATGAGGTGGTCAATAATATTATCGAATCCTATCCGCTGACCGGATTGTTGAGCGCTATTTTTGTCGTGTCGGTCGTGACATTCGCCCTATGCCGGAAAAAAGTGCAGACCCATTTGCTGGTAGAAGACAAATTTTCCAGCCGTTTCAAAATCACGCTGGGTTTGTTGCTGGTGCCGTTAATTAGTTATGCGGCGATCGACCAGTCTTGGCATGACATCTCCCGTAACCGGTTTATCAATGAAATAGCGGCCAATGGTCCCTATCAGTTTTTCGCCGCATTCAAAAATAATGAAATCGACTACCACCGTTTTTATGCCTTGGGGGACGATGAGGAACTGTCCCGGCAAATCAAGCGATTGGTAGGAAACGGCGGCCAGGGGGGTGATTCGTTACCGTTATACGAAATAGCCAGGTATGTAGACGGCGGTGGCGAGGAAAAACATTTGAATGTCGTGTTGATTACCGTCGAAAGTTTGAGCGCCGAATTCCTAAGGCATTTTGGCAATAACGAGAATCTAACGCCTTTCATGGACCAATGGTTCGACCAGGGCTTGTTGTTCACTAATTTTTACGCCACCGGTACCCGTACCACCCGCGGTCTGGAAGCGTTGACATTGTCGATTCCCCCCACGCCAGGCCGTTCCATCGTCAAACGGCCGGACAATGCCAAGATGTTCAGCCTGGGGCGGGTATTTCAGCAAAAAGGCTACGATACGGTGTTTTTGTACGGCGGACGCGGTTATTTCGATAACATGAACGCTTTTTTCTCCGGAAACGGTTACCGTATCATCGATCAAACCGATCTGAGCGAGCAGGAAATTCATTTCGAAAATGCCTGGGGAGTCGCCGATGACGATCTGCTCAGCCGCGCCCTGAAGGAGGCCGACAGCGATTATGCGCAACGCAAGCCATTTTTATTTCAGATCATGACCACCAGTAATCACCGCCCCTACACGTATCCCGAGGGCAGAATCGATATTCCTTCGGGTACCGGGCGTTCCGGAGGCGTAAAATACACCGATTATGCCATCGGAAAATTCATTAAAGCGGCGCAAAATAGGCCCTGGTTTGAAGACACGGTTTTCGTGGTGGTCGCCGATCATTGTGCCGGAAGCGCGCGCAAGGCCGAATTGCCGGTGGATAAATATCATATTCCGCTGTTTATGTACTCGCCCAAAAATATCCAGCCTGGCAAAATTGATACTTTGTCCAGTCAGATTGATGTCGCACCCACTCTATTGGGCTTGTTGAATTTCAGCTATGAAAGCCGCTTTTTTGGGAAGGATATTCTGAAAATGCGGCCGCAACAAGGACGAGCGCTGATCGGTAACTATCAGAAACTGGGCTTGTTCAAGAACGATAAGCTGGTTTATTTGGCCCCCCGGCGGCAAGTTTTCGTCGTCGAGGACCCGCTCGCCAAGGCCGTTCAACTCAAGCCGGAACAAGCGTCAGATTTAGTTGCGGAAAACATGGCATATTATCAGGCAGCCGATTATATTTGGACACATCGTTTGAACCGGTATTGAGCAACTCTTGACTCGTTTAACTAACTCCTTGGTTGGCTACGCCTGGCTGTCGATCGCGGCCGCTGTTGCAACAATTTTGTTGAAATCCTATGCCTACTGGTTAACAGGGTCGGTGGGATTGTTGTCCGATGCGCTGGAGTCATTGATTAATCTGGCCGCCGCCGTGATCGCTTTGCTGGCGTTGACGATCGCCGCCAAGCCGCCGGATCAAAAACATGCCTACGGCCATGAAAAAATCGAATATTTCTCCAGCGGCGCCGAAGGCGTCATGATCATGCTGGCCGCGCTCAGCATCATCGCGGCAGCCTTGAACAGAGTTCAAAACCCCCAACCTATACAACAGCTGGATATCGGTCTGGCTGTTTCTTTTTTGGCTTCATTGATCAATCTATTGGTTGCGCGAATTCTGATACGGGTCGGCAAGCGGCGCCGTTCGATCACCCTGGAGGCGGACGGCAGGCATCTGCTGACCGATGTGTGGACGACGGCCGGCGTGATCGCCGGTGTCGGTGCGATCGCCATACTGGAATGGCTGGGTTATCAGGGATGGGAAATACTCGATCCGATCATCGCCATGCTGGTGGCCGTGAATATTATTTGGTCGGGTATCGGATTAATGCGGCGCACTGTCGCCGGTTTGATGGATGTTTCGTTGACCAGTCGCGAACAACAAAAGATCAGGTTCGTTCTGGATCGGTTCGCCCAGCAGCAGGGCGTCGATTATCACGCCTTGCGCACACGTTATGCCGGCAATCGGCGCTTCATGTCGGTCCATATATTGGTGCCGGGCGACTGGTCGGTTAAGCAGGGACACGATCTGGTGGAACGGATCGAGAACGAAATCCGGGATCGCTTCGATATTATCGATATCGATACCCATTTGGAGCCGATAGAGGATATGGCCTCTTGGCGGCATTTTAATCGATTACCCGAGGAATAAGCATGAGTCATCAAAAAATATTGGTTTGGGATCTACCCGTCAGGGTTTTTCACTGGTCGCTGGTATTGGCGTTCTTTATAGCCTATTTTAGCGAAGACGATTTTTTGACGGCGCATGTCTGGGCCGGCTACACGGCCGGCGGTCTGGTGTTGTTTCGTATTATTTGGGGATTCATTGGCAATCGTTACGCCCGTTTTGCCGATTTTCTGTGTTCTCCCGTTACGGCCTGGCATTACCTGAAGGACGTAATGGCGTTCAAGGCCCGGCGTTACCTCGGCCATAATCCGGCCGGCGCCTGGATGATTGTATTGTTGCTGTTTTTTTTACTCCTGACGACGTTGAGCGGCCTGGTCGTTTATGCCGCCGATCAAGGGTCGGGACCATTAGCGGGCATGGTCAGTCAGAAGTACGAGGACTGGTGGGAAGAAGCGCATGAATTTTGCGCCAATTTTACCTTGTTGTTAGTCGTTCTGCATGTGTTGGGCGTGTTATTGGAAAGCTTCGTTCATCGTGAAAATCTGGTTAGGTCGATGTGGCATGGTTATAAAAACAGCGATGTTGAAAATGATTGAAGTGTTTTGGGCTAGCGGAAGATAGATGAATAGTTTAAGCAATGAAGGAAAAAAGCCTTAAAATGAACGACTTTAGCGGAAGTTTTATAGATCACAAGACGGTGAGCATCATCCAAAACAAATATTTGCCTTATTGGTTGGCGAGCGCTTTTTTCGTGATCGATTTATTCATTCGGCCGTTATTGCCGATCGATGAAACACGCTATGTCGCGGTTGCTTGGGAAATGTGGTTGAGAGGCGACTTTTTAGTCCCTTATCTAAACGGCGAGCCATACAGCCATAAACCGCCGTTATTTTTCTGGTTGATGCATTTAGGGTGGTTGTTGTTTGGCGTCAACGACTGGACGCCGCGTTTGATTGCTCCGGCTTTTTCTTTATTAAGCATGGCTTTAATGGGGCGCTTGGCCGGGCTGTTGTGGCCTGGGCGACCGGCGATTCCACAATTAAGCCAATTCATCTTGTTCGGTTTTTTCTTCTGGGCGATTAGCAGCACGTTGACGATGTTCGACGTGATGCTGAGCTTTTTTGTCTTGCTCGGGATCTATCTGCTTTATGCCATAGCGGTCCGAGGCTTGACGTGGGGGCGGTGGCTGATGCTGGCCATGACGGTCGCCTTGGGAATTTTAGGCAAGGGGCCGGTGGTTTTGTTGCACCTGTTGTTTATCGTATTGATGGCGCCGTTATGGCAACGGGATTTGCCGAAAAGAATGACCTGGGTAACATGGTATGGCGCCATTTTCGGGGCATTATTGCTCGGTATCGGATTGGCGTTATGTTGGGCGTTGCCGGCTGCATATTATGGAGGCGAGGACTACGGGCGGGCCATTTTATGGGGGCAAACCAGCGGCAGAATCGTCAAGTCGTTTGCGCATCAGTTACCCTGGTGGTGGTATTTCAAATTAATGCCGTTATTGCTGTTGCCGTGGATACTTTGGCCCCCAGTGTGGCGAGGGTTTGTGAACGTCAAACCCTTGGATGGGGGGATTAAGTTTTGTCTGTACTGGATTGTTCCGGTAATCCTGGTTTTCTGCCTGATTAGCGGCAAACGTGTGCATTATTTGCTGCCTTTGTTTCCGGCGATTGCTCTGCTCTTGGCGCGTTTGATTGATCGCTTGTCGGAGGAAGCGGAGGGGTGGCAAAAATATCACCGGGTACTGTTTTGGCTCATTGTCGTTTTCGCCTTGGCAGGATTGGTCTTTGCAGGGATGAACGAAATATATGATTGGTTGCCTATATTACATGCACTGTCGCCATTATGGCTATTGGTGTTGTTGGGGGTTGCCGTCGGGTTGGCACGAAAGCCGGCTAATAGTTTACTGGAGGCCACTGCGAAACTGAGCCTATTGACGGCCGTGGTTTCTCTTACCATTGCCGGCGGTTATTTTCAGGTTGCCGGCGAGCGACACGATGTGAGCGATACCAGTCGAGTGCTCGCGGGCATACAACAACAGGGTGGAAAAATACTGTATAAAGGTAAATATCATGGCGAGTATCATTTTGCCGCACGCTTGCGGCAGCCTATTCAGCCGATAAATAGTATCGCCGAATGGGAGGCTTCGTATCCCGGAACGTATTTAATCATCCGGTTTGATCGGAAATTGCCCGAGATAGCCGGGAAACTGTTATTTCGGCATGCCGACAGGGGGCAAAATGTTGCTATTTTTCGACATCCATCATTGTCATAATTAGCATGTACAATTCAAATTCTGTTCATAAACATGCGCTTGTTGATTATTGAAGACAATCGCGACTTATTGTTGGAATTGACGGATTTTTTCGAAACCCAAGGTCATGTGGTGGACACCGCATTCGATGGTATCACCGGTTTACACCTCGCCGTGGTCAACGATTACGACGTGCTGATTCTGGATCTGGGGTTGCCGGGCATGGACGGTCTAGAAATGTGTCGGCGATTGCGGGATGATGCGGGTAAATGGCAACCTGTGTTGATGTTAACGGCTAGGGATACGTTGAACGATCGGTTGTTGGGGTTCGAGCATGGAGCGGATGATTATTTGGTAAAGCCGTTTGCGTTGAAAGAATTGCAGATGCGAATTCAAGCATTGGCCAGACGGGGAGGGGGTCGGCAAACAACATCCATTCTACGTTGCGCCGACTTGGAGTTAAACCTGGAAACGCATCAGGTCAAGCGTGATGGCAAAGAAATAGAATTGACGGTGATTGAGTTTCAAATATTGGAATTGCTGATGCGGCGCAGCCCGAAAGTGGTTAGCAAAAATGAAATCTCCTTTACAATTTGGGGGGATAATCCGCCCGATGCCGATGTGTTAAAAGTCCATATTCATCATTTACGTAGCGCCATCGACAAACCGTTTACGGAAAATTTATTGCAAACAGTGCGCGGCATCGGTTACAAGCTTCAGTGCAGGCATGCCTTATCGTCTTAATATCCGTTACCGGATTTTTTTAACCTATCCATTACTGGGGTTTTTGATCAGTCTGCTCGTTGTCCTGTTCTTTGTCGTTTCCTTCGATATGCTGGAAAGACAGTTCATGGATAATTTTCTGTTGGAAGAGCTGGACCATTTTATCGAAAGTAATCGGCGCAACCCGGCGTTGACCCAACAATTTGCCAAGCATTGGCAGACCTATAAGATCGATGCCGATCATCCCGTCGAATTTCTCGATTTTTTATCGGCCTATCCGCCCGGTACCTATGACGTCGTGTTTCGGGGCAGTATGCATGATGTCGGAATTGCCGAACAAAATGGTGCGCGCTATTACATTCTCTATAACGATCAGGCGTTGGAGTCGCTGGAAATCAATTTGATCGTTTTTCTGGCTGCCGGCGGTGCCTTGATCGTTTGGGCCGCAACCGCTTATGGTTTGTGGTTTTCCAAAAGAGTGTTGAGGCCTGTCATGACGTTGGCCGATGAGGTCAAGGCACTCGATTTAAACAATGGGGAGGCGATAGAAGTAAAAAATTATGCCCAGGACGAGGTTGGATTTTTGGCTTCCGAATTCGACACGTATGTTAATAGGATCAAAAACCTGATTGAACGGGAACGGGAGTTTACCGCCAATGCCAGTCATGAATTGAGAACGCCGTTGACGATTATCAAAACCGCAACGGAATCGTTGTTGTTACGGCAAGATTTGCCGGAAGATTTTGAAACGAGACTGCGGCGAATCGAGAGGGCGGCCAATGAAATGAGCGAGCGTTTGCAGGTTTTGTTGATTTTATCGCGAGAACCGGAAAGTTCCGCGCGAATGGAGGAAATCACCGATCTCGTTAATGTGTTGGAACAATTGCTGGACGATTATGAGTCAATGCGTCCATCTACCGTGACAATTTATAAAAAAATTACTTCCCGCCCATTGATTCGAGCGCCAAGAGCCATGGTTTCCATTGTTCTCGGCAATGTCATCAAGAATGCCTTTTCCTACACTAGAGAAGGGGGGATCGGTTTCGAGGTCACGGATAGGATGTTGAAAATTGCCGATTCCGGCCAAGGTATTGCGCAAAAAAATATGGAACATATCTTTGAAAGAGGCTACAAAGGCAGGGGAAGCGATGGACAGGGCTTGGGTCTTTCATTGGTACAGCGTATTTGCGCGTACTATCATTGGCGGTTATCCATCGACAGTGTTCCCGGCCAGGGAACGACGGTGATACTCATCTTCGACAATCAATGACTATCCCTCAGCAGTTTGTAGTCGATTGCTGATTGCTGGTTCACCCTATGTCAATGTCTAAGCTATCTTATTCCATTTGAAATCAGTTTTTGCGTTGCAGTCATAATATTGAAGCGAAACTGGTTCTGTATATCGGCAGTCCATCGTCGGCTAGTCGGGTTCGATTGTTGCTCAAAGGGAAAGCGGTTATTGAACAACACGACCGCTGGCCGCCTGATACCTGCCTCAATCATTACAGTGCGTTGGTATTACCGATAGAGGAAAGTGGCATATCCGAGTTGGCGGGATTGAGCACTAAAGGCGAATATATTAGGGGGGCGACAAGATCAAGGTTAAAAACTTAATCTTGTCGGTGTTTGCCGGAGGTTTTAAGGATTATTTAGTTGGCAACACTCTGTATTATCGGGTCCTTTCGAACAATTGAGACCGGGTGCAATGCCCGGTCACTCAGGTGAGGACATTATCATTCCACTTGCAGGCGTTTTTTTTCCCGCTGGATGAAATACAAATTGCGTGAATAAATGAGCAATCCACTGGCTTGGCCGACGATAAAGACCGGGTCCATGCGATGTATTGCATAAATCAGCAGGGTGAGTCCGCCGGCGATGCTGAAGTACCAAAACGCGTGTGGGATGATGCTGCGTTTGGCCCGTTCGCTCTTCAACCATTGCACCAGAAAGCGGGCGGAAAAGAGGCCTTGCCCCAAGAACCCTATGGAAATCCAAATCATTTCTTCAGTCATTGCCTATTACCTCTACCTCGGCGTTTTTCGCGCGGTGGTTTAACCACATCACGCCGAGTAAATCGATGATCCCCGCTAGCAGGCGGTCTAGTGTGCCATACTTCGATTGGCCATTGGTGCGTCCACGGTGATTGACGCTTTCCGAGATGACCTGGCCGCCGTTGCGTATCATCAAAGCCGGCAAAAAACGGTGCATGTGATTGAAATAAGGCAACAATAAGAACTGGTCGCGCAGAAATAATTTCAATCCACAACCGGTATCGGGCGTGTTATCGTGTAGTAGCGTGGAACGGACGCTATTGGCGATTTTGGAGCTGATGCGCCGCCAGGCACTATCGTTACGTTGTTTGCGCCATCCGGCGATCATCCAAAGCGAGGGGTTTTCGCTGCGTTGCTGTTGGAAAACTTGCCACAAACGCGGAATGTCAGCGGGGTCGTTTTGGCCATCGCCGTCCAGCGTGGCGATAATGTTGTATCTGGCTGCCATGACGCCACTGTGGATTGCAGCGCTTTGGCCGCGGCTTTGCCGGTGACGCAACACCCGTAAATTGGTTATCCGTTGCGCCGCCTGTTGTAAAATTTGTGGACTTTGATCATTACTGCCGTCATCGATATAAATGATTTCATAGGTTGAGGATGGCCCCATTGCGTCGACGATTTCATGCAAAAGAGGTTCAATGTTCTCGGCTTCATTAAAAACCGGAACGACAACTGAGATTTCCAACAATCATTCTCCAATATAATTTATAGGCTTTAGGAACGGAATTACTGTCTGAAAAGAAGCAAGCTGTGCGAATAAGATAAGCCGCCAAAAATCGAAACTATTATAATATTTTAAGCTTTAATTTTCATTAAATGAGTAAAGGGTAATTAGGTCATTTCGACACTTGGTAAGACAGGAGAGAATAGAAGCGGGTTGATGTGAACCAAACTTAAAATTGGTAATCGTTTCTTGCTTGCCACGATAGTTAAGTTTATGTTACTCCTTTGTTCGGATTGGTGAGTTCGTTGAGGTGAATTGAAATGAAAAACGTTAACTTATTGGCCTCGTGTCGGTTATTCGTGCTACTCTTTTGCGCTACTTTTTATCATTCGGTTGTCAACTCTGCCGAAGGAGTGTCCGCCATGCCCTTTACCCTAAGCGCTTCCGGTTTCGCTGATCGGGATGAGATTCCCCAACGCTTTACTTGCGACGGCGAGGATATTTCGCCTGCCTTGAACTGGTCCGGTGTGCCGGAAGGTGCACAAAGTTTGGTGTTGATTGTCGACGACCCCGATGCGCCCGACCCCGCCGCGCCGAAAATGACTTGGGTGCATTGGCTGTTGTATAACCTGCCGCCAACTTCAACCGGCTTGCCAGAGGCGGTCGCTGCTGGCGATCTTCCCGCAGGTACTTTACAGGGCAGTAACGATTGGCGGCGCACCGGTTATGGCGGGCCTTGTCCACCCAAAGGTCGTCACCGTTATTTCCATAAGCTGTATGCATTGGATGTGGTGTTGCCCGATCTGAAGCGACCCAGCAAGGCCGAATTGGAAAAGGCCATGCAAGGCCACATCATCGACCAGGTCCAGTTGATCGGCACCTACCAACGCTAACACCCTTACTGTTTCAGTGTCTTCAATATATCCAAAGGGAAGACGATAGTGGAGGATTTGTCGCCGGCGATTTCGGTCAGCGTTTGTAAATAACGCAGCTGAATCGCCTCGGGTTGTAACGCCAACATTTGCGCGGCCTGCAGCAGTTTTTCCGCCGCCTGCATTTCACCGTCGGCGTGGATCACTTTGGCGCGCCGCGTCCTTTCCGCTTCCGCCTGTTTGGCGATGGCCCTGATCATGCTTTCGTCGAGATCCACATGTTTGATTTCGACGTTCGAGACCTTGATGCCCCAGGCATCGGTTTGCTGGTCGAGATTGGTCTGGATGTCGATATTCAAACGGTCGCGTTCCGCCAGCATTTCGTCCAGTTCATGTTGCCCCAGCACCGAACGGAGCGTGGTTTGTGCCAGCTGGCTGGTTGCGTCATAAAAATTCTCCACCTGGATGATCGCCTTGTCCGGTTCAATGACGCGGAAATAAACCACGGCGTTGACTTTGACCGATACGTTGTCGCGGGAAATGACGTCCTGTGTCGGCACATCCATGACGATGGTGCGCAGATCGACCCGTTCCATTTGTTGAATCAACGGGATCACGATGATGAAGCCCGGCCCCTTGACCTTATAGTAACGACCGAGCATAAAGATGACGCCGCGTTCGTATTCCCTGAGGATGCGAAAGGAACTGATCAACAAGACCAGCAAAACACTTAAAAAGATATAACCGAAATTTGCAAACATCACTCTTCCTCCTCATGTGGTATCGGTTCGACGCGGAGCATCAAACCCTCGATGGCCGTGACTTTAACTTTCTCGTTTTTATGTAGTGGCCGGCTACATCGAGCTCGCCAATTTTCACTGTGAATCCGGATCATGCCGGTACCGCTGAAATCACTCAGCGCCTCGCCGACACAGCCCAGCATTTCTTCTTTGCCGCTAACGATCGGTCTATGCCGGGACTTGATCAGCAGACCGATGGCAATGATGAAAAAGGCCGCGCTGCTCAGGGCGAATCCGGCGATCAAACCCAGGTCGATACCGAACCCCGGCACCTCGGTGTCCATCAAAATGATCGAGCCGATGACGAAGGCGACCACGCCGCCCAGGCCGAGAATGCCGATACTGGGCACGAAAGCTTCGGCGATCATCAAGCCGATTCCCAATAGAATCAGGGCCATGCCGGCATAGTTGATCGGCAATAACTGCAAGGCATAAAGGGCTAGTAGCAGACAAATTCCGCCTATCGTGCCGGGCACGATGCTACCCGGATTGGAGAATTCGAACACCAGTCCGTAGATACCGACCATCAGTAAGATATAAGCGATGCTCGGATTGGTGATGACGGCGAGAAATTCACTGCGCCAGTCGGGTTGAATTTTTTTGATGACGACTCGGGACGTATCGAATGTGATTTCCCGGTTATTTACCTTGACTTTTCTTCCCTGGAGTTGACGTAATAGGTCGTCGACGTCGTTTGCCAGGATGTCAATGACATTCAGTTTCAGCGCTTCTTCGGCGGAAAGACTGGCGGCTTCGCGCACCGCTTGTTCTGCCCATTGTTCATTGCGACCGCGCATTTTGGCCAAGCCGCGAATATAGGCGGCCGCGTCGTTGACCATTTTGTGCGACATCGGGTCGTCCAACGGTTTTTTGTTGCCTTCCTTGTTATTACCGTTCTCCTTGTCGTCGCCTAGACTGCCGAAACCGCCGATTTGCACCGGTGTGGCGGCCCCCAGATTGGTGGCCGGAGCCATCGCGGCGATGTGGCTGGCATACAGAATGTAAGTGCCGGCGCTGGCGGCGCGTGCGCCGCCAGGAGCGACATAACTGATCACAGGAATAGGGGAGGAAATTATTTGCTTGATGATTTGCCGCATCGAAACGTCCAAACCGCCCGGCGTATCCATTTGCAGCAAAACGGCCATGGCCTTGCCATCGATGGCTTTTTGCAGGTTACGTTCGAAATAATCGGCCGTCGCCGGTCCAATCACGTCGTGAATATCTAATTGAATAATGACCGCTTGCGTGGTCGTCTGATTCGATTCAGTTTCACCATGAACGGTTGCCGTGACAATCAACAGCATCAACAAGCCAAACCGAATATATCGTGTGAATAACATAACCGTGTAATCCACTTCAATTGCGGTAGTTGCAGTTTACTCCCACAGACTAATAGCGGCAACGATTTCAGACCTAGCCCTGTATTGCGGGAGTAAACTTTCTGTTCTTGAAATCCGCTAGGAATAAAAAAACGTGAAGAATATCGCTAAATCAGTATGTTCTAATGATGTTTTATGAAAAGTAGTGTAACTTATTTGAATATTCTTAATCTGTTATGAGGAATGGTTATGTCTAAGGTTCAATGGTCAATCGTTGGTTTACTAGTCGCATTGGTACTGTCTTTTGCAGCTGGTCCCGCCTACAGCGGACAAAAAAAGGCTGGCGGCAATCAACCGTTGAGTGCCGCCGAAGCGGAGTCGCTACTGTTTATGCGGGAAGAGGAGAAAATGGCCAGGGATGTGTATTTAACGTTTTATCAATTCTGGCAGGATGAGGTATTCAACAATATTGCCGATTCCGAACAATCGCATATGGATGCGATCCAGTCGTTGTTGGAAAAATACGATTTGCCCGATCCGGTCATCGATGGAATCGGCCTGTTTACCAATACCGATTTGCAACAATTATTCGACCAGTTGATTGAACGCGGCGACACATCCCGCATGGCGGCGCTTTACGTCGGCGCCTTGATCGAAGAGGTTGATATGCGCGACATACAGGAAGCCATCGACATGATGGATCATGAAGACATTATCACCGTCTATGAAAACCTCTTGAAAGGGTCGCGTAACCATTTAAGGGCCTTTGTCGGTAAGATCGAGGATGAAGGCTTGGTCTACGAGGCGCAAGTGCTGAGCCAAGAAGAAGTCGACGAGATCGTCGATTCGCCGATGGAAAGGGGAGGAAGGTAAGCGTCATTGTGAAAGCTTCTTGCAAGCCGGGCAATGAAGCCCGGCCTTTTTGAGTGGCAGCTTTCAGCGACCCTGGTCGGTCTTGCATTAGTGAAGGGCATCTCTGGGGCAATCCTCGCTAGATTGTCCTTCGAGGTATTGGATAAAAGCCGCATAATCCAGGGCTTTGCTGAATATGAATCCTTGGGCCAATGAACAGCCGTGTTCCAATAGAAAGCGACATTGTTCCTGGCTTTCCACCCCTTCCGCGATGATGTCGAGGCCAAGCGCCTTGGCCATTTCGATGATGGCGATCGTGAGTGTGCGATTCTCATTGGTTTCGTCGATCAGCGAAGGCATGAACGAGCGGTCAATCTTTAGAATGTCGATGGGAAAACGTTTCAGATAGCTCAAGCTGGAATAGCCTATGCCGAAATCGTCGATCGCTATCTTATGTCTCATGTTCTTGATAGCGTTGAGTTGTTTGATGATCGAGTTTTGATTATGCAGTAACAGTGACTCGGTGATTTCGATTTCGATAAGGTCGGCCGGTATTGCAAACTCTTCCCGTTTTTTCGCCAATATTTTGGAAAAATCGTCCCGCAGGAACTGCACTGGGGAAACATTGATCGCGATCGGAAATTGCCATCCTTTGTCTCTTAGGGATTCCAACAGGCAACAGGTTTCCTCGATGATCCATTCGCCGATCGGAATGATTTGGCCGGATTCTTCGGCGATATCGATAAAGTCATCCGGCATCAGCAAACCCTGTTGCGGATGTTGCCAACGAATCAAGGCTTCTGCGCCGATTAAGCGATTGCGACCGATGTCGATTTTGGGTTGCAGATGTAGTTCTAACTCGTTGTTTTTGGTTGCATTAAAAAGCGAATCGCGGATTTCCGTTTTATGCCTTAATTGCTCGTTCAATTCCAATTTAAAGAATTCAAAGTTCGCACGGCCGTTTTTCTTGGCCTGATACATGGCGATATCGGCGTTTTTTATCAGCGTTTCCAAGGTGTCTCCGTCATCGGGAAAACAAGTGATACCGATCGAGCAACTGATGCGTAACTTATTGCCATCGACCTGGAAAGGGCAGGCGATTTCATTGGCCAGCTTTTTCGCTATTTCCGCGACATTCGATTTTGTATGCGGTTCCGCCAACAACACGGCAAATTCATCCCCGCCGAGGCGAGCCACCAGATCGGATTTTCGTAAGCAGTGCTTCATGCGCTTGGCGACTTGCTGCAGCAGTTTGTCGCCTGAGTCGTGGCCGAGGGTATCGTTGACGTCCTTGAAATGGTCGAGATCGATTAATAAAACGGCAAATAAACGCTGGTTACGTTTTGCCAGCAACAACCATTGCGATAAACGCTCGTAGAATTGCGAGCGGTTGGACAAACCGGTCAGGGAGTCGTTGTAAGCGAGAAAATTGATGCGACGTTCTTTTTTCTTACGCAGCGTTATGTCCTGGAAATTGGCGATGAAATATTGCATAACGCCTTTCTCGTCCTTGACGGCATTGATACTCAACCACTCGAGGTAAATTTCCCCATTCTTGCGCCGGTTCCAGATTTCACCGCTCCATTGCTGCTGCTTAATTAAGCTGTTCCACATTCGTTTGTAAAATCCAGGTCCATGGCGGCCGGAACTGAGGACTCTTGGCGTGCGGCCGATGACCTCGACTTCCGCATAGCCGGTAATGTCGGTAAATGCTTCATTGACGGTCAAGATTTTCATCTGTCCGTCGGTGATGAGCATCGCGTTGTCCGAATATTGGAATGCCAGGCCGGAGAGTAGTTGTTTTTGTAACGAGTTGTTCTCTATTAACGTATTTTTCAATTTGTCTAGCACATAATTGTATTTATCCTGTCGGTTGATGACGGAATCGATACGGTAGCTGAGTAACTCTGACATCTGTTTGATTTTATTTTCCTGCAAATCAAAGATTACGATCGGTGTGGTCAGACTGTTTTTCCGGAAGATTTTGATCAAGGCCATGCCCTCCGGACGCGCCAGATCGATATCCAGCAGGATAAGGTCCGGTTTGAATTCATTGAATAAACAAACGGCTTCGGGATGAGAATGGGTATAGAACAAATGACCGACGCGGCGTTTCAAATAGGCGCTAAAGACCGACTTGCTCTTATCTTCATCCTGAATGAAGAGAATTTTTGCTTCGGACAATATATTGGTTGGTTCATCCTTTTCGAACTGCGGGGTTGCTAGCTCGGAATATTTCGCTTCCGGGGCCAGCGCAAGATCCAACATGGTGATATCGTCTTTGTTGCGTTCTATGCCATCGCTCAGCTGTGTCAACAATTCATCGAAACGGAATTGATTATTGATGGCGCTTAATTGTTCTTCGATATAATCCTGGCCTAGCGATTTACCGTGATCATTCTCAAGGTCGACCAGGCCATCAGTATAGCAATACAAATTACAGAGTTGCTTGATGTCGAATTCCTCTACTTGCGGATGAAACTTGACCGCAGGCAGGATGCCCAGCGGTATTTCACTGGAATCGAACTTCGCCAACAGCTTTCCGTTCTGGTCGATCAGCAAGGCGGCCGGATTGCCGCAGTTGATGACTTGCAATTTGTTTTGAATGCGGTTGAAACAGACTAACGTAATCGTGACGAAAAAATCGTTTAGCTTCAGTTTATAGATTTCTTCATTCAATTCGCTGGCGATGAATTGGATCGCCATTTTTTTTCTGGCCAGCTCGGTAAAGCGCGAGGGAACAAACAAGGCGGGCATCGCCGCATCGACGCCGTGTCCCGCCGAATCGGCCAAAAATAGATAATGCAGGCCGTTCGAATCATTGTATTCGGAGAACAAGTCACCGCTCACGGAGCCGGCCGGTTTGGAAAAATATTTCACATTGTTACTCAAATCACGGATCGGCGTGAGCAGGCGGCGGGCCCGGTTTTCGATGTGTTGCAAATAGTGTTGTGATTGGCTGTATAGCTGACTGAGTTCATGCAACTGCTGCTCGATCCTCATGATTTTGGCGCTTTCCTTACGCACTTCGCTAATGTTTTTCATTAAATCATGCATGCGTACCGGTTTGGGTAGGACCATGTCTATGCCTAGCTCGAATGCCTGCAGCAGGCTTTCTTTATCGGCATAGGCGGAAACCAGAATAAACGGGACATCGACGTTTTTGGCTAAAATCCTTTTGTACAGTGATAATCCGTTGCCTTGCCCCAGGCATAAATCGGAGACGACGACGTCGGGCCGATTATTGTCAAACTGGATTAGCGCTTCCTCTTCGTTACTGGTCAAGATCGTTTCGAATTTTTGCCGCATTAGATAGCGTCCCATGACCTCCAGCGTATCGGTTTCGTCATCGACCAGCAGAATTTTCATGGCATGGGGTTTCGTATTGTTTTGATTAGACATTTTATACGATCCTATTCGGCAGGGTAATCGTGGCTTTGGTGCCTTGGTCATGATTTTCCAAGGTAATACTGCCTTCCAGGCTTTGTTCGACCAGTTGTTTGACCATGTACAAACCGATGCCGCGGCCGCTGTTTTTACTGGAAAAAAACGGATCGAAGATCTTGTTTTTTATAGCAGGGGCAATGCCGCCGCCGCTATCGGTAATTTCGATCACGGCTTGCTCGGCAATGGCGGATAACGTGATATGGATTTTCTTGTCCAAACGATCGTTATCCAAAATGGCGTCCCGGGCATTGGCGACGAGATTCTGCAAAACCTGGCTCAGTTCGTCCGGCGAGCCATAGGCGTAAGTTTGGATTCGGGCCTCAACCGACAGCGAGATGCCTTTACTGGTCAGGTAATCCTGGATCAGTTCGACGGTGTCGTTGATGACGTCGACAACCGGAAAATAGGTCTTATTGATTTTGCCGCCCAAGCGCGATTGAAACAAATCGATAGTTGAAGACATGCGTTCGATCTTCTGCAGTGCCTTGTTGATAGACTGGCTCAAATAATCTCCGTCCAATTCATCATGCCGATAAGCGTCTTGAATATCTTCCAGAATCAGACCCAAGGAATTGAGCGGTTGGCGCCATTGATGAGCGATATTGGCAACCATTTCACCCATCGCAGCAAAGCGGGCTTGGCTGGCGATCACTTTTTCCTGTTTCAAGTTTTCGGCGATGGCTTGTTTGACTCTTCGATCCAGTTGCTTATTCATGACCCGGACTTGCTTTTGTTGTAAATAATCCTGATGCGCGTCATGGACGAAGCCGACGATCTGTAAAATCTCTTGTTTGAATTTGACCGGTGCGATGCTGATACATGCCCAACGCCAACCGCTCTCGAGATGCCGAATGCGGCATTTAATATGGCTCGGGGTCTGCTGGGTTAATGCCTTGGAGATAGCACGGATCAATTTAAAATGATCACGTTTATGAATCTTTTGCAGACAGGATTGGTGGTCGTACAGTTCCGAGGGCGAGTAACCGAGTAGTTGTCTGATGTAATCGGAAACGAAGGTGATTTGCCGGTTTTCATCCATGCTCCAGATCACGGCATGCACATGATGGATAATGGTGCTCAATCGCTTTTGGCTTTCATTCAACAGTTCATTGGCTTGGTTGAGCTGATGAGTTCGTTCGTTGACTCGTTGTTCCAGTCGACTCTGGCTCTTGCGAAGATCCTGTTCGGTTTGGATGCGAAGCGTGATTTCATCGTTCAGATTCCGATTGAGGTCGGTCAGTTGCGCTGGGCTGGGAATGCTTAAAATCTGTGGCATCTGTTTCCATAGGGCGAATGCCGTGACGATGGAAATGACGGCGGTGATGCCGTCGATGACGATTTGCAATCTGTAGTTGGGTTGCCAAAGGGATAAAATATGAAGAATGTGGGAAGAGCCGCAGGCCAGGATAAACAGGCCGAATAATATAAAGATCCAAGGAAAATATAAATCCTTGCGCGCCTTGACATAATGGAGCAAGGCCAGGGGGATGGAGAAATAGGCCAGGGCGATCAGGCCGTTAAAAATGGTGTACAGCCAAATCAATTCATCTTGCCAATTTAGACAATAACCATGGGGTAGGAAGTTGTCATCGAACATACTTAATCAACTTATATAAAGAATCGCCGAGCGTAGCCGAATGAAGCAATGGCTTGAAGTTTTCGACAGTCATCAATGCCGCAATTGATTTATCGTCTTGTTCCGTTATGTCAACCTGCCGCCCGCTCAAGATTGAGATTGTTGGCATGAAGTACGCGATTTTACCGGCTTCGAAATGTAGCCGTACATGGTAGCGGCTTCTAACAGGTGGAAGAAGGGGCGTGCAGGTGTTGAACATCAGGCTCTCTTGGCTATCAGACCGTCAATTTGCAGATTCACCATTCTGTCTATCAATTTATTATTGAAACCGGTCGCTTGCTCAATCGCTTGAACATAATTCGACAAAAAGCTTTCCGCCGTTAAAGCCTGAATGGTGGCGGCCAACCTTTCGAAGGCCACCATGAGTGTATCCAGATCCGGTTGGTTTAGATGTTCCTTGAGCAAACTGCGTAATGCGGTCAATATCCAGCCCCACATCGAGATCATCATCGGGTTACTGACTTTTTGCTTGATATGAACTAAGCCGACGAATACTTGCCATTCCCAATACGTGTCGTCAAAGTCACTGGTGATGGTCTTTTGCCACCACGAACGCAAGACGTTTTCTCGCTTGGACCGATCTTCCTGCTGGAGAATTTCCAAGGTTTGTTGATGGCTGTAGAGCGTGTCGTAAAAACCTTTGGTTAAATCATCCTCCAATCCCAGCAGCAGTTCTTTGTGTTGTTTGATCAAAGCGGCATCCGTTTGACTAAATCGTGTTTCACTCGGCATCGATGCAAAAATTTCCGCCGTAATCTGCTGTATGTCTCTCATAGTTAAGTACCTTTATTAGTTTTATCACCCGGCAAAGATGCCGGCCGGTAGATTTATGACCCTGGCGCTGCCAGCAATTAGTGTGTAGACATTGTTATTCGATGCCATCTTCTCATTGAGTAAATCCGATCTCTTGGCTCGCGCTTCCGAGTCTTCGCAACCCTTAAGGCAGATGTCGGACATGCCTTATGGTGCTGTAATAATGGTCAATGAAACACCGAGTTCGAGCGAACTCGATGTTTGAATGCCGTGGCACTTCGGAACCTTGATATCAGTAATCCTTATGGCGCAAGTCTGGTATCGCATGAACGTCATACTCTTGTGAGTGGATTGTTTATGGTTTGAGGGGTGAAAATGTCATAGGGACTTCAGCCTGATTTTCTCCGCCGCACTGTTAACGGCTCGACTGACATTATCCATTGAAGCGTCCGATTTCACCTTCATCGTCAGGATGGTTTGATCGCCGGCAACGTTGATCAGCGTGGAGCATTTGCTCCCCTTAATGATGATTTGTCCCAATTCGCCTAAATCTAATTCTTCGGCGATTCCTTGTCCGAAGGCAAATGCTCCCGCGCACATGGGGCCGACGCGGTCTTCGTTGAAACCCTCGGGCAGCAAAGCGGCCATTGACAGCCCGTCCGTTGTTACGATTTCCGATGCTTCGATTTCGATATCTGCGGCGCTGTGTTTCAATTGGTTCATGATCGATTTTAGTATTTCCAAGTACATCGTTTGCCCTCTTTGGTTATGGTTTTAAGTTTGTTTGCGGAAACATCCGTTAATGAGATGTTTCCTCGGCGCATCGACCGCCTTAGCAATCTCCCACGAATGCATTCCTAAAATTCGGCCAAAAAAAAAAGGCACACAGACATCAACTCGAGATACGGGCTCGAAGAGATGTCTGTGTGCCTTCGACTGATTGGCCTGTTATCCAATCCGACAAGGTTTGAAACCAGTCCACACTGGTTTCGGTTCGTTGTCCGGTGTTTACGCCGACAACAACCAGAAAGTTTTGATTCGATTCAATTTATAGCATACTAAAACACTTGGTTAATTATCCATCATAAGGTTTAAACCACCGGCTTTAGCCGGTCAGCTTTAGCTGCGATAATTTGCCCAAGGAGGTGGCGATGGACTATAGATACGGCAGCCATACGGTTTACCAAATTGAGTATCATTTTGTTTGGGTTACGAAGTATCGTTATAAAGTGCTGAAGGATGAAATAGCCGAACGAGTGAGAGACTTGGTGCGGCAGACATGCGAAGCCTTTGAGATACGGATTATCAAAGGTGTCGTGAGCAAAGATCATGTGCACATTTTGGTGAGTGCGCCGCCGACTATGGCCCCAAGCGAAATCATGAGGCGAATCAAGGGACGAACTTCGAGCTATCTGTTCGAAGAGTTCCCGCACTTGAAAAAGCGATATTGGGGTCGACATTTTTGAGCCCGCGGTTATTTTTGCGCCACAGTGGGGCAAATGACTGATGAGATGATAAAGCAATATTTGGAGCATCACTTTGAACCTAATCCAAACGATAATTTCAAGATGGAGCCCGACTAAGACGCGTCGTTTAGTCGACGCGTATCCGGACTTTCAGTCCGTTATTGGAACCCACCCGCTTGAGCGGGTGGTTGTTTAGTGTTACATGCAATAAATGTGACCGCCATGGAAGTTTTCAATCTGCTTTTTTATTAAAAAGGCCGCTAAATTCAAGGAAGTGCTGAATAAATTCGTCCTGAATTTCTCAGCGTCGTGCGTCCCTGCATTCCAGGAAATACTGAATTAATCACATTTCCTTAACATCGGCAACAGCTATAAACTAGTGCGGTAATGGTATGCGGCAATTTTTTTGGTCTGTGTTGCCTAATTTAAATCCTTTCTTTTCTATCTCCCGGCGTTTAATGCATTTCAAGCGCAAACCTTCATATAACAGGGCTTAACGGGCTTTTCGTCAGCTGGCTTATAGGGTTTGTGTTTGCCGTTCAGCTCGGAAGCACACTTATATTGCCTTTTTCAGATAATGTTGTCCGCGTTAATGGGTTTTTTCCGAGATCGGCAAACAAGTCGGAGCAAGATCGTAGCGAGTAAAACCCTTTCTTTGTTGTTGAAATTAAGGATTTCTGTTATAGATGGAAATTTTATGTAAGAGAACATGTCTGCAAGAATGAAGGGAGGCTTTGCAGTGAGTTAGCGACGAGGCGTGCGCTTATTTCATTTAGCCATATAAGGGGCTTATGGTCATAACACTTACATTTTATCGAAGTCTATTTACACAAAATTATGCAAAACGCAACAACGTTATCAGCCCTTGGCGCAGAAATCATGGTGAGAAATAAAGTTGAATCGGAATATCGCAACAAAGAAACCCATTTGAGGGCTGTTATCAATGTCAGTCCGACGGCTATCTACATTTTGTCGCCGAGAGAGGATAACGACTCCCCCTCGTTTTTTACCGACCCGAATTGCCATTTACATCTGGCTTTTATCAGTGCCGCTATCGAAAAAATCACGGGGTTTACGGTTCGGGAATATCTCGTCGACCCTAAGCTTTGGATGAGTCGGGTGCATCCGGAGGATGTCGCCAACGTGATGGAAAGTTATGGTCTTTGCCAGAGCCAGAATGCCGTTAACAACCAATATCGCTGTCTGCATAAGAATGGCGAGTACCGCTGGCTGCATGAAAGATTGGTCGTACAGAGGGGGAGGAATGGCGAAATCGTGCAAGTAATCGGTTCACTCATGGATGTCAGCGACATCGTTAAGACGCATGAACAATTGCATATATTGAGTAGCGCGGTGGAACAGAGCCCTTGTCCCATCTTCATTACCAATACCAAAGGCACCATCGAGTACGCTAACTCCAAACTCTTGGAAATTACCGGCTTCAGCGAACAGGAAGTGTTGGGCCATACGCCAAGGATATTTTCTTCAGGCTGTACCGAAGTTTCGATTTATGCCGACCTTTGGAATACTATTACGGCCGGCAAAAAATGGTATGGCACGATACGCAACAAGAAGAAAAACGGACAGCATTTCTGGGTCAAAGAATCTATTGCTCCGATCAAAAACTGCAACGACGAAACCACCCATTTCGTCGCGATCCAGGAAGATGTCAGCACTATGGTCAATGCGTCGGAAGAACTCGAACAGCAATTAAAAGACCATACCGAAAAAATCAAGCTGTTGGAACAACAACGCAGCGAGCAACGAAAATCAGTCGCCATTGGCCGCATGGCTGCCTGGGTGGCGCATGAGATCAATAATCCCTTGGCCGGCATCAAAAACTCCTTTCAATTGTTGAAAAGCGCAATTCCCGACACTCACAAGTTCTTTCGTTATGTAGACTTGATCGACAAGGAAATTGACCGGATCAGCCTGATTACCAAGCAGCTTTATTCGTTGTATAAACAGGAAGATGCCCGGGCGCGCGAGTTCGATTGCAACATGATGATCGAGGAAATCATCCTATTGAGCACATTGGGAAAAAAACAGGTAAACATCGATCATATCTCGGCGGACAAGACATGTTACGTCAAGTTGCAAGAGAATTTGGTCCGGCAAATATTGTTCAATTTGATTAAGAATGCGGTCGATCATTCGCCCGGTCAATCGACGATCAAAATAGATGCGCAGAGACGGAATGCCGAGCTTTATGTCATGATCGAAAACGAAGGAACTTTCATTACCGATGAGCAACTGGAAAAATTATTCGAACCTTTTTATTCCACAAAGTCCGATAGCCAGTCGTGCAGTCTTGGACTAGGTCTCACCATCGTCGATAATTTCGTCAAGCTGATGCATGGCGAAATGAAGCTGACGAATAAGATGACCGGCGGGCTAATCAGCGAATTAACTATCCCTCTTGATTACTATAAAAATAAATGATTTCATCATGGAAAAGACAGGCAACATTTTAATCGCGGACGACGAGACGACCTTTCTGGAATCGACTGCCGATTTATTACGTCTCCAAGGCTACAGCTGCCAATGCGCCAGCGATGCACACAAGGCTTTGAGTCTGTTGCAAAGCGAACGTTTCGATCTGCTGATTGCGGATATCAAGATGCCCGGCAACCATGATTTGGCGTTGATCAAAGAGATTGCCGAACAAGAAGAGTCGATGGCCGTGATTCTAGTGACGGGCTATCCTAACGTTCATACGGCCATCGATGCCGTGAATCTTTCGGTGTCGGCCTATCTGGTCAAGCCTTTTGTCTGCGAGGAATTATTCAAGCATGTCGATAAGGCCATCGGTCAATTCACGGCACCTAGCCGAGCCCGTGCGTTGATCGAAAATAAATGCCGAGAGTTGGAAAACACCTTGCAAACATTTCAGATGGAAAGTTCTCGGGCAAAAAATAAATCGTCCTATACCTTGAACGATTTCATGAACAGCAATTAGTTGACGATTACCAAATCGGTCATCGATCTACACAGAAGTTTGAATGCCTTAAAAGATGATAAAAAATTATCCGGAGATGCATGCTTGACGATGGGGTGCCATAGACCGCAGCGTCTGATCGAGGCCTTGCAGGAAACAGTCTCTGTCTTGCAGAAAACTAAAAATTCTTTTAAGTCCAGGGAACTGGCCGAATTGAGAAGAAACCTGGAGGCTTTGTTGGCTCATGAAGCTTGGTCTAAACCATCATAATTGATTTGATATACCACTGTCTTCCCGCTCGATATTCTCGGCTAAATTCCGCTGCGATCGGCATTTCAAGAGGAAAGCCGGACGTAATGCCGGCTAACCCATTTTTTTCGACAATCGGTTGAGTCGATTTGGCTCGTTTATTCGCTTTTCGGGCCGCTCTCTATGGCCTGCTCTAGGCTTTTTTGGGTCTCGGTGAGCGCACTTTCGGTTTTTGCCTTTGTTTCCTCGGCTGTGTCGACGACCGATTCGGTCACCGTGTCCATGGTTTGTTTGACTTGCTCCTTCGCGGCATCCACGCTTTCGCCGATGCTTTCACTGGCGGATTGCGCCGTTTCTGATACCGCCTTTCCGGCTTGCTCGAGCGTTTGCTGAGTGGGAGAAGATGGCTGCGCCATGGGCGCCGGTGACGGTGCTACCGCTGTTGCGGCCGGTTCGGAACTGGATGCGGATTCCTCGGCTGCCTCTTGTTTTTGGTCGCAGGCGGTCAATAAGGCGAGGAGTAGGGTAGATGTCATTAATAGTGCTGTTTTTTTCATAATGATGCCTCGATTCGAGTTGATAATGACTTTCACACCAACCATGGTAAAGTGACATTCTTAAGCTAAGCTGAAGTCAAACGACTTTCGGGCAGGAGGAAATGTGGGGCCGCATTATCTGAGTGGTTTTTTTCAGCCTAAATCGGTGGCCATTGTCGGAGCATCGGAACGTCCCGATAGTGTCGGGTTCCATTTATATAACAATTTACGCCAGGCCGGATATCAAGGACGTATCCACTTGGTCAACCACCGTCATACCACCATCCTAGGTAATCCCGCCTATGCCGATATTAACGCCATTCCCGATCTGGTCGAACTGGTCGTCATCGCGACACCTGCGCATACGGTATTGTCGTTGTTGCGGCAATGCGTCGAACGCAATATCCGCTCGGTGGTGGTTTGCTGCAGTTTTCAACTGCCCGAGATCGATACTCCGTCGCTGAAGCAAGAGATGCTGGAACTGGCGCACCGTAACGGCATCCGTATCATGGGGCCCAATTGCTATGGCCTGGCCAGGCCCGAACGCAATTTCAATCTGACCTACAGTAACGACACGATCAAGCCGGGCAGTCTCGCCTTGTTGTCGCAATCCGGCGCCGTTTGCAGCGCGATCATCGATTGGGCCAAAACGCAAGACATCGGTTTCTCCACCGTTATTTCCATCGGCGACGCCGAGGATATCGATTTTGGCGAAGTGCTGGATTTTCTCAGCATCGACAGCCGTACCCGCAGCATCGTCATGTATGTGGAAAGCGTGCATAACGCCCGTCGCTTTCTCAGCGGTTTGAAGGCCGCCGCCGGTATCAAGCCGATCGTCTTGATTAAGTCCGGACGCTATCGGGCCAGCGCCCAGGCGGTGATGTCGCATACCGGCAGGATCGTCGGCGGCGACGATGTCTTCGACGCGGCGATCGCCCGCGCGGGTGTGGTCAGGGTCAACAGCATCGCTCAATTGTTTTCGGCGGCGCGTATCCTGACCCATAATTACCGTATCGTCGATAATCGCCTGGCCATCATTACCAATGCCGGCGGGCCGGGCATCATGTGCGCCGACCAAGCCGAAAAAGCCGGCATCAAGGTCGCCAGATTGTCGCCCGGCAGCGTGCAGGCGTTGCAACGGCATTTGCCGGCCGCGTGCGTCGTTGATAACCCGTTGAACCTGTTAGGCGATGCGAGCGCCGAACGGTTTCGTCGCTCCTTGCGCCAGTGTCTGGCCGACAGCGCCGTGGACGGCGTGTTGAATATCGTCACCCCGCAGGCATTGACCGAGCCGACCGAAATTGCCGGCGCCATCATCGACGAAGCGAGATGCGTTAATAAACCCGTGCTGGCCTCCTGGACCGGCGGCGAAAAAGTGCGCCAGGGCAGGGAATTGTTCGCCGATAGCCATGTCGCCCATTTCAATACCCCGGAAGCCGCGGTCGATGCGTTTTCCTTTCTGACCCAGTACCGCCGCAATCAGATATTGCTGAAACAGATTCCGTTGCCGGAGGCGCAAAAATCCGAACCGGACCGGGACAAGGTGTTCGCCATTATCGCCAGCGTGCGCCAGCAAGGGCGCCAGCAACTGAATGTGTTTGAATCGAAACAGGTTCTGGCGGCTTTCCACATTCCGGTCAACCAGACGTGGCCGACGCAAACGTTAGAGCAGGCCTTGCATTATTCCTCGCAATTGCCGTTTCCGCAGGTGTTGAAAGTCGATACGCCGGAAATCCGCCATAAAACCGATATCGGCGGCGTACGCTTGCCTATCCATAATGCCCAGGATTTGGCTTTCCATTATCACGATTTGAGGCAAATGTTGGCGCGACGCTATCCCCGGCTGAGCGACATCAATATCAATCTGGAAAGCATGGTGCGATCTTCCAGCGGGCGGGAGCTGATGCTTGGCATGTTGACCGACCCGGTATTCGGTCCTGCCGTCAGCCTGGGCATGGGCGGTACACTGGTGGAAATCTTGCAGGATAAGGTGGTGGCGTTGCCGCCGCTGAATCGCTACATGATCGAACAAATGATTGCCGGCAGTAAGGCCGGACGATATCTGCAGCAATTTCGTCATTTGCCGGCCGCCAATCGCAATGCGCTGATCGAGGTGATGTTGAATGTATCGACTCTGGTCAGTGAAATGGCCGACATCTGCGAGCTGGAAATCAACCCGTTGATCGTCGACGAGTACGGGGCTTGCGCCGTCGATGTCCAGATTAGGATTCATCCGCAGCCACAGCCGCGGACTTATCAGCACATGGCCATTCATCCTTATCCGTCCGAGCTGACACAGCATTTTAGGCTAGTCAACGGCGTGACTATTTGCATCAGGCCGATCAGGCCGGAGGATGCCGTGCTGGAACAGGATTTCGTCAAACGTCTGTCCGAGCGCAGTAAATACTTTCGTTTCATGCAATCGCTGCAGGAATTGACCCCCGATATGTTAGTGCGTTTTACCCAGATCGACTACGACCGGGAAATGGCCTTTGTCGTCGTCACGGAGGATGAGGCGATGCCGAATGAGTTGGGCGTGGCCCGCTACATGATCAATCCGGACGGCTATTCCGCGGAATTCGCCATCGTCATTTCCGATGATTGCCAGGGCCTGGGCATCGGTGTCAAGCTGATGACAACGTTGATCGATGCGGCCCGGCGCAAGGGGCTGCGGCAATTGGAAGGCGAGGTGCTGGCGGTCAACAAAGCGATGCTCGCGCTATCTAAGAAGCTGGGCTTCATAACGGTGCCGATCGAAGATGATTATGAAGTCGTTCGGGTGATCAAGGATCTGCGGGAGTAGGGTATAATAAACATTTTTTTAGCCGCCGATTGCAGCGCACATTAAGGGCACCAAGTTTATTTGACGGCCTCGATTTCGTCCTTGACCTGCTGCCTTCCATCTTGATTCTATCATTCGAAGTATGTCCGAAATTTACTCACTTAACACCGACTATGCGGTCGATTCGCTGAAAGTCCCCCCGCATTCGATTCAGGCCGAGCAGTCGGTCCTGGGCGGTTTGATGCTGGATAACCAGACCTGGGATAGCGTGTCGGATAAGGTGTCCGAACAGGATTTTTATCGCAAGGACCATAAATTGATTTTCCGTGCCATTGCCAGGCTGGCCGACAAGCAGGAGCCGTTTGACGTGATCACGCTGTCGGAAGCATTGGACGCCAGCGGCGAGCTGGAGGATTGCGGTGGCCTGGCGTATCTGGGGATGTTGGCCAAGGATACGCCCAGCGCGGCCAATATCATCGCCTACGCCAATATCGTCCGCGATAAATCGGTGTTGCGCCAGTTGATACACGTGGGCACCGAGATATCCGATTCGGCTTTCAACCCCGAAGGGCGGGAAACCGCCGAATTGCTGGAGAATGCCGAACGCCAAGTGTTCAAAATTGCCGAGCAGAGGCAGCGTGGCCAAGGCGGTTTCAGTTCGATCAAGACCTTGCTCGCGGAGGCGGTCGATAAGATCGAAACCTTGTTCGAGATGGAAGGCGACATCACCGGCGCCAGTACCGGCTTCACCGATTTCGATGGGATGACTTCGGGTCTGCAGCCGGCCGACTTGATCATCGTCGCAGGCCGGCCGTCGATGGGTAAAACCACGATCGCGATGAACATGGCGGAAAATATCGCCATTTCCGGCGACAAGCCTGTTGCGGTATTCAGTATGGAGATGCCGGGCGAGGCGTTGGCGATGCGGATGATGTCGTCGTTGGGGCGGATCGATCAGCACAAGGTCAGAACCGGTAAGCTAGAAGATGACGAGTGGCCGCGACTGACCTCGGCGATCAATCTACTGGCTGAAACCAAGTTGTTCATCGACGATACGCCGGCCCTGACGCCGACCGAGGTGCGCTCCCGCGCCCGCCGACTGGCCCGTGAACACGGACAGTTGGGGCTGATCGTGATCGACTATTTGCAGTTGATGCAGTCGCCTACCAGCGGCGATAACCGGGTGCAGCAAATCTCCGATATATCCCGCGGCTTGAAGGCTTTGGCCAAGGAGCTGAATGTGCCGGTGATCGCGCTGTCGCAGTTGAACCGGAACCTGGAGCAGCGTCCGAACAAGCGTCCCGTTATGTCCGATTTGCGCGAGTCCGGTGCGATCGAGCAGGACGCCGATCTGATCGTGTTCGTCTACCGCGACGAAGTCTATAACGAAGACAGTCCCGACAAAGGCATCGCCGAGGTGATTATCGGTAAGCAGCGTAACGGTCCGCTCGGCACCGTGCGCCTGACTTTTCTGGGGCAGTACACGCGCTTCGAGAATTTCGTCGGCGATAGCTATGGCTATGAGGATTATGAATGATTCCGGCTGCCTATGCGTTGCTCGATCTCGAGGCCGTACGCCACAATTTGCAAATCGCCAAGCGCCACGCTCCCAATGCCAAGATCATGGCCGTTATCAAGGCCAATGCCTATGGTCACGGTTTGCTGCGGATCGCTTCTCTGTTATTGCCTGAAGTCGATGCCGTCGCCTTGGCGCGGGCCGACGAGGGCATACGTTTACGCAAAGCGGGCTTCGATAAACCCATCACAATACTGGAAGGCTTTGTTTGCGCCGAGGAATTGGAGGGGCTATACCAATATCATCTCGATGCCGTAATCCATTCGTCGCAACAGATCGATTTGCTGGAACAGCGGCGGGGAGAGGGACTGATTTCGGTCTGGTTGAAGATCGATAGCGGCATGAATCGGCTCGGTTTTAAAGGGCGCGAGGTCGAGGCGGCTTACAAGCGCCTAGCGGGTTGCCAGAGTGTCAATCGGCCGGTAGGCTTGATGACGCATTTAGCCACGGCCGACGATTTGTATGACGGCAATACGCCGCGGCAGGTCGCCGTGTTCAACGAATTGACCAAGGATTACCCGGGGCCGCGCAATATCGCCAATTCGGCCGGAATTCTAGGCTGGAGAGAGACGTTGTCGGATTGGGTTAGGCCTGGCATCATGCTGTACGGTTGTTCGCCGTTTATCGGCCAAGAGGCCGAACAACAGGGCTTGAGGCCGGTCATGAGCCTCAAATCCCGCGTCATTGCCGTCAAGCAAGTGATAGCCGGCGAGTCGGTCGGTTACGGCGGTGGTTGGGTTTGCCCAAGGGATACCCAGTTGGGCGTCATCGCGATCGGTTATGGCGACGGATATCCACGCTATGCTAGGTCGGGAACCCCGGTATTGGTGAACGGCCGTGAAGTGCCGCTAATCGGCCGGGTATCGATGGACATGATTACCGTCGATTTGCAGAGCCAGCCGGAGGCAAAGCCGGGCGACCCCGTGACGCTGTGGGGCGCCGGTCTGCCGGTGGAAAGAATCGCCCAGGCCGCCGGCACCATCCCGTACACCTTACTGTGCGGCATCACCCAGCGAGTGCGTATTGTCGAGCGAGAACATGGCTAAAAAACAGAAATCGGCTTTTGTTTGTACCGAATGCGGAGCGGATTACCCGCGCTGGGCGGGACAGTGCAGCGCATGCGGGGAATGGAATACGGTCAAGGAAGTGCAATTGGGGACGGCCGGAAAACGCAAAAATGTTTCCGGTTATGCCGGCAGCCGCTCCGAAGTGCAGTTGCTGTCCGACGTCAACCTGGCGCAGGCGGAACGAATCTCGACCGGGCTGCGCGAATTCGATCGCGTGCTGGGAGGCGGTATCGTCAAGGGCAGCGTCGTGTTGATAGGCGGCGCGCCCGGGGCCGGTAAAAGCACCATTTTATTACAAGCCATTGCCAGCATCGCGTTGCGGCACATTCCGGTGCTTTATGTCTCCGGCGAGGAATCTCTGCAACAGATTGCCGAACGCGCCCATCGTTTAGGTATTAAAACCGACGGCATCAAAATGCTGGCGGAGACCTCGGTGCAACAAATTTGTAGCATACTGGATCAGGAAAAACCCGCAGTCGTCATCATCGATTCGATCCAAGTCATGTTCACGCTCGATTCCGATTCCGCGCCGGGCTCGGTCTCGCAGGTGCGTGAATCGGCCAGTTATCTGACCCAGTATGCGAAGCGCCACAATGTCAGCATCTTCATGGTTGGCCATGTCACCAAGGACCAGTCGCTGGCCGGGCCGATGACCTTGAGCCATATCGTCGATGCGCAGGTGGTGCTGTCGTCCACCGATGATGCCCGCTTCCGCGTGTTGCGCTCGGACAAGAACCGCTTCGGCAGCGTCGGCGAGTTGGGTTTCTTCGCGATGGAAAGTAGCGGCTTGAAGGAAGTCAAGAATCCGTCGGCGATGTTTCTGACTCGCGCGGACCAGCCGGCGCCGGGTAGCGTCGTGACGGTGTTGTGGGAAGGTACGCGGCCGTTGCTGGTGGAAATCCAGGCCCTGGTGACGGAAAGCCAGTACGGTAATCCACGGCGTTTGGCGGTAGGGTTAGACCAGAACAGGCTGGCGATGTTGCTGGCGGTGTTGTCTCGCCATGGCGGCATTTTTACCGGCAACGATGAAATCTACACCAATGTCGTCGGCGGCATCAAGGTCGGCGAAACCAGTTCCGATCTGGCAATCATGGCAGGGGTCGTTTCCAGTCTGAAGGATAGAGTGGTCCCTTATGACACGGTGATTTTCGGCGAAGTCGGTTTGAATGGCGAAATCCGCCCGGTTGCGAATGGTCATGCTCGCCTGAACGAGGCGGCCAAGCATGGTTTCAAACGGGCGTTGATTCCCAAAGCCAACAAGCCGAAACAAGGTGTGAGTAATTTGCAAATCAGTGCGGTAAGCAATATACAGCAGGCATTGGGCGTGTTAGCCGAGCTGTATCAGTGAGCGTCGAGACCGGATAGCGCGAGCAAATCCCTTTCCAATAAAACGCTGTCCCCTAAATTAAGTTCAATCAGGCGGCGCAATTGCGATATGCTGTCGATATCGATATGTTCGCATTTGCAGCCGATCTCGTTGCTGCTGGCATGGCAGATGCGTAGTTCCATTTTGATGTCGATGCTGTCGGACAATTGTAACGACAACGTATAGAGGGTATCCGTGTTTCCTGTCCAGGGTTCTTCGAAACGGAGCAAGCAGCCTTGCAAGGATAAGTCCAGAACCTTGCATGGATAGCTTTCCCGGCCGTCGCTCAAATTCGCGTTTGCCGTATACAGGATCCGGTGATAGCGGCGTCTTTCCTCGCTTTTATCTAAGTTCATGACTAAGCATTCGTCACAAAGAACTGCATGGAGACTTTGTTAATCGAGATGATATCGTTATTTTTCAGCGGGATCGATTGTTCGCCCAACGGTTGCTTGTTAACTGTCAATGGACATCCATTGGGATTTTCCAGGGTGGAAATGAAATAACCTTCCTTACGTCTGGATATGGCAACAATCCCGGAATCGTTATTGCCGAGGCGGGTCATGGACTTCTTTAATGACAATATTCGGCCGATATGCGGGCCGTTCATGATCTGTAGATTGGCTTCCGTTGGCTTCATGTTTTCTTCCAGTTTTTCATTGAGAAAACTGATGTCTTTGTCCGAGGCTTTGTTTCGCGCCATATCGCTGATCGATTCGGTCACACTGTAAACAATAGAGTGCTTACCAATGTTGATACGATCATTATTCTGCAGCACTGCCTCCTTGGTCGGCGTATTGTTGATGATCAATGGAAAATCGTCGTTCAGTTGCTTGATGATGCATTTGTCATTCTTGATAATAACAGCGGCATGAGCAGGCGCTACCGCCAGGCTGTCGACGCTCAAATCGTTTGTTTCATCTCGGCCAATATGCACGACACCCGAATCGAAAATTTCCGAGTTGATTGCTTTATCTTTAAAAAAAACGGTGAATTTTGCCATTGTTTTAGTCAAATGATCCCTACTCACGCCTTAGTATAGACGTAAATTTTATCCTTGCTCAATAAATGGTTGGAATCGTGAAGGCAGACAAAAAACGGCAAATATTGGGAGCGGTTGTTATTCCGGCGGATGGAATCTGACCAGTTTTATCGCGTTTTCATCACGCTTGATAATTTCCAGCCGATAACCATACAAATTAACGCTGGTGCCGGGTTCGGGGATCGTTTCCATGAATTCGATAATCAGACCGTTCAGCGTTTTCGGACCTTCGATCGGTAGATCCCACTTAGTGATACGGTTCAATTCTCGAATGGTAATGCTGGCGTCGACCAGATAGCCGCCATCTTTTTGTCGCGTCACATCCGCTTCATCGATGATCAACTCGCCGATTACTTCCTGCAGTAAATCATCCAGCGTGACCAGACCTTGTACATCGCCATATTCGTCGACCACCAGGCCGATGCGCAGTTTCTCCGCCTTGAAGCACTGAATTTGCTTGTGCAGAGGGGTATTGACCGGGATGAAAAAAGGTTTGCTTAAATGGTCGGTGATATTTTGCTTGTTGAAGTCAGCGTGACTGGTTTGCGACAACACATTGCGCAAATGCAGAAAACCGATGACGCGGTCGATGCTTTTCTTATAGACCGGCAGGCGGGTGTGCGGGCTGTTTTGTAATTGTTCGATAATTTTTTCGATGGGATCTTCCAGGTCGATACCGACAATTTCGTTCCTTGGCGTCATGATATCCTCGACCGAGGCGGATTCCATGTCCAGAATTCCCAGTAGCATATTGCGGTAACGGGCCGGCATCAGGTCTTCCGCGTCGGATACGATGGTTTTTAATTCGTCCTTGTTCAACGTGTCCTCTTTGATTTTGGCGACATTAATGCCGAACAGACGCAATAACAGGTTGGCGATCAGGTTGACCAGCCATACCACCGGATAAAATAGTTTCAGTAACGGCGTATAAATCCAGGCTGCCGGAAATGCCAGGGCTTCGGGTTTGATCGCCGCCAGCGTTTTGGGCGTGACTTCGGAAAAAATCAGCACCGCCAGGGTCAGTAAGCCCGCAGCGGCGGCAATCGCTTGTTCGCCGCCTATGCGTATTGCAATCACCGTTGCCAACGATGAAGCGAGAATATTGACGAAGTTATTGCCCAGCAATATCAGGCCGATCAGTCGGTCTGGCCTTTTCAATAATCGGTTTGCTCTAGCGGCGCCACGATGTTTCTGTTTGACCAGGTGCTGCAGGCGGTAGCGGTTTAGCGTCATTAACGCGGTTTCGGAACCGGAGAAAAAAGCGGAAAGTAACAGTAATGCGACTAAAATACCGAACAATACGGTCAGGGATATGTCGTTCAAAGAAAAGAAACTCGAGTTGATTAAACAGACATCTAGTTTCTATGCTGAGAAAAAATTGTCAAGTGCCTGAGCCTATAAAAAACCAACTGATTGCATCAGTTTCTTAGTTATAACATTAAATTTATTTTATAACTTTATAAAAAACATGGTGTTTTGACAACTTGGGAATTCGATGCTTAACTTAATGGCATGCAACATGTCTGGGAAGAGGCAAAAATAATGCCTATTTTCTTTTTTGCCTATCTGGCACCAGAACAAGAGGAACAGACAGATTGCCGTGAAACTAAATTTGCAGGTAATCCGAATAAGCGATTACAACTATTGACGAGTGATAACGCATGGCTTTGCCAAGTATTTTGTTAATCGATGATGATCAAGAGAGAGCGCAGCAGTTTGAAGTCATACTTAATTTCCTGGAGTATGAGGTTCAATGCGTGACGTCGGAAGATTTTGAACCCTCATTAGATGATTGTGAAAATTGCCGCGCCGTTTTTGTTGGCGGTGGAGACCGGCAGGGGGCGGTCGTTCAAGCGGTGCGCGATTGGGTCGATGGCCTACCGGTTTTTTTGTTGGTCGGAAAGGAAAAAATTCTGCAAGTTTCCAGCACCCTACAAGATTCGGTTACGAGAGTTCTGGAATGGCCGTCGACATATCCGGTATTGAATGATGCGCTAGCGTCGTTGCCGGCCATCGAACAGTTTGTAGGCATGACCCAGAAAAAAAAGGCCGATAAAGGGCTGGCCGGCAACAGCCGTGCGATTCGGCAAATCCGCGAGTTGATCGACCAGGTGTCAGGATCCGATGCAACGGTCCTGATACTCGGTGAATCCGGCACCGGTAAGGAAGTGGTGGCGCAAGCTCTGCATCGCCATTCGCCGCGCCGCGACAAGCCGTTCGTGCCGGTCAATTGCGGCGCCATTCCTGGCGAACTATTGGAAAGCGAATTATTTGGTCATGAAAAAGGCGCGTTTACCGGCGCGTTGACCTCCAGGCAAGGCCGCTTCGAACTGGCCGAAGGCGGAACACTGTTTCTGGATGAAATCGGCGACATGCCGATGCCGATGCAGGTCAAGCTGCTGCGGGTGCTGCAGGAAAGGACCTTTGAGCGGGTCGGCAGCAATAAGACCCTGCATTGCGATGTCAGGGTCATTGCCGCGACCCACCGCCAGTTGGAAGAGGAAATCAGGGAAAAACGGTTTCGCGAAGACTTGTTCTATCGCCTCAATGTGTTTCCGATTGAAATGCCGGCCTTACGCGAACGGCCGGAAGATATCCCTTATTTGGTCCATGACTTGAATGGCAGAATGGAGGCGGCCAAGCGCGATTCGGTTAGGCTGACTAAAGCCGCGCTCGCGGTGCTGATGCAGCATGATTGGCCCGGTAACGTGCGCGAGTTGTCCAATTTGATGGAGCGGTTGGCGATTATCCGGCCTAATGCCCTCGTCGATGTAGACGATCTGCCGGAAAAATTCCGTAGCTATAAGGTGCCCGAAGGGGTCGAAGCTAACGTGTTGATCGAGGAAGAAGAGGTGCCTGAGGCGCAAGAGCAAGTTCATGTGTCCCGGAAAAAGGAACCGCTGTTGACTCCGGTCAGTCATTTACCCGAACAGGGAATGGATTTGAAGGAATATTTGAGTGATCTCGAAAGCGGCTTGATCAAACAGGCGCTGGAGGAATGTAATGGGGTCGTGGCACACGCCGCTAAGTTATTGCACATGCGTAGAACCACCCTGGTCGAAAAGCTACGCAAATACGATTTGTCTTAATCGTGTCGGAATTTTGACTGCTCTCCATAATTTATTGAATTTTAAGTGATAATAAGTTGGCTTTATTTTTGCTTGTAAGGTTTTGTCAATGACGGAACCTCAGTAAAAATGAAGACCAATAACCAACGAGCGGTAAAGGCGGAGCGCCTGGCCGATGCTTTTCATCTCTTCAATCAGTTATCGCAAAATCTGAGCGCTTCTTACCAGGGGCTCGAAGCCCAAGTCGCCAGGCTGAATCGGGAATTAGCCGCTGCGCGTGGCGAACGCCTGAAAACTTTGGTGGAAAAGGAAAAAATTGCGACGCGTCTGCAACAGATTTTAGCGGCGCTGCCGGCGGCCGTGATCGTTCTCGATTATGCCGGCCAAGTGATCGATTGCAATACGCTGGCCATTAACTTTCTCGGCGAACCGCTGCTGGGCGAAAATTGGGCGGCGGTGATGCGGCGCCGTTTACCTCAAGTCGGCGATACGCCGCACGAACGCCAGCTGCCGGACGGCAGGCAAGTCACTATGACGCGCAATTTTTTGGACAACGAGTCCGGGCAGATCATTCTGCTCTCTGATGTCAGTGAATTGCGCGCTTTAGAGACGATGCTGGCCCGCCAGAAACATTTGACGGCAATGGGCGAAATGGCGGCCAGTCTGGCCCATCAGGTCAGGACGCCGCTGGCGACGGCCATTCTCTATGCCTCGCAAATGAACAAGCCTGCCGTCGACGACGATAAGCGCCAGCGCTTCTCCCAAAAGATTTTGGAGCGGCTGCATCATTTGGAACGACAGGTCAACGATATGCTGATATACGCCAAGCAAGGGCGCTTGAGCATGGAAAGTTTTTCCTTGAACAATCTGCTGGAGTTCGTCCGGGAAAACATGGCCGAACGTCCGATTCTTTTTCAATTGGATAATCGTGTCGAGGCCGATGCCATGTTGGGTAACGAGGATGCCTTGCGCGGCGCATTGATGAACCTTTTGAACAATAGCTCGGAGGCTTGCGGCGATGATGGCGAAATCTCCATGACGGTTTTCCGGCAGGACGACTATAACCTGGGGATTCGTATCGAGGATAACGGAGTCGGTATGTCGGAACAGCAACGGCAACGACTGTTCGAGCCTTTCTATACGACAAAAAGCAGCGGTACCGGCCTGGGCCTGGCCGTGGTCGACAGCGTGGTCAGTGCCCATAGCGGCTCGATAGAATGCCGCTCGGTACTCGGCCAGGGAACGGTTTTTACGCTGTTGCTGCCTTGTATCAATCACTATTCGGTCACGTTATCCAATGCGAGCGCTCCCGTCGAGAATGAGGTTACAGATTATGAAACAGTATGATGTCTTGATCGTTGAGGATGATTCGGCCTTGTGCGAAGCCTTGCGCGATACCTTGGAAGTCGAAGGGTATCGGGTCATGTCCGCGCTCAACGGAAACGAGGCCTTGAACAAGTTGGCGAAACATGGCTTCAAGCTCGTGGTCAGCGACGTGCAAATGCCGATGATGGATGGATTGCAATTACTGCATAATATGCAAATGCATTATCCGGCTACGCCGGTTTTGCTGATGACGGCTTACGGAACGATTCCGAAAGCCGTCGAAGCAATGCGATCCGGCGCGGTCGATTATCTGATCAAACCGTTCGAGGCGGCCATGCTGGTGGATAAAGTCGCTCCCTTCATCGTTCGGGAAACCGTGCCGGTCCAGGCGAATATCCTGGCCGACGGTAAAATGCGTCAGCTATATGCGCTCAGCGCCAAAGTGGCGCAAACCGATGTGACCGTTTTATTGGAAGGCGAGAGCGGTACGGGCAAGGAAGTCTTGGCTCGTTATATTCATCAACAATCGCGTTGCAACGACGGGCCGTTCGTCGCGATCAATTGCGCCGCGATACCGGAGAATATGCTGGAGGCCATGCTGTTTGGCTATGAGAAAGGCGCCTTTACCGGCGCGGTTCAGGCTTCGGCCGGCAAGTTCGAGCAGGCGCAGGGCGGCACATTGTTGTTGGACGAGATTTCGGAAATGGACCTGGCGTTGCAGGCTAAATTATTGAGGGTGCTGCAGGAAAAGGAGATTGAGCGTTTAGGCAGTCAGAAAAAAGTCACGCTGGATGTCAGAATTTTGGCGACGACCAACCGTAAGCTGAAAGATTATGTCGATCAGGGGCGTTTCCGGGAGGATTTATATTACCGTTTGAGCGTGTTTCCGCTGCGAATTCCACCGTTACGCGAACGGGTCGACGATATTTTGCCATTGGCAAGCGAATTGCTGCAGAAACATCATGCCGGCGGCAATAATTTACCCGTTTTCAGCGCCGAGGCGGTCAGAAAAATGCAGTGTTATCGATGGCCGGGCAATGTGCGCGAATTGGAAAACGTTGTCCAGCGGGCGTTGATTCTGCAACGGGATGGCCGAATCGGCGCGGATGAGCTAATCTTCGAAGAAGCGCCGCTGGATGTTGGGACTTCGTTCGTCGAACAATCCGGCAATATCATTCACGTGCATGAAGCAAAAGAGGAGAATGAAATCAGCACGTTAGGAGAAGGGGTCAGGTCGGTGGAGGAAAAAATAATCCTGCAAACGCTGAACGAGGTAAATGGCAGCCGTAAAATGACTGCCGAAAAGCTTGGCATCAGTCCGCGCACATTGCGTTACAAATTGGCCCGCATGAAAGAATCGGGTGTCGCACTGCCGTGTTAGGTGTGGCCCGAAAAATGCTTGAAAGTTTGGCAGGTAAAGATTAATGGGTAAACGACATGACTGAGATGAATATTGACCAAGTATTGGCGCAAATGCGCGCTATGTCGATCGAGGCAGGCGCTAAACCGCAGCCAGCCAATAGTGACGGTGATTTTGCCGCGGTATTGAAACAGTCAATCGATGCGGTTAATGATACCCAGCAAACTTCTTCGGAAATGGCCAAGGCTTTCGAAATGGGGGACCCCGATGTCAGTTTGGCGGAAGTGATGATCGCCTCGCAAAAGGCCAGTGTCTCTTTTCAGGCCATGGTGCAAGTGCGCAATAAGCTGGTCGAGGCCTATCAAGATATCATGAACATGCCGATGTAAGGTTAATCGTTTGCAGCCATGAGTGAGCAAAACAATAACGGCGCGGCCGACATACAAGGATCATCCCAACTGGTTTCGACGGGGCAGACGATACATCCCGCCTTTAAGGGGTTGATGGAACTGTCGACCGTCCGTCAACTCGGTCTGATGCTCGGTTTGGCATTGAGCGTGGCGATCGGCATGGCGGTGGTGCTGTGGTCGCAGACGCCTTCCTATGATTTGCTTTTCAGTAATATCGCCGAACAGGATTCGGCCGAAATTATCGATGCGCTCGATAAACTGGGGGTGGATTACCAGGTGGACACCGGTTCCGGCGCGATCATGGTGCCGTCCGGCGATGTGCGCGAATTGAAGTTGAAGCTCGCCGCCCAAGGGTTGCCGCGCAGTTCCAGTACCGGTTATGAGTTGCTGGATAAGGAAACCAGTTTCGGCACCAGCAAGAGTGTCGAGAAAATGCGCTTCCAACGTGCGCTGGAAGGCGAAATTGCCCGCACGATCATGACCATTCAAAACGTCAAGTCCGCCCGCGTGTTGTTGGCCTTGCCAAAACAATCGGTATTCGTGCGCAAACAGAAGAAACCGAGCGCGTCGGTCATCGTCAACTTGTATCGAGGCAGAATGCTGGAGAAGGAGCAAATCGAGGCGATTGTGCATTTGGTGGCATCCAGCGTGCCGATGTTGGAATCCACCCAGGTGACCGTAGTCGACCAGAAAGGCCGGTTATTGAGCAGTCAAGACAGTTCGGCCGAGGTTTATTTGACTTCCAAACAGTTCGAATACAAGAAAAACATCGAAGAACATTTGATGGAAAGGATTCGAAATATTTTAACGCCATTGGTTGGCAGCGATGGTTTCCGCACGCAAATTTCCGCCGATGTCGATTTCACGGTGACCGAACGTACCCAGGAAATGTTCAATCCCGATTTGCCGGCTTTGCGCAGCGAACAAACGCTGGAAGAACAAAATTCATTGTCGGCGGTGCAAGGTGTCCCCGGTGCGTTGTCCAATCAACCGCCACCGGCCGGCGTAGCGCCGGAAGTGGCCGGCGGAGCGGCGCCGACTGCTCCGGCCGGTACGCCATCCTCGTCTTCTCCGACCTCGGCCAGCAAAAGCGCAACCCGCAATTACGAGCTGGATAAAACCATCACTCATACTCGTTTGGCGACGGGAGATTTACGGCGCCTGTCGGTCGCGGTCGTGGTCGATAATAAAATTATCGGCGAAGGAGAGAATAGGGCCAGACAGCCCTATTCGCGTGAAGACATTAATCAGATGACGGCGCTGGTCAAGCAGGCCGTCGGGTTCGACAATGCCCGTGGCGATCAGGTTACGGTCACTAATGTCGCCTTCCGGGCCGAAGACGAGCCTGAACCGCTGCCCGAGTTGCCGCTATGGGAGCAAAGCTGGTTTAACGACGCGGTGAAACAAGCAATAGCCGTCGCGGTAGTGTTGTTCCTGGTCTTCGGAGTTTTACGCCCGACCCTGCGGGGCTTGGTTGCCAGGCAAGAAGATAAGGCATTGGTCGAGGAATTGGCGAAAGTGCGGGAAGAAGCGGAAGCGATGGGAGGCGTGGTCAAATTCGATGAAAGGGGTAAGCCGGTGGCCGTGCCTGTCGGCCCGAGCGGGACACCCGACCAAGTCGCCCTGGCTGGTGGCGCGGAAGATTTACTGTTGCTGGATGCGCCGCAAAGCTACGAAAAGCGGCTGGAATATGTACGTAAGTTGATAGACGAGGACCCGAAATTGGTTTCTCAGGTGTTGAAGGAATGGTTGAAAGACGATGGCTGAGGAAGGTAAGTTAAATCACGCGGAGAGGGCGTCGTTGCTGTTGCTGGCGGTAGGTCAGGACAGAGCCGCCGCCGTCTTGAAAAATATGGGGCCCAAGGAAGTGCAAATGGTCGGTTCCACCATGGCGAGACTGGGGCCCATATCGTCGGACATGGTCGACTCGGTATTGGAAGATTTTATCTCGCAGGTCAAAAACGAAACCGGGCTGGGCATGGATTCCGACGAATATATCCGCAACATGCTCACTAATGCCTTGGGGGCGGAAAAAGCCGGCAGCATCATCGACAGGATTCTGCTAGGCGCCAACAGCAAAGGGATCGAACAGCTGAAATGGATGGACACCCGAGCCATCGCCGATTTGATCAGGTTGGAGCATCCGCAGATTATCGCCATTATTTTGTCGTTGTTGGATGCCGACCAGTCGGCCGAAGTGTTGACATTGTTGCCCTCGAATCTGCGCTCCGATGTGTTGATGCGGATCGCCACGCTGGAAGGGGTGCAACCGGCAGCCTTGCGGGAGCTAGATGATATCATGGAGAAACAGTTGACCGGCAGCGATAGCGTCAAGTCCTCGGTGGTCGGCGGCGTGGATGCCGCGGCCAACATCCTCAACTTCATGGAGGGCTCCATCAGCGAATCGATGATGGAGGATATCAATGAAACCAGTCCGGATCTGGGGCAGCAAATTCAAGACAAGATGTTTGTGTTCGAAGATTTGGTCGCCGTCGATGATCGCGGTATTCAAACCTTGTTGCGAGAAGTTTCCACCGATCAATTGCTGGTCGCGTTGCGCGGTGTCGATGACAGGTTGAAAGATAAGATTTTTAGTAACATGTCGAAACGGGCGGCGGAAATGTTAAAGGACGATTTGGAAGCGTCACCGCCAACCAAGCTGAGCGAGGTCGAAATGGCGCAGAAGGATATTCTGTCGATTGCCAAAAAACTGGCCGATTCCGGTGAATTGTCGCTAGGCGGTGGAGGCGATGAATTGGTCTAAGCCGGGAAGATTTTCCCAGGACGAGTTGGAAAAGCTGGATACATGGTCTGGCTTGGAAAATTTTGGCGAGGTTCGTTCCGAACCGGTTGACAATGAAGAAACCCGAATTTTGACGGTTGAAGAAATCGAAGCCATGCAGCAACAGGCCTATGACGAAGCTTACGAGCAAGGGCGCAAGGAGGGGTTTGGTCAGGGGCGCGAGGAAGGGATCGAAGAAGGCAAGAAAACCGGTTTTCAACAGGGCTTCGACGAAGGTTCGAAAAAGGGTTACGACGACAATGTGCATTTGTTACGCAAACAGACAGCTGAATTCGTCAGCTTATTGGAGGCGTTGGCCGAGCCGTTTAAGCAATTGGATGAACAAGTCGAGCGGGAGTTGGTAAAGTTGGCGATCGGTATCGCGAGGCAGTTGCTACGCCGGGAAATCAAGGTCGATCCGGGGCAGATTGTCGCGGTAGTCAGGGAAGCCGTGCAGGCGCTACCGCTGGCGAGTCGTAAAATCACGTTGACCTTGCACCCCGAAGATGCCGAACTGGTTCGCAAGGCATTGGTGTTGGACGAAATGTCACCCCCCTGGGGAATTCGGGAAGACCCGCTGCTGATGCGGGGCGGTTGTATCGTCGAAAGCGGCGCCTCGCATGTCGACGCCACGGTGGAAAATCGCTTGGCGGCCATTGTCGCCAAGGTATTGGGCGGAGAAAGGCGCGGAGATCAAACCCCATGATACCTAGCGCTAACCGAACCGAAAACTGGCTGCAACGTTTGAGACCCTATATCGCTCGCCTGGACGAAACCCCGGAGTTGGTGGTCGAGGGCCGTTTGTCGAGGATGGTGGGGTTGACGTTGGAAGCGGAAGGTTGCCGGGCGGCCATCGGTTCGCTATGCCAGGTTGAAGGCAAGAATGGCGCGCGTATCGGTGCCGAGGTGGTCGGTTTTGCCGGCAGTAAAATTTATCTGATGCCTACCGGCGATACCCATGGCCTGGAACCGGGATGCCGGGTGATTCCGTTGGGGACGAATAGTTTGGCCAAGGTCGGTTTCGGCTTGCTCGGACGCGTGCTAAGCGGGAGCGGCGAAGCGTTGGATAATAAGGGCCCGCTCAATACGGATGCCAAAGTATTGCTGTCAGGCGGTACCATCAACCCTCTGTCCAGAAAACCAATACGCGAACCGTTGGATGTCGGAGTTAGGGCTATCAATGCCTTGTTCAGTGTCGGCCGCGGTCAACGTATGGGCTTGTTCGCCGGCACCGGCGTCGGCAAAAGCGTATTGCTGGGCATGATGACGCGATTTACCACGGCCGATGTCGTCGTGGTCGGGCTCATTGGCGAGCGGGGCCGCGAGGTCAATGAGTTCGTTTTGAAGATACTTGGCCAAGAAGGCATGAAAAGGGCCGTGGTGGTTGCCTCGCCGGCCGATGATTCGCCGCTGATGCGGGTGCATGGCGCGATGCTGGCCACCAGTATTGCCGAATATTTTCGCGATCAAGGCTTGGACGTGTTGTTGTTGATGGATTCCCTGACCCGTTATGCCCAGGCTTATCGGGAGATCGCGCTGGCCATCGACGAACCGCCGGCCACCAAGGGTTATCCGCCTTCGGTATTCGCTAAATTACCGGCCTTGGTGGAACGGGCTGGCAACGGCGATGTCCAAGGAGGCTCGATTACGGCGTTTTATACCGTATTGGCGGAGGGCGACGATACCAATGATCCGATTGCGGATGCCGCGCGAGGGGTGTTGGATGGCCATGTGGTATTGTCGAGAACGCTGGCCGAATCGGGCCATTTTCCGGCCATCGACATCGAAGCCTCGATCAGTCGCGTCATGCCGGATATCGTCGAGGTGCAGCATATGCAAATGGCCCGTGAGTTGCGGCGCTTATATTCCATTTATCAACAAAACAAGGATCTGATCAGTGTCGGCGCCTATCAACCGGGATCCGATCCCCGTATCGACCAAGCGATCGCCAAGAATCCTGCCATTATGGAATTTTTGCAACAGGACATGAACGAGTCGGTGGATATCAGCAGGAGCCTAAGCGAGTTGGCGTTGGTTTTAGGCGTAGAAACGGCGACGGATAAGGAGAGAACATGAAAAAATCGGAACGATTTAAAGTTATTATCGATATACAGGCGCAACAGGAAAAGCAATCGTTGCAGGCATTGGGCGCTTGCCAGCAGCAGAAACAGGCGCTGGAGGGACAATTGCGCAATCTACGCAGTTATCGGCGTGAATATGCGGAAAAATTCGACGCAGCCGAAAGCCGGGGAATGTCTATCGGGCAATTGCTGGAGTTTCGGGCTTTTATCGACAAGTTGGACAAGGCGATCGCAGCGCAACAGCAAACCGTTGAAGATAAAAACAAGGAGTTGCTGCGGTTTCGTAAAAACTGGGAGCAAAATCATCGCAAAACCCAGAGCCTGCAAAAAATTGGTGAACGGGCGGTCTTGGAAGAAGTGAAACTGGCCGACAAGCGGGAGCAAGCGGAGCAGGATGAGCGGGCCTCTAGGGCAGGACGCAAGAATGGCATGGGAACTGCTTGATTAAGGGCGGGTTTTTTGGAGAGCGATCATGAATGTTGAAGCGTCCGGTTTACAATCATTTTTTACCGCGTTGGTCGGAGCGGAACAATTGCCGGCTACCTGGCTGCAAGACGGCAGTTTGCCTGAGGGATTCTCTTCCGCCTTGAGAGAGCAAATTGCCCACTTGCAGGAAACGCAGCAAACGCTGCCCGTGTCATCCGACCAGGCCGGACTTTCACTATTGCAAGAGCTTGCCGTCTTTTCCGGCAAGAACTTGCCGGCTGTCGGCGAAGAAAACGATATCGACCTCGAGTCGACTTTGCAGGCGTTGGCCAAAGTCCTGAAAACCATCGGCACAACGGAAGCCTCGGAGGATGTCGACGAGCTGGCCCAGTTGGTGGCGGAAGCTGTCGTGCCGTTGCAAAACTCTTCGCCGGTTGCCGTTCAAGCTTCGGTAAATCCGGTTGCGCCTGACGACGCGAGGGAGAAGCAAGCGTCCGGCCCGCTGCCATTGTCCGGGTTTGGGGCTAAGGAAGAAAAGAATCAAACGCTTGCCCCGGCGATTTCGCCGAATAATCAAGCCAAAGAGGAAACGCTGAAGGTGCAACAGGATAGGACCGCTATGGCCAAGGAAAATTTACCCGAAGTCGAGGAAAAACATAACGACGAGTCTTTGCCGCTTAAGAAAAATGTGAGCGATTCTCACGAGCAGGAAATGCCGAAACACGAGCAGGCAATACCCAAAATGGCGGCGGATATCGCCCTGCTGAATCGTGCGGTCGCAGTCGAAAAAAACGAATTGGCGCCTATGGGGCGGCATTTCGCTCATCCGCAATGGGGCAATGAATTGTCCGACAAAATAGTATGGATGCATAAACAAAACATTCCCTCCGCCGAATTGAATTTGAACCCGCGCCATTTAGGTCCGGTATCGATTCGGGTCGATGTCCATCAAGAGCAGACCTCGGTCGCGTTCACCACGCATCATGCCGTGGTCAAGGAAGCCATCGAGGCAGCCATACCGAGGTTACGGGAAATGCTGGGGTCGCAGCAATTGAATCTGGTGAACGTGGATATATCCCAGCAGCATTCGGAACAAAGGCAAGGCAACAATTTTTCTCAAATGGCGAATGATCAACGCAGTCACCAGAACGGCGGACAGCTTACAGAAAATGCCGAACCGCTAACCATCGCCGATGAAATCGAAGCGGGCCGAGCGATTGCCAGCCAAGGCATTTTAAGTCTATTCGCCTAGGCGGTCGTTGACCTGGGCGGTACTACAGCATAAGCGTGGAATAGCGGCAAGCCAAGGCGAGTCGTATTTTGCCTTGGCTGGAACCGGTAGGTTCGGGAGGGAGTCGGGCAATGCTTCCCCAGCTATTCTACGATCTCAAGTTCTCTGGCAGCGAAGGCCGTCAATCTCTATCTTTACACTATTAAATATCCCGATAGCGGAGTGATGCAAATCAATTTTGCATCAAAGCTAATATCTTTTTATAATTGATCGTTTTATCGGGCAATCCGCCCATCCTTGCTTCATCGTTATTTTAAGACGTAGCGAGAGGCTTAACCGTAAGGAGCGACTATGCGACATTATGAAATTGTCTTTTTGGTACACCCTGATCAAAGTGCTCAGGTCCCTGCCATGATCGAGCGCTATAAAGCGACGATCGAGGGAGCTTCCGGCTATATACATCGCCTGGAAGACTGGGGGCGTAGACAGTTGGCGTATCCCATTAAAAAAATTCACAAGGCGCATTACGTGCTGATGAATATTGAGTGCGACCAGGACACGCTGGATGAATTGGAAAGCGGTTTCCGCTTTAACGACGCTATTTTACGTAGCATGACTCTGGTCAGACAGGAAGCCATCACCGATCCTTCGCCGATCATTGCCGCAGAAGGCGGGGCGGCAGAGGAAAAATCCAGTTCAGCGGATGCTAAAGAAGAGAGTGATGAGGAAGAGGAAGAGCTGGACGAAGACGCGGACACTTCCGACGCTGAATAACTAACAATTGGATTACGAGGATTATTATGGCACGTAACGTAAAACGCAAAAAATTCTGCCGTTTCAGTGGCGAAGAGGCAGTCGTGATCGACTACAAAAACCTGGACTTGTTGAGCGAATACATTACCGAAACCGGTAAAATCGTTCCAAGCCGCATCACTGGAACCAGTGCGAAGTATCAAAGACAATTGTCGAAGGCAATCAAACAGGCCCGTTATATTGCCTTGCTGCCTTATTGCGACGCACATAAGTAACATACGGGAAGCAAAGTGAAGTTTCTGGCGGGTTACATCATGAAGGGGCGTTTTCAGGCCACGACGGTCGCTTCTTCGTTAGCCTTGCTGGCTTTGCTTTTTCCTCCCGTCAGTATTGTAAGTTCGGCGTCCGTCGCACTGGTGACTTTACGGCGTGGGGCCGGAGAAGGGCTGTGGGTATTGATCGCCTCCTGCGTGGCCGCGGCAATATTAGGCATGTTCTTGCCCATCGGCTCCCACATTGCCCTGTTGTACGGCTTGGTGATTTGGCTGCCGGTTTGGCTGATCGCGATTGTTTTACGCGAGGGACGGCAATTGGCCGTAACCATCGAAATCACCGTGATTTTGGGTGTTTTGGGCGTGATAGGTTTTTACCTTTATCATCCCGCCCCTGCCGCGTTGTGGAACAATGTGTTGAACGTGATGTTTCAACCGATGCTCACTCAGCCCGGTGTTCCGGCCGAGGAAATTACTCAATCCCTCGTTAGATTTTCCCGCCTGATGACAGGTGCGATCGCCGCTGGGATTGTTTACGGTGTTCTATTCGGCTTGTTTTTGGCGCGCTGGTGGCAGGCGGTGCTGTACAATCCCGGCGGTTTCCGCAGTGAATTCTTGTCGCTGCGCTTGCATCCGCAACTGGCGTTGGCGACATTGGTTGTGGTGGCCATGGCGCTGGCTTTGTCGGGTAAGGTGGCCGAAGCTTGTTGGAACGTGATTGTGTTGTTGTTCGTGCTGTACACCATTACCGGCACGGCAGCGTTACACGATGCCTTCGCGAAGGCGAAGAGTGGTCGTTTCATGGTGCCGTTTCTATACATTACCCTGGTGATGATACCCCATGTGGCGATCGCCGTGGCTTTGTTCGGATTGGGCGATACTTGGCTGGACTTACGCAATAAAATTTCAAATCAAACGGACACTAAATGAGTCCGCTAATTCGACGAAGAGTCGATTAAACGAGGTATAAAGCGATGGAAGTTATTCTTCTGGAAAAGATTGCCAATTTGGGTAATCTGGGTGACAAAGTAACGATTAAAGCCGGTTACGGTCGCAATTATTTGATTCCTCAGGGCAAGGCTGTTGCAGCGACCGAGGAAAAAATCAAGGAATTCGAGACGCGCCGTGCGGAATTGGAAAAAGCTGCGGCGGAAAAACTGGCTGCTGCTCAAGCACGGGCCGAGGCGATTGGCAAACTGAAAGTTATCATCAAACAGAAAGCCGGCGAAGAAGGTAAGTTGTTCGGTTCTATCGGTACGCAAAATATCGCCGAGGCGATTACCGAAGCGGGCGCTAAAGTGGAAAAACACGAAGTTCGCCTGCCGCAAGGCGCTATCCGTCAGGTGGGGGAATACGAAATCGACATCAACCTGCACTCCGATGTCGACGTAACCGTACCGGTGACTGTCGAAGCCGAGTAAGTAAGATGATCATCGTAACCGGCGGAGCAGGCTTTATCGGCAGTAATTTGGTGCTGGGCCTAAACCAGCAGGGTTACGATGATATTCTGGTAGTCGACCATCTTAGTAACGGCGTCAAATACAAGAATCTGGTCGATTGCCGAATTATCGATTATTTGGACCGGGAAACCTTCTTGCAAAAGTTGCAACAAGGTTTCTTTCAAGCGGAAACAATCAAGGCAATTTTTCATCAAGGGGCCTGTTCGACGACAACGGAATGGGATGGCCGTTACATGATGGAAAATAATTACGAATACAGCAAAGTGCTGTTTCATTATTGTCAGCAACACAAGATTCCCTTTATCTATGCTTCCAGCGCCGCGGTCTATGGCGACGATAAGCATTTCAAGGAAGAACTCGCCTTCGAGAAACCGCTGAATGTATACGGCTATTCCAAATTCCAGTTCGATCAGTATGTGCGGCGATTCCAGGCCAATTTGACCGCCCAGGTTGTCGGCCTGAGGTATTTCAATGTCTACGGTCCCCGGGAAGAGCACAAAGGAAGCATGGCCAGTGTCGCCTTTCATTTGAATAACCAAATCAAGGAATCGGATCGTGTCCGCTTGTTCGAAGGTTGCGATGGCTACGGCGATGGCGAACAACGGCGCGATTTCGTCTACGTTGGCGATGTGGTCGATGTTAACTTGTGGTTTCTGCAGAATCCTCAGGTTTCTGGCATCTATAATACCGGCACCGGTCGTAGCCAGACCTTCAACGACGTTGCCAATGCCGTGATCGCCTATCATCAACGGGGTGAAATCGAGTACATTCCATTTCCGGAAAATTTGCGCGGTTATTACCAGAGTTTCACCGAAGCTAACCTGGAAAAACTGCGCGCGGCGGGATGTGAACACCCATTTAAAACAGTGGAGCAAGGCGTTCGACTGTATATGGAGTGGTTAAACCAATAGAGACATTCCGGTAGAATAGATCTATCTGTTCACGGGGATCTCTATGCGATTAATATATTCGAGCTTATTTAGTCTGCTATTGCCGCTGGTTTTGTTGCGCTTGTATTGGCGCGGCATTAAGGCGCCGGAATACCGTAAGCGCTGGTTGGAGAGACTGGCCGTCTACTCCAAGCGATACCCCTCGAACGTCATCTGGTTTCATGCCGTATCCGTCGGCGAGGCGGAGGCCGTGTTTCCCTTGATAAAGCTGATGCAGGCACAATGTCCCGCAGAAGCCTTTCTCGTCACGACTACCACGCCCACGGGGTCAGCCAGGGTAGCGTCGGTATTGGGCGACAGTGTCGAACATGTTTATCTGCCTTATGATCTGCCGCCGGTGGTTAGGCGTTTTTTGCAAGTATTCCGGCCAAAGTTGGCGATTATCATGGAAAAGGAAATCTGGCCGAACGTGTTCGCCCAATGCGGCGAAAGCAAGATTCCCTTATTCATTATTAATGCCCGTTTATCGGCCAGTTCGGCTAAAGCTTACCGAAAGATTCCGGCCTTGATAAAGCCAGCCTTATGCAATGTTGCCGCGGTGCTGACGCAAACGAAAGAGGATCGTCAGCGCTTTATCGAGATCGGCGCCCCGGCGGAGAAAACCCTGGTTGCGGGTAATATCAAATTCGATGTGACGGTTGGCGAAGACGTCATTGATGAGGGACGGCTATTGCAAAGGCAATTGTTCCCCGGGCGCTTTACCTGGATTATCGCCAGCACCCATAAAGGGGAAGACGAAATCTTTATGGATCTCTATCGGCGACTTAAGAAAGACATTCCCGAGTTGCTGTTAATGATCGCGCCGCGCCATCCGGAGCGATTTGAAAGCGTCAAGCGCTTGGCCGAGGAAAGGCAACTGAAAACGGTGGCCCGCAGCGGGGAAGATTATTGCACGGCCGAAACGGATCTTTATCTGGCCGATACCATGGGCGAGCTGAAAATGCTCTATGCCGCGGCCGATATTGGTTTTGTGGGCGGCAGCATGGTGCCGGTGGGAGGGCATAATATCCTGGAGCCCTTGGCGGTTGGTTTGCCGGTGATGTTCGGTCCGCATATGACCAATTTCAAGGAAATCGCGGATAATGTCCTGCAAAGGCGGGCCGCTTTACAGTGCCGGAATGAGGACGAAATCATCGCTGCCGTAACAAAATTGCATGACGATGACGAATTCAGACAAGCCATCAGCCTGCGTGGCAGCGAATTTTTGCAGCAAAATCAGGGGGCAACGCGTCAGATTGCCGAGACGCTGGCGCGTTATCTCTGAGGGTTAACGGAATGAAGCGACAAGGAGGAAAGCAACGTTGCTAGTCGCGATATTGGTTTCGGCGTAAACCAAATCTCTCTATATTCGGGAAAAGGATTAAACATCCGGCGGACTGCCGGTCTTCTCTATCGAAAACGCGTCGCGTTTTCAAGTCGCGTTTTCAAATTGTCATTTTTAAACTTAATAACACCAGAATTAATGAATACAGAAAACGCATTGCATACCCGTAGTGAATCCAAATGTGAATTATGTGGCGCCGCTGACAATCTTGCCGTTTACGAAGTGCCGCCGAGTTCCGATGGAGGCGTCGACACATGCGTGCTGCTATGCGCAACTTGCCGTGAACAAATCGACAATCCGGACAAGGTCGACGTGCATCATTGGCATTGCCTGAACGACAGTATGTGGAGCCAGGTGCCGGCAGTGCAGGTCATGGCATGGCGTATGTTGAAACGCCTCAGTAGCGAAAGTTGGGCGCAGGATTTGCTCGAGATGTTGTATCTGGACGGTGAGACCTTGGCTTGGGCGAAAGCGGGCAACGAAGGACAGGCTGGGGGAGACGATAGCGTCAGGCATGTCGACAGCAATGGCGCGCTGTTAGAAGCTGGCGATACGGTGACGTTAATCAAGGACTTGAACGTAAAAGGCGCTAATTTTACCGCCAAGCGCGGCACCGCGGTGCGGGGTATTTCACTGGTGGCGGACAATCCGGAACAGATCGAGGGGCGCGTCAACGGTCAGCAAATCGTCATTTTGACCAAGTTTGTCAAGAAAGCCAAATGAGTTTTTTGGAAACTGTAACGGCTTGATAGCATGTGCTTACTGTTGCATTAATCCCTAAGCCGTTGTGGCTGTAGGTAAGCAGGGGTAGGGGCTGCATTCCGGCTTTGCGGATGAATATCGCCCAGTTCCATCATTAATTGGGGGTAGGGGATCGGGCAGCCGAACAGAAACCCTTGGACCGTATCGCACCCGTATTGTTTGACGTACAGATATTGCCGATCGGTCTCGACCCCCTCGGCCACGACCTTGAGATTGAGATTATGGGCCATGGCAATAATGGTCCTGACCAAGATCTCGTCGTCGGGGTCTTGGCCGAGATCGCGTACGAATGACTTGTCGATTTTCAACGTATGCAAGGGCAGTTGTTTAAGCCGGCTCAAAGATGAATAGGCGGTGCCAAAATCGTCGATACTCAGTTCTATGCCTAATTCACACAACTGGTTCAATACGCTGCAAGCGTCGACACTGCCCGGTCCGAAGAGGCTCTCGGTAATTTCCAGTTCCAACCGTTCACCCGGGAATCCGGTTCGTTGCAAAATGGCGGCGACGACATCGTAAAGGTCTTCACGGATGAATTGGGCCGGCGATAGATTGACTGCCAACCGAATGGGCGTATCCGGATTCGTGCACCAAGGCAGCATTTCCTTACAGGCGCGTTCCAGCACCCATTCATCGATCGCCGCGATCAGGCCGCACTCCTCGGCCAAGGGAATGAATTCCGCCGGTGAAATCGGACCCTCCTCGGCATCATGCCAACGAGCCAATGCTTCGACGCCTATGATGGCTAACGTATGGGTGTCGCGCCGTGGTTGATAATGAATACTTAAATTTCCTTCGGCAATCGCTTGTCGCAGTTTTGTTTCGAGAGCAAGGCGGCGGACCGCACGGGAATTCATCTCGGAGGAAAAAAAAGTATATTGATTACGGCCCCGGTCCTTGGAACGGTACATGGCCGTATCGGCGTTTTTGACGATGGCTTCGGCAAGACCGCCATCCTCGGGGAAAAGGCTGATACCGATGCTGGTCGTGACGTGCAGGCTGTAGCCATCCACCTGGATGGGGTCGGCAATCGCTTCGGTCAGTTTACAGGCCACCTCGGCGGCATCGGTATCATGCCGGATCTGGGTGAGGAGTACGGCGAATTCGTCCCCACCCAGACGAGCCAGCGTGTCGCTGTCGCGGATACAGGCCGACAAGCGTTGAGCAACCTGTACCAATAATTTGTCGCCTACCACATGCCCCAATGTGTCGTTTATCACTTTGAAGCGGTCGAGGTCGAGAAACATGACGGCAAGGCGCTGTCCGTAACGCCGGGCCTGGTCGATAGCCAAGCGCAGGTGGTCATCGAACGTAATCCGGTTGGCCAGCCCGGTCAGCGTATCGTGATAGGCCTGATGTTCCAACTGCTGGGCGAGTTCGCTCAATTCGAGAGTCCGAGCATGAACCTTCTCCTCCAATTGATCGCGGATTTTCTGCAGTTCGTGGTCCCGCAGTTGGATTTGGCTGAGCATGCCGTTGAAATCATCGACCAACGTGCCGATTTCGTCGGCGGATAGTTTTTCCGCGCGCAGGCCGTAGTCGCGCTGTTCGGTGACGCGCCGCGCGGTTGCCGCCAGTTGCAGAATCGGTTCGGAAACCAGCCGCTGCAGTCGGCTCGAAAGCAGCAGCGCTAGCAGCAACGATAGTAACAGCACGGCTGCGGCGATGAACAGATGAAAATATTGCCGTTCTTTCCAATAACTGAGATCGGAAATCAGCATGATATGGCCGATTGTTCTGCCGTCGAGGATAACGGGAGCAACCACGAAGAAATTGCCATCGATGGCGCCCGAAGCATGCCTTGGCAAATGGCGCGGAATAGCGCTGCCATTATCCCGCTGATAATGGCAGAACAATTGATTTTCTATTCCGAACAACGCCGCGGCGACAATATCCGCTTCGTTCTTCAGGCTGGCTAGCGTATTGGCGGCGGACTCCGGATCGGCAAAAGTCAGCGCGGCGATACTGTTGTTGCCGATAATCTGAGCCTGGGCGTGCAGCCGCTCGAACATCGAGCGGCGCAACGATAGCCAGTCATTGACGGCGAAGCCGGCTGCCGACAACAACAAGGCGCTGCTGCTGGTCAGCAACAGCATGAGCATCAGTTTTCTTCTGATCGAGGTTTTGCCGAGTATCTTCATGGGTCAGGGATCGTCGCCGACGATAATGGCTAGTTTTAACAATTCCGAGCTCATGCGCAGGCCGACCTCGCGCGTTTTTTGCAAGTTGATCTCGAAACCGATGCGCGCGCCGTTACGAATCAGCGTCACCAGGATGCCGTCATGCCGGTGAGTGTGCGAATCGGTATCGGTCAGGTCGGCGATGGTCAATACTGGACGGTTCGGGTCCGGCTGCGTTTCGCTCAAGTAGGCTTGCAATTCGTCTTGGCCGATCAACAAAATGTTACAAGCATCATTTTTCGTCAAGCTATGGAGTTGCTTGATGACGATTCGTCGGCCGGAGACTTCTTCGCCCGCGATAGATTCAATGGCTTGTCGAATCGGATTGTTGCGATACAGGCATAAGGATATTTCGGCACTACCATCGGCAAGCACTTCGGCTGGCCATGACACGAAACGCGCGATATTAAGAATAAATGCCGTTTTGACCCGGTTGATGCGGCTCGAGTCATCGGCCTTGACAACGAAACTGAAAGTCAGCCCGATGACGAGACATAGCAATAAAATGGCAGCCGGAGAAAGAAACCCGCCGTTGCTCGCGGCTCCATCGCTTCGGGCGCGGGCGTCGGCGATCAACTCGGTTTCGATCAAGGCTCGAAACTCCATTTGATGCGTCCCCAAACTTCCCGATCGCTGCGTTCTGTATTGAATTGGTTGCCGAAATCGCCGGCCGGATCGAAAACCCGAACGTCGAATAAATTGTCGACGCCAATGCTGTAGGAAAAATTATGGATAAGGCTCCCTGAAGCGAAGACATTGGTCAGCAAAAACGCATCGGGATTATCGTCTCGAAAATCGTTGCTGTCGGGACGGTTGCTGTTATAGAACAGTGAAAACCCCAGGCGGTGATCTTGTAGGTAATTGTAATTGGCCGTGAAACTGCCGCTCCATGTCGCCAAATAAGGCAATTTGCCGTTGTTACTATCTTTGGCGTGCAGGTAGGCGGCGCTCAGGCGCAGGTCCAGATTGGTTAAAGGCTGGAATTGAACGAGCGTTTCGACGCCACGCAGCCGCCAAGGCGATTCGCTATTGGCGAAGTATTCATCGGCACCGCCCGGCGTCGGAATTTCGTGGATATAGTTGTCGACTTTGTTTTGAAAAAGCGTGAGGCTGAAGTTGGCGCGTTCCCATTGATATTGATAACTGAATTCCAGTGATTTTATGCGTTCGGGGGTTGGGATCGGTGCAACGAAGTCGGTGTTTTCCAGAACCTTCAAATATTCCCTGAAGGTCGGGGTGCGAATGCCGGTGCCATAAAGCAACTTAAGGCTTTGATGGTCGTCGGGCTTATACACCAAGGCCCCGCGATAATTGAGATGGTCGCCGAATTGTTCGAAGCTGTCGTAGCGGATACCGAGGGTCAGGTCGAATTGCGAATTAATGCTCCATACTTCCTGTAGGAAAAATGCATAGTCATCATTGCTGACGGTTGGGTCATTCAACAGGGAACCGCTTTCCGGGGATGCGAGGAAGCCCTGGCTATAATGGAAGCGGCGCACGAAATTCATGTCTACCGCTTCGCTGCGCATCCAATTGAAACCCAGCGCCAGAACATGGTCGTCCAGCAGGCGCTTGAATCCGGTCACGGTGGCCCCCGCGTTGATCGCATCCTGATTTTCCTGGTAGCCCAAAGTGTGTGTTTGCTGTTCGATCTCGTATTCCCGGGCGTAATCCCAGGTATAATAAAAACTGGCTTGGATTTTACCTTGCTCTAGGTCACCAGCCTCGTATAGCGTCGTCAGGGTTAACGAATCTTCTTCAATGAAGGCATTTTGCGTGTCGGGAATAAACAAAAATGGCGTGTTATTGCGATAATAATCCAGGCTGAGGGTAAAGCCGTCGAACGGAGAGGTTTTGACGAACAGATTGGCGTAATCCTCGTCGAGAGGTTGTAGTGTGTCGCCGCCGATGAAACTTTGTCGGTCTTCCCTGAACGGCGCATCTTGTTCCAGATAGCTGCCGAAAGCTTGAAATCGGGAACTGTTGTAGAGTAGCGTACCCTTGCCGCGCGCATTGCTGCCGCCCTCGGCGCTGGCCTCGATTCGAGGCTTGGCGGCGAAATCCCGGGTGGTCACCGAGATGATGCCGCCGAAGGCATTGGCGCCATAGAGCGATGAGGCCGGCCCCAGAATGATTTCGATTTTCTCGATTTTTTCTAACGGAAAATTATCGCCTAGGGAAAAATGCCCGTAATAAACATGTTGCCGGCGTACGCCGTCGACCAGCAGCACCAGTTTATCGTTATAGCGGTCGATTTGTCCCCTTGCCCAGATCGAGCGATGGCGTTTTCGGTATTGACTCAGCTGGAAGCCCGGCACATAGGCTAATAAATCGTCGAGCCTGCGGACGCCTAAACGGACGAAATCCTTGCGATGAAAACTGTAAACCGTGCCCGGCGCCTTGGCTTGTTCGGTCGGCAGTAACGAGGCGGCGCTGAACACCTCGAGGTCCATCAACTCCTTGAGGGACATGTCGGCATAACTATTGTTCCCGGATTCTTGAGCGGGATGCCCGCACATGCCGGAGGTTATCGAACCGAGCAGCACCAGCAGAGAAACTGGCACCAAGCTCCAGCGACGGGCATCGCCATGGCAGTGGGGTGGCCTGTCGCCATCGAAAAAAGTAAGAGAAGATAATGAAGAGGGCATTAGCTCATCTGATCCGGATAGGTCGGTTCGTCGACGTCTCGAATAAATCGAATTGCTGTAAACCGCACGCCTAAAAAACGGTGTCCGGTTCGATTGTCTAAGGCCTTGCTTTTCATTGCGTCGGGGCCGGATTTAACTCGAATAAAACCCGGCATGATAATGATGAAAAATTTAGAGTCAATAACATGGAATTATTTGAGATTTAGGGTTAACAGTAGCATTCAATCGAGTAGGCAGGCCTAATTTATATTACATTGTAATTTTATACTCATAATATTGTAGTCAATTGATTGTTATTCTCAACTTGTCGGCGATAATCAGAGCCCGTACGCCGTCGCTAAGTTGCTGGGTCGTGGTCATCGATTACTGATCAGGGAATCGTTAAATGAACGCAATAGAGGCAAAAGAGATCGTTATATCCGGTCGGGTGCAGGGAGTCGGGTTCCGTCCCTTTGTGTACCGACTGGCCGATGAGTTTGGTTTGGCCGGCTGGGTACGCAACCGCAGCGGTCAGGTGGAAATCAGGGTGGAAGGCGCGGGTTCGGCGCTAGCGGCATTTGCCGACGCCTTGTATAATCGAGCTCCGCCGCTCGCCCGACCCGATTATCCCAGAATTGCCTCGGCGGCCCCGCTCGGATTGACAGGCTTTATTATTGAATCCAGCGAGGTGGGCGATGAAGCCGACATCCACCTTCCACCGGATTATTTCGTTTGCGACGATTGCCTGGCGGAAATGCGGAATCCGGTCGAGAGACGATATCGTTACCCGTTCATCAATTGCACGCAGTGCGGGCCCCGTTACACATTGATCGATCGCCTGCCTTACGACCGTCCCAATACGGCCATGGCCGCTTTTGCATTGTGCCGCGACTGCCGCGACGAATATGAAAACCCGCTTGATCGGCGCTACCACGCTCAACCCTTAGCCTGTGCCCGCTGCGGCCCGAGCTTGGCTTTCACTCGTCCGGGAGCGGCCGATATCCACGGCAACGAAGAGGCCTTGTCGGCTTGTTTGGACGCAATCCAAAACGGATTCATCGTCGCCGTCAAGGGGGTGGGCGGTTATCATCTGCTATGCGACGCAGGTGACCCCGAGGTTATCGGCCGATTGCGGCAGCGCAAACCCCGTCCCGACAAACCGCTGGCCGTGTTGGTGCCTTGGCGTGGGGATGACGGGCTGGAATGGGTCGGGCGCCTGGCCGAGTTCGGCGAAGCTGAACAACGCCTGATTTGCTCGCCGTCACGGCCGATCGTATTGCTGCGCAAACGCAATGAAGCTTGGCTGAGCGAAGCCGTCGCTCCGGGTTTGAACGAAATCGGGGTGATGCTGCCGTACAGCCCGATGCATCATTTGTTGGCGGAGGGTTACGCCAAGCCGCTGGTGGCGACCTCGGCCAATTTGAGCGGCGAGCCGGTTTTGATCGATAACGATGAAGCGACGGCGCGATTAGGCCACATCGCGGACGCTTTTTTGCACCACAACCGGCCGATAAGACGGCCGGCGGATGACTCCGTTTACCGCGCTATCGCCGGTAAGGTGCGGCCTTTGCGGATCGGTAGAGGCGTGGCGCCGGTGGAAAAAAAATTGCCTTTTCGTCTGGAGCAGCCGGTCCTGGCCATCGGCGCCGATTTGAAAAACACCGTGGCGTTGGCTTTCAACGACCGGGTCGTGATCTCGCCGCATATCGGCAACCTCGGCTCGTTACGCAGCGAGCGGGTATTCGAACAGGTCATTGCCGACCTTTGTCGGCTCTACGACATTACGCCCCGGACGATCGTCTGCGATGCTCACCCGGCTTACTATTCCAATTTGTGGGCGAAGCGGCAGGATTTACAGGTCGTGCCGGTCTATCATCACCATGCCCATGCCTCGGCGCTGGTGGGGGAACATGAGCTAGAAGAGCCCCTTTTGGTTTTTACCTGGGACGGAACCGGTTATGGCGAAGACGGAACGATCTGGGGCGGTGAAGCCCTGCTCGGTTCTCCCGGCCATTGGCGCCGCGTCGCCTCGTTAAGGCCTTTTAAACTTCCGGGAGGGGATAAGGCCAGCCGTGAAGCTTGGCGTTGCGCCCAAGCGCTGTGCTGGGAACAAGGGATGGCATGGCCGGATAGTCCGCCGAGTAGCGCGTTGCTTCGTAAAGCGTGGGAACGGGGCATCAATTGCCCGGTTACCAGTTCGGCCGGAAGATTGTTCGATGCCGCCTCGGCGCTGACTGGCGTGGCCCAGTTTTCCAGTTACGAAGGCCATGCCGCGATGCGCTTGGAGGCCATCAGCCGCCCCGGCGCCGAAGCGCTATCGCTGCCCCTTGGTTCGACGACTTCCGGGTTATTAATCAGCGATTGGGCGCCGTTGTTGCCTTTGCTATTGGACCGGGACGTTGGTCTTGCCGAACGGGCTTCGATGTTCCATGCCAGTCTGGCTAACGTGATAGTCGATCAGGCGCTCGCTATACGCGGCAAACACGGCGTCAAACGGGTCGGGTTGTCGGGCGGCGTGTTTCAGAACCGGTTGCTGACCGAACAAGCGCTAACGGCATTGAATCGACAAGAGTTCGAGGTTTATTTGCACGAAAGCCTGCCGTCCGGCGATGGCGGCATTTGTTTCGGTCAAGTGATCGAGGCCGCTAACAGGAAGTAAGTCTCACGTTTCGAGCGAGCGGCGTTTCTCCTGGAATTCCAACAGCAAGCTGTAAACGACCGGAAACACCAGCAGGCTCAACACCAGCACGGTCAGCATGCCGCCCAGAACCGGCGCCGCTATGCGTTGGGTGACGTCGGCGCCGGCGCCCGAGGCCCACATGATCGGGATTAGGCCGATCATGGTCGAGAAGGCCGTGATCGCGACCGGACGCACGCGTAGCGTGGTGGCCTTTTCGACGGCTTGGCATAGTTCCTCGCCGCTCAGCCGGCTTTGTGTTTGCTGCCGCCGTTTGGCGACTTCGATGTCGATAAAGTTCAGCACCATCACACCTGTCTCGGCGGCGGTGCCGGCCAGGGCGATGAAGCCGACATAGACCGCGACCGACAGATTGAAGCCATACCAGTACACCAGCCAGACACCGCCGATCAGGCCGAACGGAATGGTCAGCATGACGATGACCGGTTCGCTGATATTACGGAACGTTAGATAGAGCAGAACGAAGATCAGGACAAAGGTCAGCGGAACGACGATGCGCAATCGTTGCAGCGCCCGTTCCATGTATTCGAATTGGCCGGACCAAGCGACCGTGTAGCCGGGCGGAAGCGATACTTGTTCCGCCAACGTGCGTTTGGCCTGGGCGACGAAGCCGCCGATATCGGACGTTTTCAGGTCGACATAGACCCAAGCATTGGGGCGGGCATCCTCGCTCTTGATCGCCGGCGGGCCGCGCCGCAAATGCAGATCGGCCACCAGGGTCAGCGGAATCTGCGCGCCTCCGGGAGTGGCGATCAACACGCGTTTCAAGCTTTCCAGGTTGTCGCGCAGTTCCCGGGGATAGCGCAGATTGATCGGATAACGCTGCAAACCTTCCACCGTTTCGCTGACGTTCATGCCGCCGATCGCGCTTTGTATCACGTCCTGGACGTCGCCGACGGTGAGCCCGTAACGGGCCACTTCCTCGCGCTTGATGTCGAAATCAAGATAATACCCGCCCACGGCGCGGTCACCGAAAGCCGACAACGTGTCCGGCAGTGCCTTCATCGTTCCTTCGATCTCCTTGGTCAATTGTTGCAGGACATTCAAATCGGGCCCCGAGACTTTGATGCCGACCGGTGTCTTGATGCCGGTCGACAGCATGTCGATGCGGGTCTTGATCGGCATGGTCCAGCTGTTGGCCAGACCGGGAAAGCGGATGGCCTTGTCCATCTCGGCCATCAATTCGGCCGTGGTCTTATTCGGATCGGGCCATTGCTCCTTCGCTTTTAGTCGTATCGTCGTTTCCAGCATCGACAGCGGCGCGGGGTCGGTGGCGGTGTCGGCGCGGCCGACCTTGCCGAATACGCGTTCGACTTCGGGAAAGGTTTTCAGGATGCGGTCGGTCTGCTGCAGCAGTTCCTTGGCCTTGGTGATCGAGATACCAGGAAAAGTGGTCGGCATGTAAAGAATGTCGCCCTCGTCCAGCGGCGGCATGAATTCGCTGCCGGTCCTGGCCAGCGGGTAGGCGGTCGACGCCAGCAATATCGCGGCCAGTAACAGCGTTACTGCTCGATGGTTCATGGCCCAATGCAGAGCGGGCGAATGCAACGCATGCAGGATGCGGTTGCTCGGATTGTTCTGTTCCGGGATGATCTTGCCGCGAATGAAATACCCCATCAGTACCGGCACCAAAGTGACGGTCAATATCGCCGCCGCGGCCATGGCATAGGATTTGGTGAAAGCCAGCGGGCTGAACAATCGGCCTTCCTGAGCCTGCATGACGAAGATCGGCAGGAAGGAGACGGTGATCACCAATAACGAGAAAAACAAGGCCGGGCCGACTTCGCGCGAGGCCTTGCCAATAGCCTGCCAGCGTTCTCGCGGGTTTAGTTCGGCTCGCTTTGCCGCAGCGGCCTCGGCCAGATGCTTATGGGCGTTTTCGACCATGACAATGGCGCCGTCGACCATGTCGCCGATGGCGATGGCGATGCCGCCCAACGACATGATGTTGGCGTTCAGTCCCTGCCATTTCATGAGTATAAAGGCCATCAGCACGCCTAGCGGCAGCGTGATGATGATGACCAGCGACGAGCGCAGGTGGAGCAAAAACAGCGCGACCAGAATACTGACGATCAGCAGTTCCTGGCCCAATGCGGTTTTCAGCGTCGCGACGGCTCGCTCGATCAGGCTGCCGCGGTCGTAAACCGGAACGATCTCCACGCCATCCGGCAGACCTTGCTTAAGTTCCTCCAGTTTTCGTTTCACCCCGTCGATGGTGCGGCGGGCGTTTTCGCCAAAGCGCATGATCACGATGCCGCCGGCCACTTCACCGATGCCGTCCAATTCCGCCACGCCCCGGCGCAGTTCCGGGCCGATATGGACATGGGCGACATCCTGCAAGCGCACCGGGGTGCCGTTGGCATCGACGCCCAAGGCGATGGCGTTGATGTCTTCCAGGTCGTGAATATAACCCAGGCCGCGTACCATGAATTCGGTTTCGCCCATTTCCACCAGGCGGCCGCCGACATCGTTATTGGAACGCTGTATGGCGCGTTTGACTTTGGCCAGCGGAATACCGTAGGCGAGCAGGGCGTTGGGGTCGACTTCGACCTGATATTGCTTGACGAAACCACCTATCGAGGCGACCTCGGCGACCCCCGGAACGCTTTGCAACGGGTAACGAAGATACCAGTCCTGGAGCGAACGCAGCTGCGCCAAGTCGTGCCAACCGCTGCGATCGACCAGGGCATATTCATAGACCCAGCCGACGCCGGTGGCATCCGGGCCCAAACTCGGATTGACGCCTTGCGGCAGGCGCTTGCCGACATAATTGAGCGCCTCCAATACTCTGGATCGGGCCCAATAGAGATCGGTCCCGTCGGCAAAAATCACATACACGAACGACAGGCCGAAAAAAGAGTAACCCCGGACGGTCTTAGCCTTGGGCACGGCCAGCATGGCGCTGGTCAGAGGATAGGTGACCTGGTCCTCGACCACTTGCGGCGCCTGGCCGGGATATTCGGTGAAAACGATCACCTGCGCGTCGGATAAATCGGGTATCGCGTCCAACGGCATACTGTTGAACGACCAGAAACCGGTGACGGCGAGAATCATGGCGGCCAATAAGACCAGGAACCGTTCCCGCAGGGCCGCGCCAATCAGCCTGCTAATCATGCGCCGGGCTCTTCGTGGCGTTATGTTCGTGCTGCATAGGCATGGATTCGCCATTTTTTGACTGGGGTTTGGGCGCGATCATCTTCGCGGCGGCTTCGCGTAGTTTGGATTCCGAGTCGATTAGGAACTGCGCCGACGTCACCACTTCTTCGCCGGGTTCGATGCCGTCCAACACCGCCACTTTGCCCCCGGACGACAATCCTAGTTTGACCAATCTCGGTTCGAAACGGCCGGGAGCGGTGACGACGAAGACCTGGTTGCGGGCGCCTGAGCGGATCACTGCCTCGGAAGGAATGGTAATGCTGTTTGCCAGGCTGCCGGCATGGATGGTGATCTCGCTGTACATTTCCGGTTTCAACAGCAGATCGGGGTTGTCGAAGGCCAAACGCACCTTGATGGTTCGCGTTCTGGCTTCGGCATAGGGGTAGATATAAGCCAAATGGCCGCTGAAAATGCGCCCCGGCACGCCGGCCAAGTGCATGTCGACAGGATCGCCCGGTTTGACCCACGGCAGTTCGTATTCGTAGATGTCGGCATAGACCCAGACCCGGGTCAGGTCGGCGATCATGTACAACTCGGTGGCGGGGGTGACATATTGGCCTTCGCGCGCGCCGATGTTCATGACGATACCGGCAGTCGGGGAATGGATATGCAGGCTTTTACGGATTTTGTGTTGATGAATTAGGTCATGCAGTTGATGCTCCGGTACATCCAGAAGCTTTAATCGTTCCAGAGAGCTTTGCAACAGTTCTTCGGCGCCGCGGCGAATGTCCTCGAAAGGGCTTTGTTCCAGCGCTTTTAGATTGTTCAATGCCAGTAAGTATTCCTGCTGGCTGGCGACCAGTTGCGGTGAATAGATGCTGAGCAAGTCGTCGTTTTGTCGCACCCAATCGCCGGTTTTATCGACCCGAACTTCCTCGATCCAGCCTTCGGTCTTGGGGTGCAGGCGGACCAGTAGCTCTTCGTCATAACCGATGCGGCCGACCGTGCGGATGACATGGGACAGCGTTTCCCGTTTGGCTTTCGCTGTACGCACGCCGATGCTTTGCACGACGCCGCCATCGATAATGACCGTGCCGGGCGTTTCTTGCGGTCCTTTCTGCTCTTCGGCATAGACCGGAATATAATCCATGCCCATGTCGTCCTTGGCCGGAACAGGCGAAGTGATTTCCGGGTTCATCGGATGGCGGTAGAACAACGGTCGCTTTTCGGTTCTCTCGGAATCTGTTGTGACACCCATGCGTTTGGGGGCCAACCAATAACCAACGGCCAAGCCAACAATCAGCATTAGGGTGGCGGTAATGAGCAAGGATTTATTCATAGATCTCTTCCTTGCCGACGGAGGCGGTGAGTTGGGCTAGGGCCTGATGCGCCTCGGCCAACGTTTTCCAATATTGGGTTTCGTAATTGAACAACGTCACTTGGCTGCGCACCAGATTGAGAAAATCGACTTTGTTGACCTGATAGCCGGCCAGCATGGAAGAAACCGTCTGCCTGGCTTGCGGGATAATGCCGGTTTTGAACAACTGGGCCTGCTGCTTGGCACGCTGGAAATCGTTGTAAGCTTGGGAAATCTGTGCTCGCGTTCGGTTCCATTCATCACGTAGGGCGTATTTCTGTTGCATCAGTTCGCTGCTGCGTTGATCGACTGCCCGGCCTTGTTTGTCGGCGGCGAATAGCGGCACGTTCATGCTTAGCCTGAAACTGAGGAAATCGGCGCGTTCCTGCCCATTCGGCATGTCTTCCCGGCCGCCGTAATAGGCGCCGATATTGAAGTCCGGATAATAGTCCCGTTCCGCCAGTTGCAAGCGCGATTCGGCCGCCTTGATCCGTTGTTGCTGCGCCGACAGCAATGCCCGTCGCTGTTCCGCGGTGGTATACAAGGCGTCTTCTGTTTGCAAGCTGGGCAAGTTTTCCTCGGTTTGTTTCGGTAGGCGCAGTGGATGATTGGCCGGCAGGTTGAGGAGGGCATTCAATCGTGCGGCAGTGTTACGGCGGGCGCCGGATAAGGACAATTCGTTTTCCAGCATTTTCGATAATTCCAGTTGCGCCAACAACACGTCCTGTTGTAGGCCTTCGCCGACCTCGTATTTGGTGCTGGCGATCTTAATAAACTGGCGCAATAGATTCTGGTTGGCGGAGATGATCGCCAGCGCCCGGTCCAGATAAAACAAATTCCACCACTGTTGCTTGACTTCGCGCATCAGTTGCCAGCGCGCCTCGACGACATTGTGCGCGGCCGCTTCGGCCTCGTGTTGCGCCGTTTGCTCGCGGAGCGCCAATTTGCCGGGGAAGGGAATGGCCTGGGAAATCCCGCCCTGCAGCTGGGTCATGTTTTCCTGGCCTAAATTAAAGGTGTCGGTAGGCAGGTTCAATGCGCTGAAACTGATGACCGGATCGGGCAATGCAGCGACTTGCGGCGCAATGCTGGCCATCGCCTCGGAACGGGCTCTTAGTTGGGCCAGGTTGGGATTGTCGCGGGTGGCGAGTTGCAGGGCGGAAGAAAGGGTGACCTCATTGTTTTGTTGGGCAATCACCATACCGTTGAAAAGCAGCAAACAGAGCAAGGAAAAATAGGTGCGAATTGGCATGGCGTCTGGCGAAATCCAATATGATCCGGATACTATTCATTATAGTCGTATACATCACCGTCTAGGACATAAAGTACGAAAAACCGAGGTCAGCGCTGAAGTGGTTGATTCGGAAAACCATATCCGTAAAGCGGGCATTTAATTTTGTGGCATAAAACCGCAATAAATCGAGTATTGCGCTCCAATCAAGGGTTGTTGAAGAACACTAGTTTATTGTTAGCCTGATTTCAGGATATTTTGTAACGATGTCAGGGAAATGATGCCCCGATAAAGAATTCGGTTATCCCGTATTAAGCCGTAGCATTCATAGGAATCGGCTTGTTGCGGTATTTCCTTGGCCAGTATGTGAAGGACATCATTGCTCTTTAATTGACGCAGCCAAACGCGATCGATGGAAATCTTGTGTGTCGTATAAACCATCGGATTTTCCTCGAAATCATGTTTATTTTTTAACGCTTTTTCCAACAATGCGCAGGAAATGAGACTGCAGGGAAATATTTCCGGAAAATTGGCTTTATTATTAAGTTCATCGAAGAACAACGATTGGTCGGTAAAAGAACCGCATAAAAAGTTTTTGGCATTGCTGGTGTTCATGAATTTGCGTTTTAGGAAAAATCCGTGTTCTTGCAGATAGTTCCGGTCTGGCAATAGACGTAAGTTGCCGAAAGTGGAGATATTTTTATCGGACAGAAAAAGCGGTTCAAACGACTCTTTTTTATAGCCCATCAGCGCCAGACGTCCATCGGTTTTAACCGCTACACGGTTGCTTAATACGGTTTTTCCATCGTTTTCAGCGAGTTGCGATTTTTTGATATCGACTGTGACCTGTTCGCCGGGTTTAACCGCATTGGCAAAAGTGAATTGATAATTACTGTAACGCAGTGCTTTTTCATGAATCAGAGATATTTCGTTGTTGAGCTCGCGGAAATCGGTAATTTGCTTTTCAACCAACGAAACCAGCTGGAATCCAAGCACTATAGGCCCGTTGAAAGGATTGTTTTTAATGTGATGCCAGTTATGCGGGTCGTGGAATAGATTGAAATCATCCGTTGCATTACGGGCGACATCGATATGAATTTGCTGAAAGCAAAATTCCGGATTAATTTCATTCATCTGCTGTTCTCCTGCAACAAGAAGAATAAGAATTTTAATCTGTTACCGTCTATACTAACGCTGAAAGGGCTTCGGATTAACTGCTAAATCCAAGTTGATAAGCGTGTCCTTTCTTCGCGTTCACCATAAAAGTAGAACCGTAAGTATTTTTTGGCCATAGGGCATTAGTACGAAGTTTAGCGAAACAAAATCAGAAAGTTAGTTTTTTAAGGTATTTAGTATGGCAACCTTGTCACGACTATTCTTTTAAGAATTTCGGGCAAAAGCGTTTAGATGTTGTGCTAAGGGGATAACCCAACGATCGATCATATCATTGCTCATCAAAATTCGGTACCTTAAAACCTTTAACCTCCGGGAGAAGGCGGGATAAGGACAGAAAAAAACTAAATTTTGATGTGAACAGGATTAAATTGGTTGTAAATAAAGTATCCGAAAGGAAAGTAAATCGTAATGGTCAATTCGCGACAATTATCGGATTGAATATAGAAGGAGGGGAATGGTTTGAAAAATTTACTGAAAAAAATTCTTGCCGCCCGACAATTGCAGGAGGGCGTGGCTTGGCATAGACGGAATTATGATGCAGGAACCGTCATCGTAAAAAAAGGCGATATTGGTGAGTCGTTGTTCTATATTGAAACAGGGGTATTGCGGGTCACCGGCGATGTCCAAGTGAAAAATCAGAAAACCATTCAAGCCGGAGTATGCGATTTGGAAAGCGGTTCTATTTTCGGGGAAATTTGCCTGCATCAGTCACAGATTCGCACTGCGACAGTGACGGCGGCAAGCGATGTCGAATTGCTGGAAATCGAAGGGGCGGCATTTAGCGTTTATTTGGATGATAATCCTGTACTCGGCTATCTTTTCTATAAAAATCTATTTGAAATAATGATCAATCGATTGGGTATGGCCAATCGAAGGATAGAAAACCTGACCGCCTGGGGATTAAAGGTGCGAGGCGTCGATAGTGATTTTTGACCGTGATTGGTTCAACTTTTTCTGTTATGAATCGAAAATTTCGCCGTATGGATTGATTTTGAAAAGTTATTTGAGCAAAAAAAAACATGGAGTTGCGGCAAAGAATGCAAAAATCCAGAGGCAATGGATTGAGCTAAATTATAATTTTCATGTGGTTTGAATTGAACCGGTGTGGGCTAGGGCAAACCGATCGTTTGGTAAAAAGTCCCTTCATCAAAGCGCAAATTAAGGCTCATTTTTGTTTGATGAACATTCCGGATTGTTGACAGGGAGATCTAAATGGGCAGTGAAAGTGTATTTCCATACGGAAAACATTATTTTGGGGAAGCATGATGAATGAAAATTCGAGTATCACGAAAAATTTTCAGGACTACTTTTCGGTAGAGTTTGCTAAAACATCGGAACAAAAAAGCAAAGTTTACGGTGTTAGATATAGGGTTTATTGCGACGAATTTCATTACGAGAAGGTCGATAAATATCCACAGCAACAGGAAACCGACGAATACGATGATTTTTCCTTGCATTGTTTGATAACTCACAAAGCTAGCGGATTACCCGCCGGTTGCGTGCGGTTGGTTCCTGCTTTCGATAATAATGGCGCACCATGTCAGCTTCCCCTTGAACAACATTGCCAAGATAGTCTCGATCAAGAATTTATCGATAACATGAATTTAGATAGATCTACAATCTGTGAAATATCCCGATTGGCTGTCGATAGAACATTCCGCAAACGTTCCGGGGAAACACTCACCCGTTTTGGGCAAATAGAAGGACTGGATTTTTCGAAACAGGAACAACGAACCTTTTCCCTCATCGCCGTCGCCGCATTTCTGGCGGCCACCGCCATGACGGATATCAGCGGAAAAACGAATGTTTTCGCCATGATGGAACCTTTTTTGCCTAGATTGATGAAACGCTCAGGTATCGTATTCAATAAGGTTGGTCATGATATGGATTACCATGGCATCAGGGCCCCCTATTTTATCCAGACTCAGTCAGCCCTTGATAACATGCAGGCGGATTTAAAAGAGTTGTATCGATGGATTTTTGAGCAAATCGAAATAGGGGATCGTTTGTAAACCGCATTCAATCGGATGTGATTGTATTGAACTAATCCAAAAATTTCATAACTTAAATTAGTTCAACATGAAGGTAAAATGATGTTCTTGATATTTTAGGATTGGACTAGGAAACGATAAAGAATGAGAATGCGCTAATCCGTCTTTAATTTGTTGTAGTTGATTGAAGCATTTAAATTTCTTAACCGTTTTTTGTCTCCAATGGTGTTTCGTGTCGAATATTATCGCATTAAATTCTTTAAAACTGTTCGGACTGTAATCTTAGCCTGTTGTTGCAAGTAGGTATTCTGCTTGCAAAGCTGTAATTCATAAAAAATGCCAGTCATGTTTAAACTTTTAATATGAGTCCCTATGAAAAAAACTATTAACAGAATTGTTAGCTCCATCTTGTTACGCCAACTCGCCACATTTGGCATCTTTTTGATGCTAACACAACCGACGTTCTCGGCAACTTTTGAGGTTTTTGACGAATCAGGGACGTCGAATGAAATGGAATTTGAGCATTTCAACTCGGACGATCCTTTTCCCGACTATTTAGGAAGTCTGGAAACCGATTCCACGGAACTCGAGCATCATTATGAGACTGTTGTCAAAATGATTAAGCAAAAGCATGTAAAAGAGGCTCGAGAAAAAATTGAAGCATTGTTTAAACAATATCCTAATCAGTCTCTTTTCTATGGTCTTAGTGCAACATTAGACGTAATGGAAAACAACAAACCTGCAGCTCGGAAAAATCTACTCAGGGCAATCGAAATGAATCCCAACGATCAACGTGCGCTAGTTAGCTTAGCGATGTTGGAGTTAGGAGAAAACCAGTTGGATCAAGCCCATTATTACGCCAAGCGTGCGTTAGTTATTAACGATAAATTCCAGACTCCTTATTTCGTGTTGGCCGATATCGCTAATAAACAGCACGATAAGGTAGCGCTGGAACAATGGCTAAAATCCGCTTACCAGAAAGCCCGGGGGGCGATAAACAGCGAAATCAAAGCTGCCGCAGCACTTGGTCAATTTTATCTGGCACGTAAACAGGCTCCGGCATTTCTTGCTCTCGCCGAAGAGTTCGTACAACGTGAGCCAAATAATAGCCGCGTGTTGTTTTTGCTTTCGCAGGCTCAAATCGCTAATAGACAATTTTTGGATGCCGAACACACGCTAAAAAAACTGATTGAGGAGGAAAAACAGGATATTCAAAGTCGGTTTTTACTCGTCCGATTGCTGATGGGACAACCCGACCAGGAAAAAGCAATCGTTACGTTATTGGATGAAATAGCTGTCATCGCGCCAGATAATCTTCGAGTGCGCCTTCAACAAGTAGCGTTTTTAATTAAACTTGAACGTTATCAGGATGCTGAGGCATTAGTAGGTACTATAGAAAGACTTTCGCCAAAAAAAGGTTTGAGTCAAACGCTGCAAGGCAAAATCTATTCTGCGGAAGGGGACTTCGATCAATCACTCGCCAGTTATCGTAAAGCATATTCTCTGAATCCCAATGACGAATTATTGTTGAAAATGGTGGATATTTTAAATGAGCAAGGGAAAACCGGTGATGCCATTGCTTTGCTGGAAAAGGCGCTAAATAAAGATGCCAGTAATTTAACCTTCCATTTTAAATTAGCTAATATTTACGAACGGCAACAGCGTTTTGAATTGGCCAAGAAACACTATCGTTTGATGCTGAATAAAAAGCCTGATAACGTCTTAGCGATGAACAATTTAGCATGGTTGTATCTGCAGCAAAACAATCCTGGAGCCTTGGAATTAGCCGAGAAAGCGTATCGAAAAGCGCCGGAGACAGCGGCAATAGTTGACACTTACGGAACAATTTTAGCAAGACAGGGTAAGCCTGAAGAAGGCATCGAATTATTGGAACAAGCTGTTAAGCTAGCCCCTAAGGCCGGCGATATCCATTATCATTTGGCCGAGGCTTACGCAGAAAACGGTGATTCGCAACGTGCACGCTCGATTTTACAGGCGGCTTTGCAAGGCAATCTAGATTTTTCCGAAAAGGCTGCGGCCGAAGCATTGCTGCGACGGTTGCAGCCTTGATTTCAACTTAATCCATAACGACCTGGAGCAATAATATGGTTCGGGTCAATAGCTGATTTAATTGTTTTTAATACTTCAGGAACCGCGTTATTTTCTTCGGGAAAATTCATTGATTGTATGCCTAAACGATAAGGGATAAATCCTAACTTACGGCCATTTTCTAGCAATTCTTTGTAACAGGCTTGTGCGCGTTCCATTTCTTCGGGGTTTTGACGGTCATAAAGAATGGGAACAGTGCTATCCCAACAACGTTCGGATAGACTGGTTAATGTAATAAGTGGTTCAATGCGGTACTTGACACAAATATTGGTCACCATGTTTACATACTCCCGAGTTAAATTCGGTTTCATAGGCACCAACGGTGAATACCATATCAAGCCACAACCATCTTGCGCTGGATTCATCGGCTTGCCATCGGGAGGTAATGTACCGGAACGCCAATACGACAAAGGCAAAGCGATTTCACTTGGTTCGCCGGCGAATAATTGCATGGTTTTGTGTAACGTTCCAAGTACGTTGACTAAGTGTAAATTGCGAATTATCGGTAACGTTTGCGCCGTGCCATGCATGAATTTAACCAAACGGGGAGTAAAGAATATCAAGCGTTTGGCAACTGGCCGTAATATCTTGCGTATTTGTCCCCGTGCTGCCGCGACGATTTGTTTGTTGCCATAAATGGCGCCGACGGCAGTCCATTCCATAACCTGATTGCGGCGCATCATTTCTTTCAAAACCGATTCCGGTATTAAACCGTCTGGTCCGAGCCGATCTTTGGGATAGGATTCGGACATTGACAGTACTCGGTGTTTGTTCATCAGATTAATCGAGCCGGTTACAGCGCCGACCTCGCGTAATACTTGACGAATTTTTTTTACCGCTAATTCCAGTTCGTCAGCTTTTTTTACACTGAAGAAAAAAGCTTCGACGCGTTCCGGTAATGGGGCCAAAGCAATAGTCATTTGTGTAACGATACCGAAGTTGCTTTGTGATAAGAGTCCTTCGACATAAGGGCCCATACCCCATTTAAATGATTTATCGATCATTTCGCCACCTAATCCCGATAGCATGGAGCGATAGGTATCACCGTTCGGCAGCACCGCTTCCAAGCCCATCACCGCACCAAAATGATCGGCGTAAGGAGTAATGCCATAGCCCCGTTCAAAAGCATTGCCGACTAAACTGCAATCTGGGCCGGCACCGGTAACAGGAACCATAAACGGCAATCGATGTTGTTTTAGATAGGTGTCCAACATACGCTGCGTAACGCCAGGCTCTATTGTTAATAAACCGATTTCGGCGTCGAATTCGATAATACGTTTCATGCGGGATAAATCGACTAGTACACAATCGTCCCTTGTCGGATTAGACGAGCCATAACCCCAGTTGCGACCAGTACTGTAAGGATAGAGAGGGACTTTATACTGTCCCGCTATCCTTACAATTTGTGCCACGTCCTGAGCGCTTTTAGGATAGAGTATGGCTGGAATATGGCGTTGAATGCCGATGCAATTGGCGGCGCCAATCCGCAGGGTGTCAATATCATTTACAATGGCGTTAGTGCCCAGGGCATTTTTCCAGGCGGTAAGTGCGGCTTCAATTTGAGTGTTAGTCATGATATCTTCAAGTTGGTTAATGTTTGTTTAATTTAACATCGCCTGAAATGTTTTTTAGGTTCCCGGAATTTGCTTGTGCGCTGTTAGCTATAAGCCTTTAGATTTGTTAATAGGCGGCAAAAATCTGAGAAAGTCTAAAAAAATGATAGATTTGAAAGTTTATGTCGAGTATCAGTCATGGCTATATCCTTGTTTGGCTAATCTTCATAGAACTACAAAACGATAACGCTCATGTTGGCTTAGCTTTTCCAATGAACTTAGGTGTTTAGAGCTTCAGCTTCGCAATTGGCGCAAAAAGGCTTAAACACTGGCTAATTTGTCCAGCCAGCAATTTCGAAAATACAGTCGGCCGTTAGCTTTCGTTACTCAGTAAGGTGAGTATAGACGTCATCTTGGATAAGGAGAAATGATTGATAATTGATTTTTTACGGATAGCGGGCGTCGCGTCATAAAGTTGAGACACAATCTCCGATGGTATGCCGCCCTTTTCCAAACACCGAGTGGGACAAGCTTTGAGGATATTCGAGAGCAAGCGAGAAGTGTCTATCGTTATTTTATGTAACGCTATGCACAGGCCCAGTAAATTAGCCTTATAATTCTTTTCAAGAAAGTTCACTCATTGATCGCTATTCGAATCGCTCTGACTGTCAATGAGTCTGGAGGCAAGTGGGTATTGATTCGGTTAGAACGAAATTAGGGAAGGTTCTTGGTTTGAGTGTCAGATATTTTTACATTTGATAAAGTGTTCAAGGAATAATAAATGGAGTGTCGGATAAAAAAGTTATAATAATTAATGGTTTAAAAATATTTTAATTTTATGGCATGTAATTTGTTTAACGAATGTTGTATTTAAACCAGAGGAAAGTACGATGAAAGCAATCAAATTAATCGCAACAGCAGGATTATTTGCATTAGCCAGTCAGGCCAATGCACTTAATGTGGATGGAGTAGTTTTCGATCCCAATTGGGATGATGGATCTACCCCGCCAATAGAACAAGACTTTATAGGCAAATTCGATTTCACCCAGTGGTATACAACAACCGCTAATGGAAACTCGATCGGTTCATTAGGTAACTATAACGATGCAGTAACCATCGGAACGGTCTTTGCCACACTCGATCCAACTAGCAGTGATGCAACAGGATATGAACTTACAGGAGGGGGCGAGTTCTACAGGATCAACGATCCGTTGATGAACGTTATTGCAGCATCATCTACTGGTGGTTCTGCAGACTCTTTTTGTCCGAGTTGTGAATTGACTTACGCATTTGGCGGCATTGGGTTAAATAAGGATCAAACTTTTGATTTGACCAACGCGTGGGCCCGCATATACATAGATGATGGTTCAATCGATAACCTGTCCGTGCCAATCAGCTCTTTGGCCGAGGCAAATGCGGCGATCGGTGATCGAGTATGGTTGGATTTGGATATCGCTAGTTTATTCTTTACATCCGGTGATATTACTTCCGGTTTTGTTGAAGCGACATTTGATATAATCGGCGGTACGGCGGCGGATGTGTTTGACCCTAAATCTCTAAGCTACAATGGTAGTGCGTTTTTTGGAACAGACCCCAATACTATTAATTTAGCATCAAAATATTCAAATGGGGGTAACGGCGCCGTTATTGGTAACACCACCTATGTTCCTGAGCCCGCTTCCTTGGCTCTGTTAGGCTTGGGTCTAATGGGTCTTGGTTTCAAGCGCCGGATATTCGCGTAACACAATACCGAAACTATAAATTATTACCATTAGATATTTGGTTTTAAAACGCCCGTCTTAATAAAGACGGGCGTTTTTTTATAGAAAGTTCTTTGTCAGATTTCATTCCAATGCCGCCTGAGAATGTCTGACGTGCAATTCATTGACCTTTCGCCTCTAATAATGCCGCTTGCTGATTATGTAAGCGATTATTCTGTCATGTGTCGTTACCCTCGACGCAGGTGCTTTAGTCCATTCGCAAAATTATTGAATGACTGCAGGCAAGTTTTGTGGTGACCGGGGTGTTTCTATTTGATCAGAAAGAGAAGTTCCCTACATCATATTAAGCCGTATGATGCTGCCAAGTATCCCAGTGACGCAATTGAAAGTCAGTCACAGCATTTTTAGACTTTTTCTTCTTTTTATTCCTTAACCCAAACCGGCGTCTACGGATCATTGGTGGCCTGAGCCTGTTTTACTTCATCCAGGAGGCCGCTGTCATGCCTCTGAAAGCTGTACCGTGGCCACTTGATAAATGTGATATGAAGCATAATTGGGTAGTGATTGAGTTTTTGATTACGTCTCGGCCGCTTAACACCATGTGGATCGAGTCACGTCTCTCTTGTGAACATTGTTCGTTTGCGCCTTTCATTCCGATATCGCTATTCTTGGTTGCTTTCTAGGGGAAATATTTTAGATAGCAACTAGAATGAATCTCAGTTAAGAAAAATTTAATGTTTCCTTGATTTAATGGACCAAAGTTAATTATTCGGTTTAAGTCCGGATTAAAGGGTCCTTTTTTTAATTTTATTGGGTAAATGTTATGTTTGACGATTATTTCGATGTTTATTTGGCCGATACAGCCGAAGGAAGAGAAGAACATTTTAAATTGCGTTATCAAGTTTATTGCGAAGAAATGGGATTCGAAGACAAGAATAATTTTTCGTCGGAACAAGAAAAAGACCGCTGGGACGACAATGCTGTGCATTTTTTAGTCAGACATAAAGAGACGAAACAATGGGTGGGGGCGATGCGCATGGTGTTCAAACAAGATGGTGCCTTACCTTTGCAAGAGCACTGTTCGTTAAACACTCCTCATGAATCTAATAATATCGATATCGAGATTTCCCGGCTTTGTCTGGTCAAGGAAATCCGTAGGAGAAAAACCGACGAGGAACCGCCTTTGGGATTGAACGGCAAGGCCGACATGCCGGCACAAGGTAAAAATGTCATAGATTTTTACAATCGTAGAAAAATCAATCAAAGTTTGATTTGGGGGTTGTTTAGAGCGGCCAGTATCTATAGCGAAGAAAAAAATATTGATAATTGGTATTTTTTAAGTACGAAGGCCTTGGCTCGTATTATCAGTAGGGTAGGTGCAAAAATGAGCTTAGTTGGGAATGGGTGTCACTATCGAGGAGAGCGCTATCCATTCAAAATCGATCTGAATGAAGTGTTAAGTAATGATATTTGGACAAATGATTTTAAAAAAGGATATCGATTATTTTCCGAGTTGGATGATGAAGTAGCACTGCCGCAAGAGCAAGCCGCCTAGTTTGATTCCGTCGGTTCGGTTAAGGTGCTGTATTAGTTCGCATAAATTTGGTTTTCTTTAAGGCAGTATAAATTTATGCTAATTCGTTTTATTGAGTATCTGCGCCGGTAAGGGGCTTTGAGAGGACGGGATCCCCAGCCCGTCCTAAAGTTTTTTATATCCACAATTAGTCGAAAATGATGGACTAGCCTCTATCGTTCTGTAAGCTTGCTGGATTACGGTAATGCAGGTCGAGTCAGTCAACCAAGTCTAACGATAAATCACGTCGGATTTACCTCGGCCAACAACGATTTCTCCCACCTTAAAAACTCTTTCTCCTTGTTCCGTCAACGTAGCTATGGATTGCTCGGCATCTTCCTCTGCCACGCAAACAATCATGCCAATGCCGCAGTTGAACGTGGTCAGCATGTCGGCTTGCGTGATGTTGCCTTGTTGTTGCAGCCATTTGAAAACTTCCGGCATTTCCCAGCTGGACAGGTCGATTGCCGCGCTGAGGCCTTCCGGCAATACCCGGGGCAGGTTTTCGGTGATGCCGCCGCCGGTGATATGGGCCAGGGCATGCACCGGGACTTGTTTGAACAGTTCCAGCAACGGTTTGACATAAATGCGGGTTGGTTCCAGCAGCGTTTCGCCGAGTGGTTTGCCGTTGAAGTCATCGGTCAGGGAAGCATGGCTTTTCTCGATGATTTTGCGGATCAACGAATAGCCGTTGGAATGCGGGCCGGAAGAGGCGATGCCGATCAGTTTGTCGCCGGCTTTGACTTTACTGCCGTCCAGTATGTTAGCTTTTTCGACGATGCCGACACAAAATCCGGCCAGGTCGTAATCGCCTTCGGCGTACATGCCCGGCATTTCCGCGGTTTCGCCGCCAACCAAGGCGGCGCCTGCTTGTTCGCAGCCTTTGCCGATCCCCTCGACGACTGCCGCCGCCGTGTCGACATCAAGTTTGCCGGTCGCGAAATAGTCCAAAAAAAACAAGGGTTCTGCGCCTTGCACGATGATGTCGTTAACGCACATGGCGACCAGGTCGATGCCGACGGTATTATGAATGCCGAGTTCGAGCGCCAGTTTCAATTTGGTGCCGACGCCGTCGGTTCCGGAAACCAGGATCGGGTTTTTGTAGCGGTCGAGCGGCAGTTCGAACATCGAGCCGAATCCGCCTAGTCCGGCCATGACGCCGGCCGTCCGGGTTTTCGCCGCGATCGGTTTAATGCGCTCGACTAGCGCGTTACCGGCTTCGATATCGACGCCGGCACTTTTATAATTCAGGCTATCTTGCTTTTGCTCGCTCAATGTCCAGTACTCTACTAGCTAAAGTTAAGGTTAGAATAACCGCTATTGTACTATAGATTCCGCTAAAGGAAGATGGTTGGACAGTCGAAAGGAGTTTGTGCTTAAGTGAGAAGTTTAACGCTTTGCTTGGAGAAAGAGTTGAGAGGGTTTAGCGCGTTATTAATGCTGGCGCTTTTGCTGGGTGTCGGCAATGTTTGGGCGGTGGAAGTCAAGGGTTTGTATGAGACCGAAGTGTTGGCAAAAAGCCGTTCCAACGAGGACCGCAATAAGGCGATTCGGGAAGCCCTGGCCGTCGTTCTCGGGCGGGTCGTGGCAGCCGACAAGGTCATGGAGACGCCGGTGGTGAAAACGGCGCTTGCCGGAGCCTCCCATTATGTGCGTCAATTTCAATATGCGATGATATCCAGCAAGTGGCAGCGCGATGAAAGGTCCCGCTTGATGCGGGTTTTGTTCGATGAGCAACAATTGCTCGAATTATTGCGTTCAGGCAATGTCGGGATCTGGAGCGAGATTAGGCCCGAAACCTTGGCTTGGCTGGTGGTCGAGCGTCAAGATAAGCTCCGTTTTTACGAGGCCGATAGCATGCCGGAACTGGAAAACGCCCTGACACGCGCCGCTCGCATAAAAGGCTTGCCGCTTATTTTTCCGATGTTGGACCTCGAAGAGCAGCAAAGAATTTCGGTCAGCGAAGTGTTGAGTAACGATTCGACACAATTATTGGCCGCGTCCGAGCGTTACGATGTGGTTTCGGTGCTCGCGGGGCGCCTGGTGGAAAAAGGGAAATGCTGGGAAGCTGAATGGGCTTTGTATTTCGATGAAAAAATCGAACAATGGGCTACTCCTTGCGCAGCGCTTTCGGAGGTGACCTTATCCGGCATGCAGGGAGTCTACGACGTGTTGTCGAAGTATTACGCGGTCAAGCCGGAAATAGCGGAAAGCGGTTTTATCAGACTCAAAATCAAAGGCGTAAAAACGATGACCGACATGGTCAGAGTCACCGAATTTTTGCAATCCGTGGCGCTGATCAAATCGGTCAACTGGGTCAGTGTCGAGAACGGCTACAATATTTACAAGATCAAGTACGAAGGCAGTGATGTTCTGCTTGCCGAGGCGCTGACCGCCGCAAATGTGTTGGCGCCAGTGCCGGGCGCCGAACTGAGTCGCTATGAATTGAAATATCGGCTGGTACGAGATGAATAGGGCAATCATCCTAACCTTATTATTTTCTTCGCTAATTTAGGTGCTGGGTAAATAGGTTCATGTAGGCTTCATGTCTGTATCCATGCTGTCAAGACCTCCGTAAAACACTCCGGTGCCTTCTCGGGCACTGCCGAAATTCGAAGCGGGATAAGTATAAATGAGTACCATTCACCCCCATGGCTCGGAGAGAGTCACGCATACTGTCGGCAAAAAGGCGCTGATTGCTTCGCTGCGTCAATTCTTGCCGGATTCCGCCATTCTTGCCGAAACCGAACAACTGCGCGCCTTCGAGTGCGACGGGCTGTCCGCTTATCAATGTCTGCCCTGGCTGGTGGTGTTGCCCGATAGCGTCGAGCAAGTTCAGCAACTACTGCGCGTATGCCATCGGCTTGGCGTGCCGGTGGTCGCCAGGGGCGCGGGGACCGGCTTGGCGGGCGGCGCGATACCGTTGGATAACGGCGTGCTGTTGAGTATGGCCCGCTTCAACCGGATCTTGCACATCGATGCCGCCAACCGCCTCGCCCGGGTGCAGCCGGGCGTGAGGAATGTCGCTATCTCCCAGGCGGTAGCCCAACATGGACTTTACTATGCGCCGGATCCGTCCTCGCAAATTGCTTGTTCCATTGGCGGCAATGTCGCGGAAAATTCGGGTGGAGTGCATTGTTTAAAATACGGCTTAACCACGCACAATATTTTGCGTTTGCAAATCGTCACAATGGACGGCGAACGGGTTACGATTGGCGATCATGGCCTGGACAGCCCGGGCTATGATTTGCTAGCGTTGTTGACCGGTTCCGAAGGCATGCTTGGCGTGATTGTCGAAATCAGTGTCAAACTGTTACCGATTCCGGAGTGTGCTCAGGTGATTCTGGCGGCGTTTAACGAGATCGAGCTGGCTGGCAACGCGGTGGCGGCGATCATTGCCGAAGGCCTGATACCGGCCGGTTTGGAAATGATGGATAAGGCCGCCATCCGGGCTGCCGAGGATTTTGTTCGTGCCGGTTACCCGCTGGACGCGGCAGCCATCTTGTTATGCGAGATGGACGGTACCGAGGAACAGGTGGAGTCCGATATCATGAAAGCAAGCCAGCTGCTGCAACGGCAAGGCGCCATTGAGGTTAGGGTTGCCGATTCCGAACAGGACAGACAAAAAATGTGGGCAGGACGTAAGGCGGCGTTTCCCGCCGTGGGCAGGATTTCAGCCGATTACTATTGCATGGATGGCACGATTCCGCGTCGTTATTTGGCCCGTGTGTTGAAAAAAATCGCCGAATTGTCGGACCGCTACGCCTTGCCCGTGGTGAACGTCTTTCATGCCGGCGACGGTAATTTGCACCCCTTGATTCTGTATGATGCCAATAACGAGGGCGAGATGGCAAAGGCCGAGCGCTTGGGCGGGGATATTTTGCGCTTAAGCGTCGAAGTGGGCGGCACGATCACCGGCGAGCATGGCGTGGGAGTCGAAAAAATCAATCACATGTGCCTGCAATTCAAGGAAGGGGAATTGGCCTTGTTTCATGCCGTGAAGCTGGCTTTTGATGAAAAGGGTTTGTTGAATCCGGGCAAGGCGGTGCCAAGCCTGCATCGTTGCGCCGAGTTCGGTGCCATGCATGTGCATCGCGGTGAATTGCCTCATCCCGACTTGGAGCGGTTCTGACTAACCGATGAATATAGTGGTGATGCCGTAAGCAAGGCCGTAGGTGCAGGAGAAATAAAACAGAGAGACCACGCAACCGGCCGCCGTGTTGATGCCGAGTGCCTTTTTGTAAACGAAGGCAACCAACGAGAAATCCCATAAAATCAATAAAAACATCAACAGATAACTGAACTCGTTGTCGGTCATGGTGAGCCATACCATCACCGGCACGGCAAGTACCGCGATGATATTTTCGCAAAATAAAACCGCCGAAGTGACTTGGATATAGGAATGCGTCGACTTATTCAAGAACAGAACGATGCCGACGAATAACAGGGTCAACCCCGTTTCCAGTATGACTTCGAAAACCGCCTCGAAATTATCGATCATGTTGACCTGGATAAACAGTTCAACGACGAAATAAAACCATAGGTTATGCTTAAAAAAACCAACAGACCTCGTTAAATCGAGAGGGTTGGCCGCGAACCAGCATAGCGGCAAATACTGTCTAAAAGTACCCATGGTAGCTTAAACTCAGTTGTCCATTCATTATTGTTATTATTTTATTGGTTGTCGCTGGAAATACTGTAGTCGTTAAAGCTGTCGTCCTGATAATGACTGAACTGGTCGTTCAACGCCTGTACCAGATCTTTAGTTTGTTCAAGCAATTGGGCTAATTTTGCCCTGGTTTTCTTGTTTTTGGCAACCGGTTCTTTCATCGGCAACAACGTGCGCCAGAATGTGAGGCTTTTTTCGAACAAGCCGGCCAGATTTTCGGCTAGATTGAGTTTTTTTTGTCGGTCGTGCAATTTGTTGACGATGAATTTTGCATGGACCCGGCTGATGATTAAATGCATCGGCGTCAGAATCGCAATTAATATCAATAGAATAATCGGGCCGATGATGGGGTCGAGGAAAAAGTCCAGGATGCCGACGGAAATTTCCGCGAACAGCATCAACGTGACCAAAAATCCCAGAACAATCAAGGTGGAGGCATTGGAGCGCTCCTTCCACGACGATAAGGCATCGCCGACTTCGGGAATGATGACGTCGTCGATATCGCGGATACTCTTTTCCAAAGAACTTAGCACGCGGTAGGAACGATCATTGTCGATATTGGCGATGCGGCGGTCGATCGTTGACGTGTCATTGGCGTCGGTAAGCACCAGGAATTGGCCGGTATTGATGCCTAACTCGGCCAGTCTGCGCCGCCATGACGTGGTGATTTCGTTGATCTTGCGAAAATCCAAACTGATTTCGGAATGGTCGATCACATAAAGAAACTTGTTCGAGTCCTGATGTGCGATGATAGTGCTGATGGTATCGTTGATCAGTTCCGGCTCGGCGTCGAACAGGTCGGTGAAGACCAAGACCAGATCGGACATCTCGATGACGTGGCGGTTGAGCAAGGTATTGATCTTGTTATCCGACTGCGAACTCAGGATCGGCGCATCCACCAAAAGTTTGCCCCGCAACTTATCGCTATTGACCGTGACTAATTCCAGGTAGGCATTGATTTTGGCGCCTTCGCCCTTAGCGACTTGCTCGATGTCGCGGCTGACTTGATAAAAAGGCAGACGGTGATCGGCATCCAGCGCCGAACCGGGTAGGGTGGCGGTGGTGGTTTGTGGCGTGTATTGAAGCACGGTGAACTTATGGCCGGTCGAGTGTAATTGGACACCGAGATAACGATTGATGAAATCGTTTTTTGCCGGCGAGTGGCCTCCCAAAGTGCTGATAATAGGCCACCAGGAACTCTTGCGGGCGGTGGTTTCGTCCTTGTCGAGTAGCCCCAAATCGAATTCCAGTTGGTCGAGTTCGTGAAACACCTTGGTTGCTTTTTGCAAAACAGGGTTGCTGGCCGCAAAATGTTTTTCAAGATTAATCAGGTGCTTGCTCACTGTTTTTTCAGCCATCAGTTTAAAGCCTATTATCGTAAGTGGTTTAAAAAAGCGACCTCAGAGTATACACCGACAAGGTTCAAAGATAGAAACAATCTGGCTTTTTTTTGCCTGGAAGAGGATTATTTCCGGGCCGTTCGCATGGTTGGGCATGACGTGTAAAACTCGGAAATTCGCTGGCGCCTTTGTTGTTTTGCAAACAACCTATTGATTTTGCTGTCGGCGAGAGGCGTTGCCGACTTCGGGCGAGACAATGGTTAACCGCGATAGCCGTTATTTTATAAATTAATCATTAGGTAAACTCTCGGCTATGCCGCAAGTAACATAATTTGCGGCTCAATTTTTCTTAGACTGTCCTGCGAAAAAGTCATACACTCAAGTTTATCCTCTCTAAAATGCATAGGGAAGAGGCGTTCGGAGTAATCCGGACTAAATACAGGGATAAAATAAAAACGAATTGCGAGGATTGGGGGTATGTTCAAACGCGGCGTCTATTTGTTGTTTTTAGGACTGTTGGCTGTGGGGTTCTGGCTGAGCGCCGATTTCAAAACCATTGTTGCCGGTATCGCCATATTTTTGTTTGGCATGTTGTCGCTGCAAAAAGGATTTAAATTTTTTACCGGCGGCGTCCTGGAAAAAATCCTGCGTTCGGTGACCGACAATGTGCTGAAGCGATTGTTGTTCGGCATCACGACCACGACCCTGATGCAATCCAGTTCTTTGCTGTCGTTGTTGGTCATTTCCTTCATCAGCGCCGGCTTGCTCGATTTGGCGGCCGGCATCGGCATCATCTTCGGCGCAAATCTCGGTACGACGACCGGCGCCTGGTTGGTGGCTGGCTTCGGCCTGAAGGTCAACATTTCCTCCTATGCCTTACCGTTGTTGACCTTCGGTGTCTTGTTGCAATTCAATAAATCCATGAGTTTGCAGGGACTGGGGCATGTTTTGATTGGGTTGGGATTTTTGTTTCTGGGTATCCATTACATGAAGGAAGGTTTCGATGCCTTTAAAGACCATATCGACCTGGCGCAGTATGCGATGGGTGGCAAACGCGGGCTGTTGGTGTTTGTGCTGCTGGGTATCGCCGTTACCGTGATCATACAGGCGAGCGGGGCGACCATGGTGCTGATCATTACCGCCTTGGCCGCCCAGCAAATCACCTATGAAAATTCGCTGGCATTGGCTATCGGTTCCAATGTGGGGACGACGATCACCGCCGTGCTCGGTTCATTCAGCGCTAATATCAAAGGCAAGCGCCTGGCGGGAGCCCATGTGTTATTTAATGTATTCACCGGCGCTTTGGCTATCGTCTTGCTGGACCAATTCGTCTGGCTGGTCGACCGGTTTTGTGGGTACGCCGGTATCGACAGCCATGACTATACGTTGAAACTGGCGAGCTTCCATACTTTATTCAATCTGGCTGGTGTCATTGTCATGTTACCGTTGGCTGGATTGATGGCGAAGTTTTTGGAAAAGGTGATGCGGGAAAAAAAGGCCGCTGTCGAACAACCGCGTTTTTTAACGCCATCGGCATTGCAGTTCCCGGATACGGCGGTGGAGTCGGTGCAACAGGAAACGCTCCATTTGTATGAAAATTCCTCACACATCATTTTGAAGGTCATTGGCTTGCATCGGCGCGATGTGTATTCCGAGCAGGATCTGCATGAAATTATCGGTAAATATAAGCGGATCGGCGAATACGATATCGATGAGGCCTACAATCGCACGGTTAAAGGCCTGTACAGCGCCATCATCGAGTTTATCAGTCAGGCCAGGTTTACCTGGGAGTTAAAGCAGTCGGGACGACTTCATTGGTTGCGGGAAGCCAATTTGAAACTGGTGGAGGCGGTTAAGGGCGTTAAACACCTGCAAAAAAATTTGCTCAAAAGCAGCCATTCCTACAACCATAATTTGATCGAGGAATATGGCCGGATTCGTTATCAGATTGCCTTGGTGATCCGGGAGTTGGACAGAATCAAAAACAGTGAATTCGCGGATGAATTGCCGCTATTATCGCTGGATATGTTGAAAGGCACGATCAAGGATCAGCGCCGCATCGCCATCGAAACCATAGAAAACCTGATTCGCGAGCATAAGATCAGCGCCGACGAGGGGACGTCGTTATTGAATGACAATGCCTATGTCTACGATATCCAGGCCAATCTGGTAAGCATGGCGCAAACCGTTTTTGTCGATTACGCGACCAAGTCGGTTAAGGCCGAGCAGGCTTTGGCCTTGAGCGACCATGAGTTGCTCGAAGTCATTAACCCCAAACCGGATGAAAACTATGAACAAAATTAAACTGTTGAGTCTATTGCAGGATTTTTTCAACGCCGATGAAAAGGAAAAAAGGGATAAAGCCGTTGAAATCAGAGGGGTTATCAAAAAGCTGAAAAACAAACATCGTAAAACGACCAAAATGCTCAACGAGTGCAGGGACGAGGAGCTCAAGAAGGCGTTGCGCATGGAAGCGGATATCATCCAGGCCCAGATTGAAAAGGGCATAGAGGTATTAAAACAGCTATGAGGCGTAGGCATACGGAACAGAACCAGAATCGAGCTGGGAAAGGCCGCGAAAGAATGCCAGTACAATAACCATTAGGGGGGGAAACCATGCAAGAAGATATGCATTATTATGGCACTTATGCCATGGCCCGAGCAGCCGGCTTAGCCGTCAAACATGCCCGGGTGATCGCCTATGCGGCGCAATACGTCGATGATGCGACCGCCAATAATAGCGAACAACACGACGATGGCGGCATGCTACAGGCCATTGCCACCGCCCACACAAACGCCCAGGCCATTAGAAACGCCAAACGGGATTTGACCGAACAGCGCAACGTTTGGGTGCCGTTCCATTTTTATCCGGGCAACGTCGGAGAGAGCTTGTCGGAAAAACTGCAGTGCCAAAAAGACGGCCAATTGGCTCGGATCATGGTTAACAACCACATAGAACACGCCGTCTCGGTCAAGGAGGAATACGGCCTGGCATTGATGGGGGTGATGGCGCATGTCTATGCCGATACTTTCGCCCATTACGGTTTTTCCGGGGTCAGTTCCACGCGTAACAAGGTGAGGGGGGATTCCTTTCAACTCGATGTCCAAAGCGAAGACATGAAGGTTTACCTCGAGACTAAATACAGCAAGTTCCTGAAAAAGTACTTGCCCAGCTTTCTGGTGTATAACTGGCGGCGCATAGCCAGTGAAACCGCCGAGGACGCGGTCGGTGCCTTGGGCCACGGCGGGGTCGCCACCTTCCCGGACCGGCCCTTTTTGAAATGGCGCTTTACCTACGAAAAAAACAATAGGGATTCCGGTTGGCGCGATAATCCCGCAACCTATCTGGAAGGCGCGGAAAAGCTGCATGACGCGTTCAGCCGGTTTGCCGGGCAAGCCGGAATTCGGGCGAAATCGGTCGATTTTGCCCAGATAAAAGGCAAAGTCTCGGCCATCATCCGCTTGGAAGCGGATATGCAAGGGCGTATCGCGGCATGGAAGCAGGCCATTCTGAATCAGGAACTGTTCGAAACCGATCCCCAGGAGCAGCATGCTCTGAGCTACACTGCGCACGATTGGGAACAACAAAAGCTGCAATTTCCCATGCTGCCGAATTCTCAAACGGTCGTTGGGCAGGAGGTTTATCGTTTCCATCAGGCCGCCGTGTATCACCGCGACTATACGATGAAACAATTATTGCCGAGGCACGGCATCGTGGTGTTATGACCCAGGCTTGTCCAAAATGGCCGTTTTTTACATAAACAATAAAATCATCAACTGGGCCGAGATGATTCTTAAAATCATGACCAACGGATAGACCGTAGCATAGGCGATGGAGACGGCCGCCGACGGGTTGAAGCTGTTGGCGAATGCCAGCGCCGGAGGGTCGGTCATGCTGCCGGCCAGCAGGCCGCAGATGGAGAGGAAATTGACGCGAAAATAGAGTCTCGCGACCAGCGCCACGATCAATAGCGGCAGCAAGGTAATCAGCACGGCGACGCCCAGCCATTTCAGGCCGTCGCCTTCGATCAGCGTGGCCAGGAACTGGTCGCCGGCATTCAGGCCCACGCAAGCCAGAAACAGGACGATGCCGATATCCTTCAAAATGATATTGGAGCTTTTCGGCATGTGCCAGGTCATCGTTCCCCAACTGTCGACGCGGCTGAGAAAAATGGCGATGATCAGCGGACCGCCGGCCAGGCCCAGTTTGACGGCGGACGGTACGCCGGGAATATACACTGGGATATTGCCCAAAATAACGCCCAGCGTGATGCCGATAAAGATCGGCATGACTTGAGGGTGATCGATTTGCTCCAAGGAGTTGCCGAGGACTTTTTCGATGTTGGTTAACGCCTCGCGGGAGCCGACCACGTGCAGTTCGTCGCCGAAATGGATGCGAGTCGATTTGCTTGGAATCAATTCTATTTCGGGGCGTTGTATCCTGGAAATGGTGACCGCGTAATAGGTTCGCAGCTCGGCGATGGTTTTGCCGATGGCTTCCTTGTTGGTGACGACGAAACGCTGCAGAAACAAGTTACTGGAAGTCTCGTTAAGGTCGAGCGGCGAATCCGGACCGATCAGCATTTTTAATTATCCATCATAAGGTTTAAACCACCGGCTTTAGCCGGTCAGCTTTAGCTGCGATAATTTGCCCAAGGAGGTGGCGATGGACTATAGATACGGCAGCCATACGGTTTACCAAATTGAGTATCATTTTGTTTGGGTTACGAAGTATCGTTATAAAGTGCTGAAGGATGAAATAGCCGAACGAGTGAGAGACTTGGTGCGGCAGACATGCGAAGCCTTTGAGATACGGATTATCAAAGGTGTCGTGAGCAAAGATCATGTGCACATTTTGGTGAGTGCGCCGCCGACTATGGCCCCAAGCGAAATCATGAGGCGAATCAAGGGACGAACTTCGAGCTATCTGTTCGAAGAGTTCCCGCACTTGAAAAAGCGATATTGGGGTCGACATTTTTGGGCCCGCGGTTATTTTTGCGCCACAGTGGGGCAAATGACTGATGAGATGATAAAGCAATATTTGGAGCATCACTTTGAACCTAATCCAAACGATAATTTCAAAATGGAGCCCGACTAAGACGCGTCGTTTAGTCGACGCGTATCCGGACTTTCAGTCCGTTATTGGAACCCACCCGCTTGAGCGGGTGGTTGTTTAGTTGTCGATGTTTTCCGGATTGCCGACCACGCGAATCGAATCGCCTTTTTGCAGCACGGTTTCATTGGTGACGATAGTGACTTGATTGTCATGGGCGATGCGGGTGACTATAGCGTCCATCGCATCGAAAAAAGGAATTTGTGCGATCGTCAGGCCATTCAGATTAGGATTTTCGATAATCAGGTCCTTGGCGATGTGTTTGCTGGTCGAGCTCTTTTGCTGTTTTTTGAAGTCGGCCGCTTCACCGGCGACATCGATGGAAAAAACTTGTTTGACGATCAGCATCGACAGGATGATGCCGACGACGCCGAAAGGGTAGGCGACGGCATAACCCAGGCCGGGCTGTTTCAGCGTATTGGCGTCGACGTCGGGAACTTGGCCAAGGATTTCCTGGGCGGTGGCCAGCGAAGGGGTGTTGGTGGTGGCGCCGGAAAACAGGCCGACCGCGACCGGAATTTCTATCCCGGCATAGTGGCTGGCCATGACGGCGATCAGCGCCCCCATCAGCACGATGCTAGCGGCCATGATATTGAGGCGCACGCCGTAATTGAGGAAAGAATTGACGAATCCCGGACCGACTTGCAGGCCGATGGCGTATACGAACAGAATTAGGCCGAATTCGCGGACGAAATGCATTAGGTGGCCGTCCAAGGTGATGCCAAAATGGCTGAAAGCGATGCCGGAAAACAACACGCCGGCGATGCCCAGTTTCAGTTTTAACAGTGGGATCTCCCCGAGGGCCAGGCCGGAAGAGATTACCAGGCTCAGGATCAGCACGGTGTAGGAAATTGAATGCGGGTCGAACCAGTCCATTTTTTGTCCAGAAGTGCATTGTCGCGGGCGCGAACGTTATCGTTTGGGCGGCGAAAAACTCTATTGTATGTGATCGCCGCCGAGATTTCAGTTTCCAACCGATAAACAATGTTGTTCCCAAAGCGAGCGGAAGACTGACAAGGTGTTATTATTGCGCGCCGTTATCCATTAAAATGGCGTGCTTTTGCACGCCGTCAGCGCATTTTCTACCTTATATACAATTACTATGGACATCATTCAAGCAATAGCGCTCGCTTTACTCCAAGGTCTCACCGAGTTTTTACCGATTTCCAGTTCGGCCCATTTGATTCTGTTGCCGGTGATTTCCGGTTGGCAGGACCAGGGTTTGGTCTTCGATGTCGCGGTGCATGTCGGCACCTTGTCCGCGGTGGTCGCCTACTATCGCCGTGATTTGGCGCAAATTCTCTCGGCCTGGTTTGGTTCGCTATTCGGCAAGGGGTTGAATGATGACGCCAAATTGGCCTGGTATGTCGGACTCGGAACCATTCCGGTCGGCCTGGTCGGCATTGCCTTGCCCGATTCGGTGACCGAAGCCTTGCGCGCGCCCCTGGTGATCGCCGCGGCCACGATCGTTTTCGCCTTGCTGTTATGGTGGGCCGAGAAACGGGCCAAAGAGCAGCGCAGCCAGATTAGCTTGCTGGATGCGGTGCTGGTCGGTTTGTTTCAGGCTATCGCGTTGATCCCCGGCACGTCGCGCTCGGGTATCACCATTACGGCGGGGTTGATCACCGGTTTACGGCGGGAGCAGGCGGCCCGTTTTTCCTTTTTGCTGTCCATTCCGGTCATCGCTCTGGCCGGCATGCTGCATGTCATCGAGCTATACCAAAGTCAGGAACCGGTGCAATGGGACTTGATCGCGCTGGGCGCAGCGGTTTCCGGCGTGGTGGCCTATCTCACCATCGGTTGGTTTTTGCGCTTGTTGGCCAAGATCGGCGTGATGCCTTTCGTTTATTACCGCTTAGTACTCGGTGTCGTATTGTTCGCCGTATTTCTCCGCTAACTTCAATAGCACGAACACGGCGCCGGTGCCCCCGTCCTTGGGCGGCGCCGAACAGAATGCCAATACGTCCTTGTGCTGGCGTAGCCATAAGTTGATTTCGTTTTTCAGCACCGGCAGGCTATCGGGGGAACGGTAGCCCTTGCCATGAATGATATGCACGCAACGGCAGCCGTTTTCGAGGCAATGATGGAGAAAATTTAACAGTCGCAGCTTGGCTTCGTGGGTGCCGAGGCCGTGCAGATCGATGTCGGCATCCAGGCCGAAGTAACCTTTGCGTAGCTTTTTCAATACGTTCTTCTGCAGGCCCGGAACGAGGAAACTTAGTTTGTCTTCATTGCTGAGGATTTCCAGCGGCGCTACGAGTGTTTTTTGCAACGGGTTGTCCCGCTCCAATTCTCTGGTTTTCGGACGGGGCGGGGGCTTTTTTGCCGGTTTCAGTACCACGTTGTCTTTTTTGACGGGCTGGACTTTACCGATGGTTTGTCTGAATAATTCGGAATCCTCCGCAGAAAGTATTTTTTTTGCCACGCTAGCTGAATTTATCCTGGAATATTTGCTAATATGGCGGATTTTATAGTGTTTTAGAATCGCATGCACATCTTAATCAGTAATGACGACGGTTATCTGGCGCAGGGACTCGTCACGTTGGCCGAGTCATTGTCCCGTTATGCCGACGTTTCCGTCGTTGCCCCCGATAGAAACCGCAGCGCGGCCAGCAATTCCTTGACCCTGGAAACGCCGCTCAGGGCGATCCAATCCGAAAACGGTTTCATCCGCGTCGATGGGACACCGACCGATTGCGTGCATTTGGCTATCACCGGTCTGTTGGCCGATGAGCCGGACATGGTGTTTGCCGGCATCAATCATGGCGCCAATCTGGGCGATGACGTTCTATATTCGGGCACCGTCGCGGCGGCCACCGAAGGACGCTTTCTCGGCCTGCCTGCGGTCGCGGTCTCTTTGGCCGCCAGCGACCCGAAGCATTTCGATACCGCCGCCCATGTTGCCGTCACGCTGATGAAAAAAATCGTCAAGCATCCCTTGCCGAAGGATACGTTGTTGAATGTCAATGTGCCGGATATTCCGATTGCCGAATTGCAGGGGTATCAATCCACCCGCTTGGGGCAACGCCACCGCGCGGAAGGCATGATTAAGGCTAGTGACCCGCGCGGACGCGACATTTATTGGGTCGGCCCGGCCGGCAGCGAGCAAGACGCCGGGCCGGGAACGGATTTTTTCGCGATCAATAACGGTTATGTGTCGGTAACGCCGCTGCAACTGGACCTGACCCGTTACGAGCGCATCGATACCCTGGGGCATTGGCTGGAGTTGGAGGATGAGACATGATGAACCAACGCCTGATGGGCATCGGTATGACTTCGCGCAGGACCCGCGAACGCATGGTCAGGCGCCTGCATGACCAGGGTATCAGGGATACCAAGGTCTTGAACGTCATGGCCGAAACGCCCCGGCATATTTTTGTCGACGAAGCTTTAGCCAGCCGCTCCTATGAAGATACGGCCTTGCCGATCGGCCATAACCAAACGATTTCCCAGCCCTATATCGTGGCCCGGATGACCGAGTTGTTGCTGCAAAAGGGCCCGTTGCACAAGGTGTTGGAAATCGGCACGGGCTGCGGCTATCAAACCGCCATTCTGGCGCAACTGGTCGACAGGGTTTATACGGTCGAACGCATCGGGCCGCTGCTGAAAAAGGCCAGGGATCACCTGTGGGAGTTGAAATTGAAAAACGTCAGTTATTTGCACAGCGACGGCGGTTGGGGCTGGCCCGATAACGCGCCTTTCGACGGCATCCTGGCCGCCGCCGCGCCGCAGGAAATACCGGAAACGCTGTTGCAACAAATGGCGCCGGGCGGCGTCATGGTGATTCCGGTCGGGCAGGGACAGCGCCAGGAATTGCATCGGATCACCTATAGCGACAAGGGATTTGAAGACGAAGTGTTGGAACGGGTCAGTTTCGTTCCCTTCTTATCGGGGACCAGTTGACCATGTTTCAGAAACTTTACGATAAGGCCCTGGTTTGGTCCAGGCATCGTCATGCCGCCAAATATCTGGCCGTGCTGAGCTTTGCCGAATCGTCTTTTTTTCCAATTCCGCCGGACGTGATGCTGGCACCGATGTCGTTGTCCCAGCCCGCCAGGGCATGGCGCTTGGCGTTATTGACCACGCTGGCCTCGACCCTCGGCGGTATGTTGGGATTTGCCATCGGTTATTTCATGTTCGACAGCATCTCGCCCTGGTTGCAGCAAAGCCGATACTGGGAAAAATACCTGTTGGCGGAAAACTGGTTCCAGCAATGGGGGGTATGGGCCGTGTTCGTCGCCGGCTTTTCGCCGATTCCCTACAAGGTCTTCACCATTGCCGCCGGGGCCTTGCAGATGTTGTTTCTGCCCTTTGTCGCGGCTTCCTTCGTCGGCCGCGGCGCGCGCTTCTTTCTGTTGGCATTGTTGATCGCAGCCGGCGGCGAACGTTTGGAGTCGGGCCTGCGCCGCTATATGGACAGGATAGGATGGGCCGTCGTCGCCATCGTCGCGATTGGCGCCATTGTTTATAAATTCGGTGGGTTTTCTTAATCATCGCTATTCAAGTGGAACAACCTAAGCAAGTAGTACCGTGGATAAACAAGCTCAATATCTAGTCGGAATCGATCTGGGGACGACCCATACTGCCGTCGCCTATAGCCGCGCCGACCTGGCTGCGCATGAAATCGATATTTTCGCTATCGATCAGCTGGTGGCGCCGGGACAGGTGGCGCCGAGATCGCTGTTGCCGTCCGTGCGCTATCACCCCGCCGAGGGCGAGTTGAGCGAGGACGACATCCGCTTTTCGCCGGCCGGTGACAAGGCCGTCGTCGGCGAGGCCGCCCGGCTGCTGGGTGCGAAAACCCAGGGACGTCTGGTGACCAGCGCCAAGAGCTGGCTGTCTCATCCGGCAGTCGATCATGGTGCCGCCATTCTGCCGTGGGGCAGCGCCGAGGAGATCGACAAAGTATCGCCCTTGGACGCCAGCGCTAGTTATCTGGCCCATGTCCGTAACGTTTGGCGGCATCGCTTTCCCGACGCCCCTTTAGAAGAACAGGATATCGTCATCACCGTGCCTGCTTCGTTCGACGAGGCGGCCAGATCGTTGACTTTGGAAGCCGCTCGCATTGCCGGCTTGGCCGATGTCCGGTTGCTCGAAGAACCGCAGGCGGTTTGTTACGACTGGCTGCGCCGGCACGCCGGGAATATCCGCCAGGCATTGGCCGATGTGCATTTGCTGCTGGTTTGCGATGTCGGCGGCGGCACCACGGACCTGACCCTGATCAAGGTCGAGCCCGGCGAAAAAGAGCCGAAATTGACCCGGATCGGGGTCGGCGACCATTTGATGCTAGGCGGCGATAATATCGACCTGGCCTTGGCGCGCCTGGCGGAAGGGCGCTTGAATCCAGGCGAGAAAAAATTGTCGACGGCCGATTTTTCCCAATTAATCGAGCAATGCCGCATCGCCAAAGAGCAACTACTGGCCGACGACGCGCCGGAGCAGGTCAACGTGACGCTGTTGGGAGGCGGCTCCCGTCTGATCGGCGGCAGCCGGACCACATCATTGACACGGGATGAAGTCAGAAATATCGCGCTGGACGGTTTTTTCCCGTTGTCCGCTATCGATGAATTGCCGGACAAAAAGCGAAGCGGGGTGGTCGAGTTCGGTTTGCCGTACGCGGCGGAACCGGCCGTCAGCAAACATATCGCCGCTTTTTTGCATATGCACGGCAATGCGGCCAAGGAGGCCCTAGGCAAGGACAGCATCGCGCCGGATGCGTTGCTGCTGAATGGCGGGGTATTTCGCAGTCAGCCGTTGACGCAACGGGTCATTGATCTGCTCAACAGTTGGAGCGACAAATCGCCGAAGTTGCTGGAAAACAACCATCCGGAATTGGCGGTGGCCTACGGCGCCGTCAGCTATGCGGTGGCGCGCCGGGAAAAAAACATTCGTATCGGCGGCGGTTCCGCGCGCAGCTATTTTTTACTGATCGAAAGCGGTAAGCAACAGCAGCAGGGCGTTTGTATCCTGCCGAAAGGCAGCGAAGAAGGCAACGAAATTCGCCTGAGCGGGCAACAATTCGCCTTACGGGTAGGGCAGCCGGTCCGTTTTCATCTGGTTTCCCACAGCGGCGACGGCGATTACCGGCCCGGACAATTGGTCGACGTCGACGATGACTATTTCCATTCTCTGCCGCCTTTGGCCGTGGCTTTCGAGGGTGAGGACAAAGCCGAAGTGGCGGTGCAGTTGGTGGCAACGCATACCGAAATCGGCACATTGCAGATTCAATGCGTTGCAATAGCCGATGAAAATCGTCGCTGGGATGTCGAATTTCAGCTGCGTAAAAAAGGAGTCGCCGCAAGCGGCGATGTCGAGCTGCCGCCCCAGTTCGAGCAGGCGGCCGAGAATATTCAGCGGGTGTTCGGAGCCAAATCCAAACAGGTAAATCCCAAGGCGGTCAAAAGCCTGCGCGCCGATCTGGAGAAAGCGCTGGGCATGGGGCGGGCAGAGTGGGATACGCCATTATTGCGAGCCCTGTTCGCGGTATTGCTGGACGGCCTGAAGAACCGGCGCCGTTCGGAGAACCATGAAAGGGTCTGGCTCAGCCTGACCGGTTTCTGCCTGCGTCCCGGCTTCGGTTATCCGCTGGACGATTGGCGTGTCGATCAATTATGGAAAACCTACCAACAGGGCATCCAGTTCGTCAACGAACAGCAGAACTGGAGCGAGTGGTGGACGCTGTGGCGGCGTATCGCCGGCGGCCTCGACACAGAGGCCCAGCAGCGGCTGTTGAAAGATATCGCCAAATTCCTTAATCCGGCTGCGGCCCGGCAGGCAGGGGTGGCCAAACAAATCAAGACAAGGGGCTACGAGGATATGGTGCGCCTGGCCGGCGTATTGGAACGCCTGCCGGTCGAGAAAAAGACTGAATTGGGGGGATGGCTGCTGAAACGCCTGCAAAAGGCCAGCGAACCGCAGCAAACCTGGTGGGCGGTGGGGCGTATCGGTTCGCGGGTGCCTTTTCACGGCAGTAGCCATAATGTCGTTCCCGCCACTACCGTGTCAGTGTGGTTGGAGCAATTGTTAACCGTCGATTGGAAGAAAGTGCCGCAGGCCGGTTTCGCCGCAACCATGATCGCGCGCAACAGCGGCGACCGTGCGCGCGATATCGATGACGACATGCGCGAACAAGTGCTCGACAAAATGCGCTCGAGCAAGCTGCCGTCCTCATGGATCGCCATGGTCGAGGAATTCACGCAGTTGGATGAACAACAGGAGAAGCAAATCTATGGCGAAGCGCTTCCGCCGGGTTTAAAGTTAATCGGTTGAGTCTTCATCATTACCACGGCATTGTTTGCCGTGCGAAGATATTATCTTTTACCCCCTTCTTAAGAAACCTGCCGAGTAATGAACGCAGACTCCGATTTGTCATTGTCTTCGATTATTCGACAGTGAATAAAGCGCGCTTTATTCGCGTTTAACTAACAATGACCCCGCCGGCCACGGTGGCATGGGTACTGGCGTCGATGACGATGAAACTTCCCGTTATCCGGTTGTCGGCATAAAGATCGACAAACAGCGGCTGCTGCAATTTGATGCGCACCCGCAGTATGTCGTTCATCGCCGCCGTTTCAGGATGGGGTTCCGATACCAGGGAATTGACCTCGATCCGGTGCTGCAATTCGGCGAATAGGGCGTTGACCGTGCGAGTCGTATGCTTGATTAAATATTTGCGCCGGGGTTGCAGCGGCTCTTCCGCCAGCCAGCAGAGATCGGCGATGACTTCCTTGACGACCCGGGGAGGATGGTCGGGGGCGACCAGCATGTCGCCACGGGAGATATCCAGCTCGTCATCCAAGGTAATGACCACGGCGCTTTGCCCTTCCGCGCGTCCTACCTTGCGGGTGGCCGATTGCAGGCTGCGAACCCGTGCCGTGCGCCCCGACGGCAACGCCATAATAAGATCCCCTTCCTGCAGGGTGCCCGAAGCAAGGCTTCCCTGATAGCCGCGAAACTCGGCATCGATTCCGGAAGCCGATTGCTCGGCGCCATTGCCAAGCATGATCCGGGCGACCCGCTGCACCGGTAAACGCAGCGCCGAGGGACTGGATTGCCACCTGGCCGGAACCTGCTCCAAGTGCCGGAGCAATGTCGGTCCCTGATACCAGGGCATCGCAGCGCTGGCTTGCACGACATTGTCGCCACTCAGGGCCGACAGGGGGATCGCCTGAATCTTGGGATCGCCGAGTTGGCCGGCGAAGGCGTTGAAGTCATCGACGATCTGACGATAGACGCTTTCATCCCAGTCCATCAGGTCCATCTTGTTGATCGCCAGTATCCATTGTTGAATACCGAGCAGATGAGCGAGATAGGCGTGACGACGGGTTTGCGTGACCACGCCTTTACGGGCATCGACCAGTAAAATGGCCAAATCGGCGCTCGACGCCGCAGTGACCATGTTGCGGGTGTATTGTTCATGCCCCGGCGAGTCGCCGATGATGAATTTGCGCCGCTCGGTCGAAAAATAGCGATAGGCGACATCGATGGTGATGCCTTGCTCGCGTTCCGCCTGCAGGCCGTCGGTCAACAACGACAGGTCCAGTTCGCTGAGGCCGCGTTGTCGCGAATGAGCGCGGACAGCCTCCAGCTGGTCGGCCGCCACATTGTTAGTGTCGTGGAGCAAGCGGCCTATCAGGGTGCTCTTGCCGTCGTCGACGCTGCCGGCGGTGATGAAGCGCAGCAGGCCGGATGGCGCGTTGTCGGCGATTTCGTGTTGGTTGCTTGGTGCGATGGAAACGATGTTCATCAGAAATACCCCTCTTTCTTGCGTTGTTCCATGGCCGCTTCCGAGGCGCGGTCGTCCAGTCGGGTAGCGCCGCGTTCGGTGATCAGGCATTGTCGGGTTTCTTGGATAATATCGGCCAGCGTCGCAGCCGAGGATTCAATCGGCGCCGTGCAGGAAATATCGCCGACGGTGCGGAAACGGCAACTGACCGTTTCGACAACATCGCCCTCCCTGGCCGGCGTCAATGCCGTGACCGGAACCAGCAGGTCGCCGCGTCTGATCACTTCGCGGCGATGTGCGAAATACAACTCGGGCAGGGCGATGTCTTCTCGTTGAATGTATTGCCACACATCCAACTCGGTCCAGTTGGAGATCGGGAATACCCGCAAATGCTCGCCTGCATCGACCCGGGTGTTATACAGCGACCACAGTTCGGGGCGCTGGTTTTTCGGTTCCCACTGGCCGAATTCATCGCGTACGCTGACCACCCGTTCCTTGGCGCGGGATTTTTCCTCGTCGCGGCGGGCGCCGCCCAGGCAGGCGTCGAAATCCCATTCGGCGATGGCTTCCATCAGGGTCACCGATTGATGCGGGTTGCGCGATTCCAGCGCATCACGCAACCGCACCGAACCGGCGCGGATCGAATCCTCGACGCTGCGGACATGCAAACGACAGCCATAGTGTCGAGCCATCCGGTCACGGTATTCGATCACCTCCGGATAGTTGTGACCAGTATCGATGTGCAGCAGCGCGAAGCCGATCCGTTCGGGATAGTATGCCTTGTAGGCCAGATGCAGCAAGACCGCGGAATCCTTGCCGCCGGAAAACATCAGAACCGGATTACGGCACTCCGCGGCAATCTCGCGCATAATGAATATGGCTTCGGCCTCCAATAAATCCAAATGATCATCTTGCGCTTGATGCTGCCATCGATCGGAACGGTTCGCGAGTTGGGATGAACTCGCGTTCAATTGAATTGCTGTCGGGGTTTTCATGTCAATGAGCCTCCGCTGTCTCAACTTGTTGCCAAGCGCTGTTACCGAGATAGCGGTAACAGCGGCCATTGTCCGGATCGATGCGAAACAGGTGCAACCAGCGGTGGTCGACCAATTGCCGTACCGCTTCATGTTTATTCAGCACATTTTCAATCGCGAGCGCGGATGCTTCTAACAATACGGTCAGTCGTAGCGGTTCGTGGCGCAACTTCTGGCCATCGTGTACCGATTGCCAAGGCAGGCCCACCTGCAGATCGCCGCCGTTGCCCTGCAAAATACCGAAAGTGCCGACGACGTTGTGGATCACCTTGTTGCCGCTGCCGAACAGTTTGTTATTGACCGTGGATGCGTAATATTGCAGATTGATCCAGCTTGCCACGACCATCGGCGCGGTCATGATCAACTCCAGGATCGCTCCGTCCTTATCTTGCCTGGCGTCGTAATTATGCAGAAACACCCGGCCGTTGAATGTCGCCTGTTGGGTTCTTTCCCTGGGGGCGGCGATGAAGGCCGCATTGCCGGTCAAGCCCCACTCCGGGCGTACTTGCGACCAGTCGTGGCTGCGAGCGGTTATCGCTTGAGCCACATCGGCTTGATCTCGCGACGTGATTCCCAGTCCGCCCGCCCGTTCGAGGCGCGCCAGTTGTGATGCCTGGTTCAGCCAGGCGCTCAGTTGCGCCAGCTCGGCGGCGAACGCCTGCGGAGCGTTGTCCAGGTCGAACAGATGTATTTCATCGGTGGTGGTATCGTGTTGGCCGGCCACGAACCAGGTGTCGCGCGGAATGACGATGCCCTGAGCGGCCAGACCCGAACGTACTTCGCGGTCGTTCAGCGTCGCCGCCGCGACGCGCGCATTGGCTTCGCCGCTGTGGCCGCCGCAGGCGCCGCAATCGAGGCCGGAGCCGTACGGATTGTTCACCGTACTGCTGCCGTGTCCGCACAGTAACACCAGCCGCGCGAAATTGCCGGTCAAACCCATGCCTTGCAGGGCATTGCGCGCCAGCTCGATCCGTTCGCTCAACGCGATGCCGGTTTCGACCACCGCTCCCCCGGCCACCAGACGACCGCGTTGCCGATTGATCAATGGTCCGATACGGCGCACGATAGCCTTGTCCAGTCCGGCCGTACCTGGCTTTGCCACCGGTCGAGTCAGGCCGAGGGTGTCGGTAAACAATTTGATGCCGAACAGTAAACCGGCAATCTCAACATAGGAAAAACAGGATACCGCCGAGTTTTTGAATGACTTCCACAGTTTATAGAGCCGTTTCCGCAACCACCGTTTTTCCAGGATTTCACCCAATTCGGACACCGTGGCACCGGATACGCTTTCGCGGATACTGAATTTCGGCGAGATCAGGACCGGGCATTGCGAGTTGCCGCGCGGGTGCCCCAGCGGGATGTACTCGATCGGAAAACCGAAGAAACCGGCGAAACCCAATGTTTCTGATTCCGCCGAGACTGTTTCCAAGGCCCGGCGATAGACCTCGGAGCGTACGTCTATGCAAAATACCGCCTGCACAGCCTTGCGCGCAGCGGAAGCGGCGACTGTTTCGGTGGAGGCCGGCTGCAGTGTCGCCAACAATTCGCGTTGATAACCGATTTCATAGGCTAATTGGAATACGTTCAACAGTTCCAGCCGCTGATTTACCGATGTCGACGTGGCTAGAACGTCGTCCAGACTAATCCGCCAGGCCACGACGCTGTCCTCACCGAGGGCGCGGCCTAACGCATAATCGTACGCCAGACGGATCGCGAGCAGATCGGCCAAGGTTGCTTTCTCCCGGTCATGCCGGAATGTCTCGCGCATTTGATATTGAATCCAGCCGCTCCAACCCGAGACAGACATTAACTGCCGGTGTAGAAAATCAGGAAGATTTTCTTCGGGCGGGCGACAAACCTTGAGCATCTGTTGGATCGCCTCTTCGGAGTTATCCGGCAAGGTTTCGATGACAAGACGAAAATTAGCCAGACCGGCGATCTCCGGGTTGCGGTCCAGCAGGGCGACGCGCTTCCAGGCCTGATACAACGGTAGCGCTCGCCACGGCATGCGCCAGGCGGATTGGCCCTGATCGAAATAGGCGGCACACCATTTCGAGATTTCGTCGGTGATGAAGCTGGCCCAGGTCGTTCCTTGATCGGCGTCGACGAAATCGGCGAAGGTAGGTAACAACTCGGCGGATATGACCTTGTCATCTCCAGCGCACATGTCGTCCAAGGCAGCTTTGCAGCCGGCCGCGCTGGGGTCGGTTAAAACGGTCGGTTCGCTCAGTCCGATGGCTTGATTCAGATCGTCATCATTAATTATCCATCATAAGGTTTAAACCACCGGCTTTAGCCGGTCAGCTTTAGCTGCGATAATTTGCCCAAGGAGGTGGCGATGGACTATAGATACGGCAGCCATACGGTTTACCAAATTGAGTATCATTTTGTTTGGGTTACGAAGTATCGTTATAAAGTGCTGAAGGATGAAATAGCCGAACGAGTGAGAGACTTGGTGCGGCAGACATGCGAAGCCTTTGAGATACGGATTATCAAAGGTGTCGTGAGCAAAGATCATGTGCACATTTTGGTGAGTGCGCCGCCGACTATGGCCCCAAGCGAAATCATGAGGCGAATCAAGGGACGAACTTCGAGCTATCTGTTCGAAGAGTTCCCGCACTTGAAAAAGCGATATTGGGGTCGACATTTTTGAGCCCGCGGTTATTTTTGCGCCACAGTGGGGCAAATGACTGATGAGATGATAAAGCAATATTTGGAGCATCACTTTGAACCTAATCCAAACGATAATTTCAAGATGGAGCCCGACTAAGACGCGTCGTTTAGTCGACGCGTATCCGGACTTTCAGTCCGTTATTGGAACCCACCCGCTTGAGCGGGTGGTTGTTTAGTCGGCGTTTGCTGAACTGCTCGGCATAAAATTGCGCCGACATCACCATGTCGCCATGAGCGACGCGGTGCATGGTTGTACATGCCTTGTTGAAATCGAGGTCGGTCAGCCCCAGAAAAGGATTGACTGCAACAAAATGCTGCAAAGGCCATAACGGGGCGATGCGGCGGCAGGCTTGCTTGATCGCCCGTTTCAGCTCGGGGGTGGGCTGATCTACCCTATCTTTGTTCAGTCCAACGTGATTCTTTTGTAGGTGTAACAATGGGGTGGCAGAGTTCATCGTCAATTTCCTCTAATCATAAGTTTAGTATCCAGCCCTCACCGTCCTTGGGATGGCATTTAAATTAGGCACTGTATTCACCCAACCGGCCCTTTAATGACTCCGGATTCGCGGCGGCTAAAACGCCGCGGGCGTTAATGGTCTTGGCGGGCGGACGGTGAGCGCATGGACGGCTGGCTTCCTCTGTCCGGCCAAATCCGCTGTAACAATCGGTTAGCCAGGCTGCTGATGTAAAAACCGTTGTAAAAATGGACATAAGCGGCCTGCCAGACTCGGTTCGCGGCCGGCCCCGGAAACTGCACCTGTAACATCAGCACCCAAATGAAGCAGGCGAGGACCGTGGCCAGCAACAGCCAGCTGAATACGCCGCGGGCGGGCGCGACGGTCGCTATGGCATCGTTCAGCAAGTGCATGAACAATATCTGCAGGCTGAAATAGGCGACACCGGCGCCGGCCGCCAGGCCGATGCCTCGCAATATTTGAGTCAGATCGGTGTCGGTTTCCAGCGCATTCCATAGCAGATAAGTCAGTGCTATTTGTAAAATCGCCCCGAGCACGATTATCCCGGGTTCTTCCGCCAGGCTAAGGCCAAAGCCCAGGGCACAAAAATAAGTCAACAAGGAAGCGGCGAAGAAGGCCAGTAGTAACTCTCCCGGATGTCGTCCCGCGCGTGGGGCCGGTGTCCAAGACGATTTGGCAATGTCGACGATACTGCCGCTTGAGAGAAAGGCATGGGCCTTATACAGTCCATGAGCGACGATATGCAGGATTGCCGAGGAAAAGGCACCGAGGCCGCACTGCAACATCATGAAACCCATTTGTCCGATCGTGGAGAAGGCTAACGATTTTTTGATGTTGGTTTGGGTCAGCATCGCCAGTGCGCCGAACAGGGCGGTGACGGCGCCAATAACGGCGAGCAGGTTCAAAGCCGCCGGCGTCAGTACCATGACATGGCTCATTCTGACGATCAGGAAGCCGCCGGCATTGATGATGCCGGCATGCATCAATGCCGACACGGGCGTCGGCGTTTCCATGACTTCGGGTAGCCAGCTATGGAACGGAAACTGGGCCGATTTCAGAGCGGCGCCGAGTACCAGGGCAAATCCCGCCCAGGTTAGATAAGTGCCGCTCTCGTCAGCATAAGGCCAGCGATAGGCATCGGCCGCAGCGAAAATTTCACTGAAATGGAGGCTGCCGAAAGCTTGGTAGATTGCGAACATGGCCGCAATCAGGCTGATGTCGCCGAGGCGGCTGATGACGAATTTTTTATGTGCCGCGATCCGCGCTGCGGGGCGTTCCGGATAAAACAGCAGCAAGCGGTGCAGACTCAGACTGGTCGCCATCCAGGCGAGGGTAAACTGAATCAGATTGCCGGAGACCACCAGGATCAGTACCGAACCGACGGTTATCCCCAGCCATTTCTGAAAATGTCCATGACCGGGGTCGCCATCCAGGTAATTGCGCGCATAACGAATCACGATCGTACCGATGGCGGCGACCAGCACAAGCATGGTAGCGGACAGAGAGTCGAAGTAGATATCCAGGCCGGCGATGTTTTGGTCGACTCTACCGGTGTATAGGTAGCCGCTGACGGCAAACAGGCTTGCCGTCAGCGCGGCAATGGCGGCGGTGCCACCGATCCTGTTCATCGTCTGAGGATGACGGTCCGCCCAATGATTGGAAATGAATAGCAGTGCCAGCATTAGGCTGGGTCCTAAGACGACTAAGAGTGCGATTAGAGTATGCATGCGCCTTCCTCCCTTTGGGCTAACGTTAGCCAGGCTAGCAGTGGAATAAAGTGTCTGGTCTGCCCCAGTAGAACGAGTGCGGAGGCCCTGGAATGGGGGTAAAGTATTGAATAAGGCACGGAAATCTCCTTTATTAGCGAAAATTAATCTGGTCGCCATACTAGCAATCTGTTATTAATTCATCCAATATATAAAATTTAAATAATCGTTCTATTTTATTTATATATGGCCGCACTGAATTATCACCATCTGCGCTATTTCTGGATGATCGCCAACGAAAACAATCTGACTCGGGCCGCTGAAAAACTGCATGTATCGCAATCGGCGTTGAGTATTCAACTACGCCAGCTCGAGGATTCTCTGGGACAAAAACTGTTTGATCGGGAGGGAAAGCGTCTGCACTTGACCGAAGCGGGGCGAATTGCCCTGGATTATGCCAATGCCATTTTCAAGGCCGGGGATGAACTGGTCAGCCTTATGCATGGCCGTCCGGCCAGTATGCGGCAACTGCTGCGTATCGGTGCGGTATCGACGTTGTCGCGTAATTTTCAGCTGGAACTGGTGCGCTCGCTGCTGCTTCGCAGCGATATCGAGTTGGTTTTGCACTCCGGCAGCCTGCGTGAATTGCTGGCGCAAATGCATACCCATACCCTCGATCTGGTCCTGTCCAACCGTCCGATACCGCGAGACGCCGAAAATAATTGGCATTGTCATTTGCTGGATGAACAGGCCGTCAGTCTGGTCGGCAAGCCGGTCGAAGGTGAGCCAATGTTGCGCTTTCCCGAGGACTTGGCAACGATACCGCTGTTGCTACCGAGCATGGAAAGTGAAATCCGCGCCGCGTTCGATTTCCTGCTGGAGCAGGCCGGGATCAGACCACAGGTGATTGCCGAAGTCGACGATATGGCCATGCTGCGGTTGCTGGCACGCGATTCCGGGCATCTGGCGCTGGTGCCGCCGGTTGTGGTTCAGGATGAGCTACGCCAGGGGATTTTGGTCGAAAAACATCGGATCTCCGCGATTCGTGAACGTTTCTATGCCATTACCCCGAACCGCCGTTTTCCCAATGCCATGGTGCGGGAGTTATTGAAGGTGAGTAGTCGGGATAAGATCGGCAATGCTAGCGGATAAAGCTTAGTCTTCCCTATTTTATACGAACCGCAGCTCGCCTGAAGCAATGGCTATTTCCTCGGAGGTTTTGAAGATTGTTGGTAGCAGGGCGGAGTTTTGCTTCATGCAGATTGTGCATTCCCACTGATGCAGGCAATTTTGATCTCAGTTTTGCCATCATTTGGTTAAATGAGGTGCAATACATGTGCGAAGAAGATGAATTGTGTTTTTTTGCCTGTCAACGATAATCAATATCGACCACATAATAGCGCGTTTCCCGCAGTTCATTGCGGATAACGACTTCGTCGTCCAGCGTTTTTTTCAACAGGGCGCGCGCTAACGGCGAATCGAGGCTGATATAGCCTTTGCCGGAGTCGATTTCATCGGGGCCGACGATGCGGTAGGTCACTTCCGAACCGTCGGTTTTTTCCAAGGTTACCCAGGCGCCGAAAAAAATCTGCTCGCGGTTGGCCGGCAGTTCGGAAACGATGGTCAAAGATGGCAGGCGTTTTTGCAGATAGCGGATGCGCCGGTCGATTTCGCGCAGTTCTTTTTTTCGGTAGATGTATTCGGCGTTCTCGGAGCGGTCGCCTTCGGCCGCGGCGGCCGAAAGGGCGGCGGTGACGTCCTTGCGTCTTTCCCAAAGCTGTTTTAATTCATTTTCCAGGGCTCGATAGCCTTCCTGGGTGATATAAGGAGATGATTTGGGTCGAGGTGGTCGCCAACGGGACATGTAATTTATTTGTAAAACAGGTATGATAGAAAGTTTTTAGTTAAGCATTAAGGTTGTTGCCATGCAGATTACAGATAACACGGCCGTGTCTATCCATTATACATTAACCAATTCGGTCGGCGAGACACTGGACAGTTCCGTGGGCTCTGAGCCATTGGTTTATTTACACGGGGCGGGCAATATCATCTCCGGTTTGGAGGATGCATTGACTGGCAAGACGCCTGGAGACAAATTCAATGTCACGGTCGAGCCGGAAGATGCTTACGGCGAAAAACGCGCCGAGATGATTCAAGTAGTCCCCAAAAGCATGTTCGGCGATATGCCGGTGGAAGAGGGAATGCAGTTCCAAGCAGAAGTCAGCCACGGTCCCGGCATCATTACCGTCATTCATATCGATGGCGAGGAAGTGACGATCGACGGGAATCATCCGTTGGCGGGCGAGGCCCTGACCTTCGACGTTGAAGTAATGGATGTCCGGGAAGCGAGCGAGGACGAGATTGCCCACGGCCATATTCACGGCGAAGGCGGCCATCATTGATGGCTGTAGTCTTTTCTTAACAGGGACAAAAAACAAGTCGCCGTCAGCCCCGATGAAGCGAAGATCATGGCCATGACCATGATCTGGTATCTGGCGGCGATAAAAGGTGAAACGCCGGACAGAATCTGTCCGGTCATCATGCCCGGCAAAGAAACCAGGCCGACGGCCAGCAGACCGTTGATGGTCGGTATCATGGCCGTATGGAAAGCGTGATTTCGCGCTTCGACGTAGGCCGCACCATTTGCCATCTCCGCCTGAAAACGATCCGCCGCCAGACTGAGGCTGTTCATGCAACTGGCGAAAATCATGCCGGCCAATGGAATGACATAGCGGGCCTGATACCAAGGTTGTAATTCCAGCACCGTTAGGATGATGATTCCTAAGGTCGCTCCTCCTCCCGCCAGCACCGCGATGATGGCTTTCAATAACAATTTTCTCCGCTTCGACTTGATCGAGCCGAGTCCGATCCAGCAGGAAAAAAGAATCATCACCGCCAATATCGACAAGGTCACGGCAGGCGAATCGGACTTGAAGATATAATTCAACAAATAACCGATCAACAGCAATTGGGTAAGCATTCTGGCCAGGGCATAACTGGCATGGCCAAGGCCTTGCTGCCATTTAAACAGAATGACGAGCACAACCAATACCGGAACAAAGGTCAGCGCCAGATTCTGTAAGGGGATGGTTTGGATATTATTCATATAGATTTACGGGGGGACGATAATGATGCGTGGGTTTATTTTACTATGGTTGCTGTTGCCGCTACAGTGCGCCGCGGAATCAGCCGTGTGGAAGGTCAGCAAGGGGCAATCCGAGCTGTATATTGGCGGGACCATTCATGTTTTGAGCAGACAGGATTATCCGCTGCCGCGAGAGTTTGAACAGGCTTACCGCCAGGCCGAAATATTGGTGTTGGAAACCGATTTGGCGGCGATGGCGAATCCGGAAACGCAGCAACAATTGCTGGGCAAAGTGATGTACCGGAACGAACGCTCATTGAGGGACGATTTGTCGGCAGAGACTTATCGAAAACTGGTTGCCTATGTCGCCAAGACGACGTTATCGCTGGAAATTTTGCAACAGTTCAAACCGCCGATGGCGGCAATGACGTTGACGATGGCCGAGTTACAGCGTTTGGGGATGGCCGATGCAGGCGTCGATAATTATTTTAATGACAGGGCATTGCGCGAGGGCAAGCGCTTGGGGCAATTGGAAACGGTCGAACAACAGATAGACTTGATTGCCAACATGGGCAAGGGACAAGAGGATGAAATGATCTTGAGTACCATCGAGGAACTAGAGCAATTGCCGGCGTTGATGGGAGACATGAAGGCGGCCTGGCGTTCAGGCGACATGCGGCGACTGGAGCGTATCGGCATCGCACCGATGCGGGATGAATTTCCGGAACTGTATCGATCATTATTGGTTTTCCGCAATAATGATTGGTTGCCGAAAATCGAAGCAATGCTGGCGACGCCGCAAGTTGAATTTGTCCTGGTCGGCGCGTTGCATCTTGCCGCCAGGGAAGGGGTGATTCAACAATTACTGGAGCGCGGCTATCGGGTCGAGCAGTTGGAATAATGTATTGTGTCGATACTTAATTGATTAATAAGGAATTTTTTGATCTGGGTCAAAAATAATAACCTTACTTTTTGTACTATATCTAGCGTTGAAGTCAATTCAGCATTTTTCTTACATAACTACAAAAGGTAATAACAATGAGTGAAGTACAAGAAAAAGATAATTTTTGGCTTTATATCATTATCGGCGTTGTCTTCTTTGCGGGCGCGATTTTCATGGTCAAAAATTCAGAAAGCGCGAAATACGATCGAGCCGCTGAATTGATTGCTGAAGACTCCAGTAATTCAGCATATCGAAATAAGTAATCAGTTGTCCTGTTTGTTATGACAACCGATTCGGTACAAGGAAGTACCGGCATTTTCTCTCCCCAATGGCGAGTGAGAATGGATTAAATGCCCCGAAAGGGCATTTGTAAACACACTAGTTCTACCTATCTCCTCTTGACAGGCTGCACCTTGCTTCTTCCGGTGCAGCCTGTCCTCTCGGGACTATCCCGCAATCAGTTTTTTCAATAAATTCATGGTATCCGCCATGCCTTTTTGCAAATGGCGCTCGATTTCGGCCATGGTGATTTCGCCTTCCGTTTTGCCGGCCGCCCAATTGGCGACTACTGCCAACGCCGCGTAATCGATATTCAGCTCCCGCGCCAACGCCGCTTCCGGCATGCCGGTCATGCCGACCACATCGCAACCGTCCCGTTCCAACCGTATGATTTCGGCGCCCGTTTCCAATCGGGGGCCTTGTGTGCAGCCGTAGGTCCCATAATTGATCACTTCGATGCCGGCATTGTCGGCGGCTGCCAACAGTCGTTGCCGCAACGCCGGCGTATACGGTTGGGTAAAGTCGATATGGGTGACTTCTTCCAGGTCGTCGGCAAAAAAAGTGTGTTCCCGTCCGTAGCTATAGTCGATCAATTGGTCGGGCACGGCAATGCGGGAAGGTGCCATTTCATCGCTAATGCCGCCGACGGCCGCGACCGCCACGATCTGGGTGATTCCCAATGCTTGCAAACCCCAGATGTTAGCACGGTAATTGATTTTATGCGGTGGAATCCTATGAGGATTGCCATGGCGTGCCAGAAAGACGACCGACTTACCGTTCAGTTCGCCGTGGATAAAGTCGGCCGAGGCTTGCCCGTAAGGCGTGTCGATTTGTTGCCGGCCGGTGATATGGAGTTCGCTGATTTGAGTCAACCCGGTACCGCCGATGATTGCCAGTGTCATGATGTTTCCTTGCAGGCAAATATACCTGCCGCGTTTCTGAGATAACCTTTGTAATCCATGCCATAGCCGAATAAGTAACGGTCTTCTACTTCCAGGCCGACGAAATCGGCGGTTACCGGTTTGGGGCGGTTTAGTTTCTTGTCGACCAGGACGGCGCTATAGACCGATGGGGCGCCTTGTTCCTGGCAAAATTGGATCAAGGCGTCGAGGGTGTAACCTTCATCGAGGATGTCGTCGACGATCAAGACGGTTCGTCCCTGCAAGGGAGTGACCGGCTTCAGCAACCATTTGATGTCGCCGCCGCTGGTAGCATTGCGGTAGCGGCTGGCGTTAACGGCATCGACGGTCAACGGGAAGTTAAGCCGGGTCAATAATTTGCCGGTGGTGACGATGCCGCCGTTCATCGCGCATAGCAATACCGGATTGCGGTCACCTAAAAACTGGTTGATCTGATCCGCCATTTTGTCGATTGCATGTTCCACCTCTTGCTCGCTGTGCAGCATTTCGGCGGTTTGTTGTACCTGTTTGATTTCGTTAAGCATGAGTCTGGTAAAAGTCAGTAATTTGTTCGGAAACCCGCCGCCATTGCTCCGAGGCCAGCAGTTGTTCGCGGTTCATCAGCGGCTTGCCGCGCATCGCATTCAGCCGGGTATTTCGTTGGGCATCGTTTTTGATCGGAACGCTTTCCAATACCTGTTCGGCCGCCTGCGGATTATTGCATACCAGCAGCATGTCGCAGCCGGCTTGTTGCGCCAAACGGGCGCGTTCGGGGAAGTCTCCGACACTGGCGGCACCCGCCATACTCAGGTCGTCACTGAACACAGCACCATTGAATTTTAATTCATCGCGCAAGATTTGTTGTACCCAAATGGGGGAAAAGCCGGCCGGCAGTTCGTCGACGGCTGGGTAGACCACATGGGCCGGCATCACCGCTTCCAGACCATCGGCGATCAATTGTTTAAATGGCTGCAAGTCATTGTTGCGGATGTCGTCCAGGTTGCGTTGGTCGATTGGTAATGTCAGATGCGAATCCAGTGCGACGGCACCATGGCCGGGGAAATGCTTGCCGGTCGCCGCCATGCCGGCTCTGCGCATGCCGTTACGGAAATTGCCGGCATAACGGCTAGCCAGTCGCCAGTCCCTGGAAAAGGAACGGTCACCGATGATGTCACTGATGCCGCAGTCGACATCGAGCACCGGCGCAAAACTGAAATCGACACCGACCGCGAGGAGTTCCATGGCCATCAACCAGCCGGCCATTTCGGCCAGTTCCGGTTGGAGTTGGTAATGCATAGCGGCCGGCAGGCGGGTGAAGCCCTCTTGAAAACGTTGCACGCGGCCGCCTTCCTGATCGACGGCTATTAAAATATCCCCCGGCCGGCTGCGGCGTATATCCGCGATTAATTCGTTGATTTGGGATGGGTTTTCGTAGTTGCGCGAGAACAGGATAATCGCGCCGGTATTGGGGTGGCGGATTTTTTCCCGATCGTATTCGCTGAGCGATTGTCCTTCGATATCGATCATGATCGGGCCGACGGCTAGTGGTTGAGTCATGGTGGTAAACGAAAAAAATTGGAATATACTGGTTATCGTTTCCGAAAAATTTTAACAAAGGTTAATTCGGCTTGAGCCTTGGCTTACCGGCTGGAATTGCTTATCCCGGGTTTGAAAACCAGCCCGGACATTATATGAGGAAAAACCGTGCGTGTAGTTGTTTTGTTGTTAGCTTTGACGATCTTTACGGGTTTAGCCCATGCCGAGGGAGAAGAACAGCCGGAAAAAATACCGGATATAGCATATCTGGAGATGAAGCCGAAATTTACCGTCAATCTGGCGGAAAGACGCAAATACATGATGGTTAACGTGCAATTGCTGATCGAGGGCGATAAGTACATCGAGAAAGTCAAGAAACACATGCCCTTGCTTCGTCACGAACTCATTATGCTTTACAGCGGCATGTCGGTCGATGACTTACAAACCATGGAGCAGCGCGAGGCATTGCGCTTGAAGACCAAACGCGCTATTACCGATGCGTTGGACAAATATGACAACAGCGACGGTTTCCGCGACGTTTTCTTTACCGAATTTTTAGTCAATTAAAGCATTGTTTAGCGCCTCTCGCAGCTGCGCGGCCATTGCCTTGATTTGTTTCTTGTCATAGGGAAGGGCGTTGGAGTGTCCCCACACCGGCGCCGGCCAGGCCTTGTCGGTACGGTAGCGGACGATATGATGCACATGCAGTTGCGGCACCATGTTGCCGATGGCGGCGATATTCATCTTATCGGCCCGGTAAATTTCAGCCATTTTGCTGCTGAGCAGGCTGGATTCGGTGAGCAATTGTTGTTGGTCTTGCTGGGATAGTTCGTAAATTTCCAGAATGTTTTCTCTCTCCGGCACCAGCAGACACCAGGGATACTGGTTGTCATTCATTAATTATCCATCATAAGGTTTAAACCACCGGCTTTAGCCGGTCAGCTTTAGCTGCGATAATTTGCCCAAGGAGGTGGCGATGGACTATAGATACGGCAGCCATACGGTTTACCAAATTGAGTATCATTTTGTTTGGGTTACGAAGTATCGTTATAAAGTGCTGAAGGATGAAATAGCCGAACGAGTGAGAGACTTGGTGCGGCAGACATGCGAAGCCTTTGAGATACGGATTATCAAAGGTGTCGTGAGCAAAGATCATGTGCACATTTTGGTGAGTGCGCCGCCGACTATGGCCCCAAGCGAAATCATGAGGCGAATCAAGGGACGAACTTCGAGCTATCTGTTCGAAGAGTTCCCGCACTTGAAAAAGCGATATTGGGGTCGACATTTTTGAGCCCGCGGTTATTTTTGCGCCACAGTGGGGCAAATGACTGATGAGATGATAAAGCAATATTTGGAGCATCACTTTGAACCTAATCCAAACGATAATTTCAAGATGGAGCCCGACTAAGACGCGTCGTTTAGTCGACGCGTATCCGGACTTTCAGTCCGTTATTGGAACCCACCCGCTTGAGCGGGTGGTTGTTTAGAACAGACGAGAAAGTTCGAGGCGGCCGATTTCTATGCAATCCTGTTCCAGGCGGGGATGTAATTGAAATGTCATGATAACTCTTGAGTTATAGCGGTTAATACCGTAATAATTAAGTTCGTGTGTTTTAAGGACGTTATCTCTTATTCAAGGTATTTGTCCAGTATAACGATAATAATAAACAAGGGTTGTATCATGTCGGCGCGAAGTTTTTCCATTCAACGGGATATCAACGACAATAAACTGGCGGTTTCCTTTCGTGTGTTGATGGGCCTGTATGCGATTATCCCGATTTGCCTATTGATTAAATGGGTGGATGGCGCGTATTGGGGCGAGTATTTATTGCACCATTTGCCCAGCAGTCCCACCCATTATGTCTTGTTCCAAATTTTGTTCGGCACGCCGCATATTGTCGCTAGTGCCATTCTATTGACCAGTAACCGCGAATACCTGGTTTTTTATAGAACTAAGATATTTGCGATGACGGCATTCATCATCGTCTTTTTCGGCATCGGCAGCTTGTTCATTCCTTACAAGGTGCTGTATATCATTACCGCCTGCTGGACGGTATATCATGTCTTAAAGCAACAACATGGTATCGGCAAGGCGGTTTGCCGCTTGCCGCCTTACGCCTTTTATGTATTGTTATGGCTCAGCGTGGCGGCGGGGATCTTCATCTACATGGGGATTTTCCTGAAAAACAGCCTGGAACCTGAGCAGGCGGAATGGATCAGACGGATTGCGGCGGCCTTGTCGGCCTTGCTGGTGGCTGCTTCGATCGCCTGTCAGCATAAGGTAGGGACCACCTTCGGCAAATTCTTCATGTGGGCCAATACGCTGTTGATCGTCAGTAGTTTTTACCTGTATACCCAGCAGTATTATTTTTTGGCGATCTTGATTCCCCGCCTGGTGCACGACGCGACCGCCTATATCTTTTATGTCACCCATGATTACAACAAACACTATCGGCAACCGCGTAATTGGCTGTATCACGCCGCCGCCCGCTGTAATCTACATGTGTTTGTTGTGTTGCCGCTGCTGTCGTTCGTGTTGACTTTCTTGTTGCAGGCTTATGGGGATGAGCTGGTCAATTGGATCACGAGGACTCTGTTCGATACCGAAATCTACAAGGCAATCACCCTCGGACTGCTGGGATATTTGGCCTTGATGCATTATTACACCGAGGCCTTCGTCTGGGCCGCCGGTTCTCCACTTCGTCAATACATACGCTTCAAACTATGACGCAATTAATCTCCTGTCAGTTACATGACTATATCGAAATCACCTGTCTGTACGGTTACCGTGTTCGCTTGACATTGAAGAACGGTGAAATTGTCGAGGGTAAGGCGGTCGATACGGCGGTTGACGAGGAAAGACGGGAATATTTGCTGATGGATAATGGCTCTCGGGTCGAACTGAATCGATTATCCAGATTGGAAGTGCTTTCCGCGAACCCTGCTTTTAAAACAGTCGATTTTTAGGGTTATAAGAAGGACTTTTCAAAAGAGGGTTAACTGACGGAAAAACCAAGAGGCTTGGTTTAATCAGTGTAACCCTATTCGGCTTTTGCGATTATTCAATGGTAAAGCCGATCTTGATCGTGACCTGCCAATGCGCGACCTTGCCCTCTTCGATATGGCCGCGGGTTTCGATGACTTCAAGCCAGCGCATGTTCTTGATCGTTTTCGAGGCCTTGGCGACGGCGTTTTCGATGGCCTGTTGGATTCCGGCGCTGGAAGAGCCGGTCAATTCGATTTTTTTGTAGACATGGTCAGACATGATGAACTCCTCACTGTTGATAATGATGTTCCAGTTCCCGCAGGCGTTCGGGGGTGCCGATGTCCATCCAGAAACCGGAGTGTTTTTCGCCGCTGATACGGCCGTATAGCATGTGTTTGCGTAATATGGGGCCCAATTTATGCGGTCCCGGCGCGATTCCGACAAAGCAGTCCGGGCGATAAAGACCGATGCCGCTGAATGTTAGTTTTTTAGGGCCGTGTTCCGATAGTTTCCCGTCTTCCGCGATAGAAAAATCGCCGTCGGCGTGATGGGGCGGATTATCGACTAGGACGAGATGGGCCAGATCGAATCGTCTTTGATGTAACGAGGATAACGGAAAATCGCAGGCGATGTCACCATTGACGACCAAAAAAGGGTGTTCTCCCAGCAAGGGTAGCGCCTTGATGATACCTCCGGCGGTTTCCAGCGCGCTGTCGCCTTCATCGGAATAGACGATATTCGCGCTCAGCGCCTGACCGTTGCCGAAATAGTCCCGAATCCGCCGTCCCAGGTGGGCTAGATTGATGACGATTTCCGGATAGCCGGCCGCTACCAGGTTTTCGATGGTGTATTGGATCAGAGGTTTGCCGGCGACCTCGAGCAACGGCTTCGGGGTGGAATCGGTCAAGGGGCGCATGCGTTCACCGCGTCCGGCGGCCAATATCATCGCTTTCATAGCTTGTCCTGATAGACGGGTAAGACGCGTTCGCGCAAAAACCGGGCGAAGTCCGCCAATTCGGGATAAACGCCGCAAACTTGCGTGACATAGTTCATCGTTCGCGGAATGTCGGCCAGATAACCCGGTTTTTGGTCGCGCAAATGCAAACGGGCGAAAATGCCGATGGCTTTCAGGTGTCGTTGCAGCCCCATTAAATCGAACCAGCGGCGGAATCTGTCGATGTCGACACTGATCAAGCCGGCAGCCTGCAAACGTCGGTAATATTGCCGCATCCATTGCTCGACTTGTTGTGGCGGCCAGCTGATATAGCAGTCACGCAGCAGCGATACCAAATCGTAAGTGATTGGGCCGATCACGGCGTCCTGGAAATCGATCACGCCGGGCGAGCGTTCTCCCAAGACCATGAGGTTACGGGAATGAAAGTCGCGGTGGACGCAGACTTGCGGTTGGCTCAAGGCCGACTCGATTAGAAAGGCGTCGAGAAATCCCTTTACCCTTTTCGGCATGGTGACGGCAAGCAGGTCGCCGAGAAACCATTGATAAAAAATATCCAGTTCGCGTTGCAGCAGGGCTTCGTCGTATCGCGGCAGATGAAACTGTTCCAAGCCGGCTTGTGTTTGTAATTTGAACAGGCTGTCGAAAGCACTTTGATACAGCGAGTCCGCGCTTTTCTCGTCCAATCGGTCCAGGAAACATTGGGAACCCAGGTCTTCCAATAACAAAAAGCCTTCGGCCAGATTTTGGCGATAAATGTCGGGCACATGAATATCGGCCTGTTTTAATAAACCGGCGATGCGGATGAACGGTTCGGTGTTTTCCTTGTTCGGCGGTGCGTCCATGACGATATGACGCCCACCGGCATGAATGACGCGAAAATAACGCCGAAAACTGGCATCGTTGGACGCCGGTTCAAAACTTTCAATTTTGAAACGCAACTTTTCGTTGAGCCAGCTTAGAATGGCCTTGGAACGAAGATCCGCTGTCGCCTGGTACATTATTTATAATCGTTCGCTAAACTAAGGTAAAATACACGACTGCATTCTATTCGATTTTCGACTCAATTAGCCACTAACTCCTAACGCATTTATGCATTTCCGTTTATTGTCCGTTTTTTTTCTTTACCTTGTCAGCAAATCGACGATAGCGGAAAACAACATTTGGGATTGCGAAAAAAATAAGGATGGTGAGTGGTCTTGCGTAAGCCAAGGGCAAGCGGAAAAACTTCAGAGTGAACCCGAGCCGTCTCAATCTATTGAAGTTACCCCTTTGGCCGAAACAAAACCCGCGCCAAAAAGAGAAAAACCAAGGCCTGTCTATATCAAACCGCCCAGATCGGTCGCTAAACGGCCGGGCTGGACCTGCCGGGCCAGCGATGAGAACGCCGAGGAAGAAACCTGGAATTGCAGCTTGATAGGCGCGGACCCGAAAGGCAAAGCCAGAGTCGTGGAAAACGAAGCGTATGACAACGCCTGGTTGAAACCGGCTTATGATTATAGCCAGGAGGAAATATTCAAAACCCTGCAATCGCAACTTCCCTACGATCCCTGGCAAAATTGCGGAGGGCCTTCGCCAGCCAGGGAAGTCTCCGGTGTAAACAATGATTTACGCGAGAGCGCGCCGATGGATGTGCATGCCGATTATTCGGAGGTCTTCGACCGGGATATCACCAGTTTTTTCGGGAATGTCGATATCAGGCGGGCCGACCAGCATATCATGGCCGACATGGCCAGTTACGATACCGTTTCCGAAACGATGGATGCCCAAGGCCATGTATTCTACAGCGAGAATGAGCTGTCTCTGTATAGCGATTCGGTGTTATTGAAATTAGCCACCGACGAAGCCAGATTGCGTAACGCGCTATTCATAACGCCGAGCGGCCCGTTCCGCGGTGGGGCCGAAGTGATGTATCGTGACAGCAAGACATTGTCGAGATATGCGGATGCGTCGTTCACCAGTTGCCGGCCCGGTAACCAGGATTGGGTCATTCATGCCGATAGGTTGAAAATGAACCGGGAGACCGGTAAGGCATCGGCCAAGCATGCCTGGCTGGAATTCAAGGGAGTGCCGGTGCTTTATACTCCTTATATTGCGTTTCCTATCGACGATCGCCGCTTGTCCGGTATCTTGCCGCCGAGTTGGGGCAGCACCGAAAAGAACGGCTTTGACGTAGAAGTGCCTTATTATTGGAATATCGCGCCGAATTACGATGTCATTATTACCCCACGGTACATGTCCAAGCGGGGCGGGATGTTGCGTACTCAGTTCCGCTACTTGACGGAACTATCGCGCGGCTCTCTCGGTCTTGAGTATTTACCCTATGACAGTTTGTTGAAGGAATCCCGTTATTCGGCCAGTCTGCAGGCACAGTCCAACTTCACGCACGGTATTACCTCCAATCTGGATCTGAATTACGTGTCCGACGACGATTATTTCAACGACTTGAACAACGCACTCGGTTTTTCCAATACCCGCCATGTCAGAAGTTACGCCGACCTGCAATACAACCAGGATTGGGTGTCGTTTATCGCCAGGATGGAGCATTACCAAACGATCGATAGAACTATCACCGATGCGGATAAACCGTATCAAAAATATCCGCAACTGCAATTGAATCTGAATCATTCGTTCGACGAGTTTCCGCTGGACGTGGCGATGGAAAATCAATACACCTACTTTTATCGTAGCAGTACGGTCAGCGGACAACGCATTAATTTGAAACCGTCTATCAGTGTTCCATTGCAAACCGCCGGGGCGTTTTTCACCCCCAAATTTTCCTTGCAACATACGGATTATATTCTGGAAAACCAGTTGCCCGGCAAAGCCCCGAATATCAGCCGCACCTTGCCTATCGTATCGGTTGACAGCGGCTTGTTTTTCGAACGTGATTTTGAATTTGGCGATACGTCGTATCTCCATACTTTGGAACCGCGCGCTTTTTATTTGTATATACCCTACGAGGATCAAAGCGATATACCGCTCTTCGACACGTCGCAGTACGATTTCAATTTTTACAGTTTGTTCCGGGAGAATCGTTTCAACGGCCCCGATCGGGTCCAGGACGCCAATCAGGTGACGCTGGCATTGACTTCACGTATGGTGGATTCGGTGACTGGGCTGGAGCGCTTGAAATTAAGTGTCGGCGAAATATTTTATTTTCGCGACCGCGAGGTCGTCTTAACGGGAACTAACCCGGAAACCAATCCTTTTTCCAATTTAGTTGTCGAAGCCAGTGGGCAATTGACCAATCATTGGTCTTTTTCCTCGGCGATTCAATGGAATCCCGATGTTAACGATATTACCCGTGGGCAAGGCATGTTGCGTTATCGTAATCAACCGGAGCAGATCATCAATCTCGGCTATCGTTATCGGCGCGACAATCCCAACCTGGAAGCGACCATCATTCAAAGCGATATGTCGTTCCGCTGGCCGCTTTACGATAATTGGTATGCCGTTGGCCGCTGGCAATATTCTTTGAAATATAATCAAACTGTGGAAAGTTTTATTGGTCTAGAAAAAGAAAGTTGTTGTTGGCGTTTTCGTGTTGTTGGCAGACGTTTTGTCAACAATATCAGTCAATCGGTGGAAACCACCGCGCAAAATGCCGTATTCGTGCAATTGGAACTGAAAGGCTTGGGGAGTTTCGGCGATAAGGTCGACGACTTCCTCGAAAGAAATTTGTTTGGCTATCGTAAGCCGGAGTATTAGAGTTAATCGTGATGAAGAGAATCAGTTATCTGACCATTCTGTTGCTGTTGTTGCTTAATAGCTTGAGCGCCGGCGCCCAATTATTGGATCGAATCGTTGCCGTGGTCGAGGACGATGTGATACTCGATCGCGAATTATCCGAGGAAGCTTACGCGATCGCGCAAAAATTACGGGCTAATAATGTTATGGTGCCGCCGAAGTTCGTGCTCAGGAAGCAAGTGCTGGAACGTTTGATTCTCGACAAACTGCAACGGCAAATGGCGGAAAAGTCGGGCATTAGCGTCAGTGACGAGATGCTGCGCGCCTCGGTGGCCGATATTGCCGCCCGCAATAATATGACGGTCGAGCAGTTTCGTAACGAACTGCAAAATCAGGGGATGGACTTTGCCAAGTTTCAGGAAAGTATCCGTAATGAAATTATTATCAATCAATTGCGGGCACGGGAAATCGGTTCCCGCATTAAGGTGACCGATCGGGAGGTGGCGCATTATTTGGAAACACAGGGCAGGGTCGGCCAGGAGAAGATCAAATATCGACTAGGACATATTTTAATCTCTGTTCCGGAAGCCGCTTCGGCAACGGTGATACAAAAAGCCAGCGACAAGGCCCGGCGGGTGGTCAACGAACTGCGGGGCGGCGAGAATTTCAAGCAAATGGCGATGAGTGTTTCGGATAGCGGCAATGCGCTCGGCGGCGGTGACTTAGGGTGGCGAACATTGGGGCAAATTCCGACCCTATTTGTCGATACCGTCAGTAAAATGAGCCGGGGTGAGGTGTCCGATCCTATTCGCAGTCCCAGCGGTTTCCATATCATCAAGATGTTGGAAATGGAGGGCATGGAGAAACATATCGTCACTAAGACCAAGGTCCGCCATATCTTAATTAAAACCAACGAGTTGATCGATGACGAAGAAGCCAAGAAAAGGCTGTTGGCCTTGAAACAACGCATCATGGATGGTGACGATTTTGCCACTTTGGCGAAATCGCATTCCGATGATAAAGGCTCCGCCATCAAGGGCGGCGACCTGGATTGGGTCGGGCCGGGGGCCTTGGTGCCGCCGTTCGAAGCGGCGATGAATAAATTGGTGATCAATGAAATCAGCGACCCGGTACAAACCCAGTTCGGCTGGCATATCATTCAGGTCTTGGACAGAGAGAAGCGGGATAACAGCGTTGAATTCAAGAAAAACCAAGTGCGCGAGGAAATCCGCAACCGTAAGATCGAAGAGGAAACCGAATTATGGCTCAGGCGATTACGAGATGAGGCTTTCGTCGATATCAATCTGGACCGTTTGTAAGGTAGATGAATGCAGGCAAAACACAAAAAAGAAGAAAAATTCAAGAAACGGTTGCAAAAGGTGCTTTGCTCAGAGAATTTGCAGCAGCAACGTGACCTGATTCAACGTATTGCCGCGGAGTTGAAATTGGATATGTTGGATTGCGCCGCCGCTTTGGTTTATCTAAGCCAGCCGAATCTGTATCAATCGGTCAAAAAAACACACTCCGAATGTACGCATAGCTTAAATTTCGAAATACCTCTAAGCGCGCCCAAAAGAAAGAGCGTCCGCTATCGGCTGGAAGTCGGTAGTCGCCATCAAGTCAAGCCCGAGGAAATCAAAGATATATTGGTGGCGGAATCGGGTGTGGACAGAAACAGAATAGGTCGGATCGACATTCGTGATCACTATACCCTCGTCGAACTGCCCGATGGGATGCCGGCCGATATTTTTCAATTATTGGGCGAAGTGGAAATCCGTCGGCAAAAACTGAATATCAAGCGTTTGAAATCGCAACGGAAATTCAGGCGATTTCGTAATCCGGCTTAATGTTGATGAAGGACGAAAGACAGCATGGGCTGTCAGGCAGCTTCGCCAACGAAGGGATTCGAACGCATTTCCTCGCCGAAGGTCGACATCGGGCCGTGGCCGGGGATGAAGGCGACGTCTTCGCCCAGCGGCCATAATTTGTTGCGGATAGAGGCGATCAGGGTGGGAAAATCGCCTTTGGGGAAATCGGTTCTGCCTATCGAACCCTTGAACAGCACATCGCCAACGATGGCGAGTCTGATTTTTGCATTGAAATAAACGATATGGCCCGGCGTATGGCCTGGACAATGGATGACGCGAAGCGTCTCGTTACCCACTTTTACGTGGTCGCCATCGTGTAACCAACGAGTCGGCGCGAAGGTTTCGCACGGAGGAAAACCGAAGGTTTGGCATTGTTCCGCCAGCGCCGCTATCCAAAAATTGTCCTCGAAATGCGGGCCATAAATCGGTAAAGACAGTCTGATCGCCAGTTCCGCGACACCGCCGACGTGGTCGAGATGGCCATGAGTGACCAGAATGGATTGCAATTCAACCTTTTCCTGGTCGACTCGGCGTAAGATTAGGTCGAGGTCTCCGCCGGGGTCGACGACCGCGGCCTGATTGGTTTGTTCGCAAATCAATAAGGAACAGTTTTGTTGATACGGTGTGACAGGAATAATCGAAAATCTCATGTTGTTTTATGGTCACTCAAACGGCATGTGTAATGCCCGATTGGCCAGGGACAAAGCAGCTTCGTGGAGGGTCTCGGAGATGGTCGGGTGGGCGTGAATCGTTCGGGCCAGGTCTTCCGCGCTGGCGGAAAACTCCATCGCTAGTACCGCTTCGGCGATCAGGTCTGAAGCTCTAACTCCGATGATATGCACGCCGAGGATGATATCGGTATCGGCTTGGGTAATGATTTTGACCATGCCTTCGGGGCGTCCCAGCGATTGCGCCCGGGCCGAGGCCCTGAAAGGGAAGCAGCCGACCCGGTAGTTTTCGCCCATGGCTTTCAGGGTTTGCTCGGTCTGGCCGACCCAGGCGATTTCAGGATCGGTATAGACGACATTGGGAATGTAGTCATAGTTGATGGCGCTATGCTTGCCGGCGATCTGCTCGGCGACAAAGACCCCTTCCTCCAGGCCTTTATGGGCCAGCATAGGACCTAGCATGGTTAGGTCGCCTATCGCGTACACTCCCGGAATGTTGGTGCAACAATTTTCATCGACGTGAACGAAACCGTTTTCATCCAGTAACAGGTCGACTTCCGCTGCGGCCAGGTTTTCTGAACTGGGCAATCGGCCCGAAGCGACGATCAGTTTATCCAGCGTAAGATGGTGATTGCCTTCGTGGTCCTGATATTCCAGCTTGATCCGATTGTTTTCAATGCGGGAGGAGACGACGCGGGCGCCAAGGCGGATGTCGAGGCCCTGCCGGCTGCTGAAGAGGAGATAGGCTTCCTGAGCGATTTGCTGATCGGCTGCGGTCAGGAAAGTTTCCTGCGCTTCCAGCATGATGACTTTAGACCCCAGTTTGTTCCAGATACCGGCCATTTCCAGGCCGATTGGACCGGCGCCGATGATGCCGAGTTTTTTCGGCTTTTCCGTCATGTTCAAAGCTTGGGTGGTGTCGATGATCAGTTCGTTGTCGAGCATCGCGCAGGGTAGGCTCATTGGTTTGGAGCCGGTTGCCAGAATGATATTGTTGCCTTCGATGAGATAGCCGGGCTGCTGATCCAATGGTTTGACCTCGACCTGGGAAGCGGACATGAGTTTGCCGTGGGCGTGAATGCAGTCGATTCCGTAATGATCGAAAATGGTTTTGATTTGGCGGCTGATAGTCTCGGTTGTCCGGTTTTTACGGTTCACCATCTTTTTGACATCCAGCTTCAGGTTGTCGAAGCCGATCCCATGCGAACCGCTGTCCTTGACTAGCATGTGATAGATTTTCGCCGACTCCAGCAGGGCCATCGACGACAGGCAACCGGCATTGATGAAAGTGCCGCCTAGACTGGCGGAATCTTTATGATTGCGCCAGTTGTCGATACAGGCCGTTTTCAGACCGAGTTGGGCGCAGCGGATGGCGGCCGCATAACCGGCCGGTCCGGCTCCGATGACAATTACATCATAACTGGCTATAGAAGACATAGGCATGCTAAATATTCAGTAATAAATGGGCGGGAGACTCCAAGCATTCCTTGATGGTTCCCAGAAATTGCACCGCCTCCTTGCCATCGACCAAACGATGGTCATAAGACAGGGCAAGGTACATGATCGGCCGTATCACTATTTCGCCATTTTCGACTACCGGACGTTCCTTGATGGCATGCATTCCCAAAATCGCGCACTGCGGCGGATTCAGAATCGGCGTCGACAACATCGAGCCGAAAATACCGCCGTTGGTAATGGTAAACGTGCCGCCGGTGAGGTCTTCGACGGTCAGCGATCCTGCTTTGGCTTTATTGCCGTAATCGGCGATGCTTTTTTCGATTCCGGCAAAATCCAGCTGGTCGGCATCGCGCACAACCGGAACGATCAGGCCGCGGGGCGTGGAAACGGCGATGCCGATATCGTAATAGCCATGGTAAATGATGTCATTATCGTCGATCGAGGCGTTTACCGCCGGGAAATGCTTGAGCGCTTCGATGGAGGCCTTAACGAAGAACGACATGAAGCCGAGTTTAACGTTATGCTTTTGTTCGAAACGCGTCTTATATTGTTGTCTTAGGTCGATGACGGCCTGCATGTTGACCTCATTGAAGGTGGTCAGCATGGCGGCGTTTTGTTGAGCCTGCAGCAACCGTTCGGCAATTTTGGCGCGCAGCCGTGTCATCGGGACCCGTTGTTCCGGACGCAGGCTGGAAGCGCTAACCGAGGAAAAATTGTTTTCTTCGTCGACAATCGGTTGTTCCTTGTATTCTTCTTTTCTCTCCGCTTTGCGATCGGCTTTTTGTTGTTTTTCCAGATAAGCCAGAACGTCGGTTTTCAGAATACGGCCGTGTTTGCCGGAACCTAAGATGGCATGCGGGTCGAGTTGGTTTTCATTGATCAAGCGGCGCACGGCCGGACTCAGCGGAATATCCTCGCCTTGCACCTCTTCTTCGGCACCGCCTTCTTCCGCTTCGGTTTCCACCACCTCCTTTTCTTCCATTAACGCTAGAACTTCTCCGCCGACTACCGTCGAACCGTTGGTCTTCAGTATCTTGCTTAACACACCGGAAATGGGAGCGGGAACTTCCAGCACGACTTTGTCGGTTTCCAGGTCGACTAGGTTGTCGTCTTTGTTGACGAGGTCGCCGGGTTGTTTGTGCCAGCTGACCAGAGTGGCGTCTGAGACTGATTCGGGAAGGTCCGGGACCAGAATTTCAAAGCTCATTATTATTTCCTTCGGATTGTCCGTATAAAGCTGCGTGTACGACGGCGCGTTGTTCTTTGATATGGGTTCTGAAATTGCCGACAGCAGGCGCGGCGGAAGGAGGCCTTCCGGCATAGATTATGGTGATGTCTTTCGTCAGGTTGTTGTAGAAATGGTGTTTGCTCTGATACCAGGCACCCTGGTTCTTCGGTTCTTCCTGACACCAGACGATGCTTTCCACGTTTGGATATTTTTTCAATTGCTTTCTGAATAACACATCGGGAAACGGATAGAGTTGTTCGATGCGGATGATGGCGACATGTTTCAACTCATCCTGGCGGCGTACTTCCACCAAGTCGTAATAGATCTTGCCCGAACACAAGATCAAACGACTGACCTCCTTGGGATCGATATCATCCTGTTCGCCGATGACCGGTAAAAACCGTCCGCTGGTCAGATCCTCCAGCGTGGAGATCGCCAGTTTGTGCCGGAGCAGGCTTTTCGGGCTCATGAT